>JAVMKL010000280.1:0-13751 GCA_031732875.1 Candidatus Competibacter sp. | reverse complement strand
ACGGGTTTCGCGGGTAACCACTCGGTCGCCCGGCTTGAGATCGCCGCTCGTGATTGTTGAGCGTGCCGCTGGCGGTAATGGTCTGGACGATATCGCCCCGATCCCACCACCACCTGGGTTCGGTAGCGTTCGGAGACTGAGGTCTTGTCGCGGGGCCAGCAGGCAAACGCGGCGGCGCCGGCGGCAAGCATCGAAACAATGACGAAAGATTTGTGCTTGGAAAGCGCCATGAGAAGAATCGAATATAAAGCTCTGGTATTAGACGCGCGGATTCGCCAACTACTCTTACCGGAGTCGGCCAACTTGTACCAGCGCGATCTTTGTATTACACCTGAACCTTATCGACGGATTGGAAGAAAACGGGAGGACGGCATGTCTCGACAGCGGATTCAGGAATTTCGGGCGCGGCTCGACCGACTGGCGCGACTGGCGCCAGCCGGCCCCAACGAGCGCATCCTGATCGACACGACCGGTTCGCGCAGCTCATCGGGTGCATCGCGCGACCTGGAGCATCGCTTGGCGCTTTACGCCCGGCGACGGCTGGAAACGGTCTCCCAGGAAATGGTTTTGCTGAGCAGAATGCGCGACTTGGGCGCGGTATCTCCGCAAACCCAGGTCAGTTGCACGGGCGCATTCTGGCAAGCTTTCCGGGGAACTACGGAAAATCCGGCTTGCCATACCAGCCCAGGCTTGTTGCGACTGAATGGACTCATGCCGACCGTACCCACCAACAATCTGGCGATCAAACGGCATCTGGTTCTGGTGTTCGGCGACTGCATGCTCATGCCGGCAGCGGTCAACAAGCTAGATAGTTGGATCGACGAGAACATCGGTTGGGACGCCTTGACCGAAGCTGCCGTACAGGTGACGAACGGCGCCCGCCCCGCCGAAGCGGTACAGGTTTACATCGATCTGATGCGAGAAACGTATGCGTCGGCACTCGATCTCTCGCCGCGAGAACTCGCGTCGATCAAAAGCTCTGGTCCTTGGCTGGGGCCAGCCAGAAGAGAATTGACGGTCGATGACGATTACAAGATGGCCTACGATGCGCTGACCTCGCACGACGAAGCGTTGATGCACGGCCCACCCCTGATCGAAATTCGGAACTACCAATCCCAAGTAGACGCCCAGATCCAAGAGGCCACCAATTCCGCATGACCACATTTCAATACATTTGTGGCACGTCCAGGCGAGTATCTCGTCGCTGGTGCGCTGGCTTTACCGCGCATTCTTTCTCGGATCGAACGCATCCCGCACGGCCTCGCCGACGAACACCAGCAAACTGAGCATCAGCGCCACCACCACGAAACCGCTGATTCCCAGCCACGGCGCTTGCAGGTTCTCCTTGCCCTGGCGCAGCAGATCGCCCAGCGAAGCCGAGCCCGGCGGCAGGCCCAGCCCCAGAAAGTCCAGCGCGGTCAGGGCGACGATGGAGCCGGACAGGATGAACGGCATGAAGGTCAGCGTCGCCACCATGGCGTTGGGCAACACGTGCCTGAACATGATCCGGCCATCGGCCATACCCAGGGCGCGGGCGGCACGAACGTAGTCGAAGTTGCGGGCGCGCAGGAACTCCGCCCGCACCACGCCCACCAGCGAGGTCCAGCCGAACAGCATCAGGATGAACAACAGGGTCCAGAATCCCGGCACCACCACGCTGGAGACGATGATCAGGATGAACAACTGAGGCAATCCGCCCCAGATTTCCAAAAAGCGCTGGAACAGCAAATCCACCCGACCGCCGAAATAGCCCTGCACCGCTCCCGCCGCCACCCCGATCACCGAGGAGGTCAGGGTCAGCAACAACCCGAACAGCACCGAAATCCGCAAGCCGTAGATCAGCCGCGCCAGCACGTCGCGCCCCTGATCGTCGGTGCCCAGCCAGTTCTCGGCGGAGGGCGGGGCCGGGGCCGGGACCGGCAGGTTGTAATTGACGGTATCGTAGCGAAACCGGACCGGCGGCCAGATCATCCAGCCGTGTTCGTCGATCAGTTGCGCCAAATAGGGATCACGGTAATTCGCCTCGCTTGGGAACACCCCGCCGAAATCGGTCTCGGCGTAATCTTTCAATACGGGGGCATAAAACGAACCCTGGTAATAGACCAACAGGGGCCGGTTGTTGGCGATGAATTCCGCGCCCAGACTCAGTCCGAACAGCAGCAGGAACAGCCACAGCGACCACCAGCCGCGCCGATTGGTGCGAAATTGCGCGAAGCGGCGACGGGTCAGCGGCGTGAAGCGAAATCCGAAGCGCGTCGGCACCGCTCACCCCTCCCGCGCGGCGAAATCGATCCGCGGATCGACCAGATGGTAGGTCAGGTCGCTGACCAGATTCAGCAGCAACCCAATCAAGCCGAACACGTACAGCGTCCCGAACATCACCGGGTAATCGCGCCCGATCACCGCCTCGAAGCCCAACAGACCCAGTCCGTCCAGCGAAAAGATGACTTCGATCAGCAGCGAACCGGTGAACAACATGCTCACCAGCGTCGCCGGAAAGCCGGCGATCACCAGCAGCATGGCGTTGCGGAATATGTGCCCGTACAGCACCCGCCGCTCGCTCAGACCCTTGGCGCGGGCAGTAACCACATACTGTTTGTTGATCTCGTCCAGGAAAGAATTCTTGGTCAGCATGGTCAACGAGGCAAAGCCGCCGATCACCATCGCCGTCACCGGCAAGGTCAGGTGCCAGAAATAATCGGCGATTCGCGCCGGCCAACTCAAATCCGCCCAGTTGTCCGAGGTCAACCCCCGCAATGGAAACCAGTCCAGATAACGCCCGCCGGCGAATACGATGACCAACAGGATGGCAAACAGGAATGCCGGGATAGCGTAGCCGACGATCACCGCCGCGCTGCTCAGCACGTCGAAGCGCGAGCCGTCGCGCACCGCCTTGGCGACCCCCAGCGGAATCGAAATCGCGTAAATCAGCAAGGTGCTCCATACCCCAAGCGAGATCGAGACCGGTAGTTTATCCAGCACCAAATCCAGCACGTCGCGATCGCGAAAATAGCTTCTGCCAAGATCGAAGGTCAGGTAATCGCGGATCATCTTCCCGAAGCGCACGTAGGCCGGCTGGTCGAAACCGAACTGGCGGTTCAGTTCGGCGATGAAGTCGGGATCGAGGCCCTGCGCGCCACGATAGGCGCTGTTGTTGCCGCCCGCGCCCGGTTGGGCCGCGCTGCCGCGCCCCGCTTCGACACCCTCCCCGCCGCCAACCCGGGCCGTGGCGGAAACGGCGGTGTTCTTGAGTTGGGCCAGCAGTTGCTCCACCGGCCCGCCGGGCGCGATCTGCACGATGACGAAATTGATGGCGATGATGCCGAGCAGGGTCAGCGGGATCAGCGCGAGGCGGCGGAGGATGTAGGCGAACATCAGGGAAACAGTTAGTTAGTGGTCGCTGGCTGGATGATCGCACAAGGTTATCACGAAGCACCCAAGCTTGAGGCGGTCTGGAAGCGAGGGAGCCTAGCGGACTTCCACCACCGTCTCCAAATCCCCCGCCGCAACCGCGTTCAGGTAGGCGAGAATCAAATCCCGGGTGAGATAGCGGCCGAACTGCTTTTCGTCCTGCTCGCGGACGATGGGGAACTGCGCCAGGACGTAATCGGCGTCGTTTCGATCCAGGCCGTAGAGATGGAAGAACAAGGCGTCCAGCCGCGCCAGACGGTGACGGCGGTCGTTTTCGTCCCAGACGAACGGCTCGCCCTCGTAACCCATGTCAGCGGCGAAGGGTCGCAGATCCACAGCGGTGTAGCTGAGGCGGAGAACTTGCGCGCGGATGAAGTCGGCGATGGTTTGGTCGCCGATGGCAGCCTCGAATCGATGCGGCGGGATGACGGGAATCTGCTCGACGATATAGAGATTCAAATGCTGCCCTTGCACCTTCTGGCGGGCGATGAAATCGAACACGAACGAATTCAGATTGGCCAGCAGCAACGGAGTAAAACGGCGGTAGGCGGGTTCGCCATTCGCGCCCTCGGGCAGTAGCACGGGCAAGGTGTTGCCGAACCCGCCCATCCCCACGATCATCGCGATCATCGTGCGCATGTTGGTCGGCGCGGTCACGTCCTTGAACGCCAGCGTCCATTGGATGCTCGACGACGTTTCGACCTGTTGCCGGTCGATCCAAAACTGCGGCTCCGGCAACCAGTTCACATCCTGATGCTGCTTCAAACTCGCCGGCTCGGGCTGAGCGGGCCGATGCAGGTTGGCCGGGTTGACCGCGATGCTGGCCGCGCGATGGTCATACCCCTGCACCATTTTCCCTTCGTACAGCGGCACATACTCGTCCTTCCCCTTGCGCCAGCGATGGCCGCCCACCGGATAAAATCCCGCCGCCTCCAGTTCGTCCCGCCGTTTGAACAAGTGAGAATCGTTGGTCATGTCGAACATGCGCAGGTAACGTACCGGCCAGACTTGCCGGGGCGGATCGGTACGCCGGTCCATCAGCACCGGGCAGCGGCCGTAGATGGCCCTGGTGATCTCGGCATCCCGCCGATAGCGGAAAATCGGCGCGGTGCCGGTGTTGGGATTGACGGCGGCGAAATCCTCCGCGCTCAAGGCAAAGAAACGCTGCGACTCGTCGAGTTCCGCCACGGCATGGAGAAAAAAGGCGCAGCGCGTTTCGGGAAAAGTGCGTTTAACCCCGCCGAACACCAAGGCGCAGAACTTGAAACGGCTATCGACATCGGGGAAAAAACCTTTCCGGTTCTCGAAATCCAGCAGCGCCGCTAACCGCCCCGTGGTGGCGATGCTTTTGAAAAACGCGCTGGAACCCTTGTCCGAGGCGATGCCGGAAGGCGTCAGCAACCCGACGATGCCCCGGTCATTCACCAGGCTTTGCGCCCGCTCCACGAACAACGCATACAGATTCACGTCGCCGCCGGACAGCAACGGATAATCGCCGCTGTCCCGCGCGATCCGGGCGGCGGTCTCGGCCCGGTTCCCGGCCTGCTGGTACTCCAGCCACACGCTATCGCCCGCTTTTTCCAACTGACCGATCAACCGCTTGCGGTCGGCGGCGCGGACGGCGTGGGCGATCTCCGGCTTGCGCGCGGCGAACCATTCCACTTCCTGAAGCTTCATCCGGTCCCACGGCGGATTGCCGATGATGGCATCGAAACCGCCCTGCGGTTGGCCGCTGTCCAGATGACGCCAAACCGTGGGAAACGCGATGGCCCAGGACAGAAAACCCTCCTGCCCGGCCAGTTCGCGAGTCTGCCGAAGCAATGCCTGGATCGTCCGCGCCTCGTCGCTGGTGGGGTCTCCAGCGACCACCGACCCGGCGTCGATCACGTCGATCACATCTCCGAAACGCCCCGACGCCAAATCGGCCCAGCCGCGTTGCCGAACCGAATCGTGCGCGGGCAGCCAGCGTAACGCCTGCCAAAAATCCAGCAGCTTGCGCAGCGGCGCGAGTTCCGTATCGATTTGCTCGAACAGCCGCCGGGATTGGTCAACCTCGGCAATATCCACATCGGTCAGATCGGCAATCTGGTTCATGCTGGCGCTGGCGACCGCGATCCGGGCCAGTTCGTTTTTCTGGAACAGGGCACCGAACGCGCGCAACTCGTCCAGCACCCGATCGATCCGCTCGCCGTACAGGGCATCGCCGGCGCGCAGATGATGGTCGAGAAACGACAGCGGCGCGCCGACCGTGAAGGTGTGCAGCCACAGCGCGACCTTGGCCAACTCCACCGCCATCGGATTCTTGTCCACCCCGAAGATCACCCGCTTCAGGATCATGCGCCGCACGATATGGCGGTCGTCGAGTTGCGCGGGATCGACGGTCCAGCCGTGCGCTTGCGACGAGGCCAGAATGCGCTCGCGGATGTCGGCGATGCGCCGCGCGAGGGGTGACACGTAGGGTTCGGCGGCGTCCGCCCAATGCACCCGCGCGGTACTGTCGGCCATGCGCTCCAGGATTTGATCGGCCAGGTAGTCCACCAGGCTGACCAGGAAATGCCCGCTGCCCATCGCGGGGTCGCAGATTTTCAACTCCAGGATGGCGGCGGCGGGATCGTGGTCCTGCAAGTCGCGCAAGCGTTGTGGCTTGGGCGAACGCAGCCGGGCCAACGCCTCCACCTGTCGCTGAAAGGCGTCCGCACGTTCGTCGAGCAGGGGGCCGACCGTTTGCCGGATGAGGAGTTGAACCAGATCATCGTGGGTGTAATAACTGCCGCTGCCCTTGCGGGCGAAAACGGTGGGGCTGACCCGGATTTGGCCGGCGTCGTCGCTGACCACCCGGTATTCCAGCAGGCGCTCGTAGATGGAGCCCAACTGTTGCACCGACAGATCGCGGTAATTGATCCAGCGGCGCTCCTGCCCCACCGGACGGCGCGATAAGCCGTCAATCAACTCGGCCACCACCGCGTCGGGCAGGGTCAGGCGTTCCAGCAGGGCATGAGCGCGGTCGTCGAACAGGCCGCCGTTGTAGGGCGGCACGCCGAGCGCGGCGTCGCCCTGGCCGATGATCTGGAATAGGTCCTTGAGAGCGCGGTAGCAACGCCCGGCACTGGCGCTGAAGACGGCGTTCGCGTCCAGATGCCGCGCGATCTTTTGGCGGATGACGCGCAGGGAATAGTGGTTATAGCGAGGGTCGCGGATCGGCAGGAGGTTGCGATCCTCGGCGTAGAGGACGAACAACAGGCGGTAGAGCAGGATCAGCGCCGCGCGGCGCACGGCGTCCAGGTAGTCCACCGTATGCGGTCTGGACGCCGCCGGATCGTGTTCGGCGATGGCCGCGACCAGGCGCGGAAACAGCCGTTCGAAGACCCATTCTCCCAAATCCTGGGACACGCGCGCTTCCCAGCGCCGGGTTTCCGCCAGGGCGATGGCGAGAAAGGCGCGGTTCTCGGGATCGCCGGGCTGAGGAACGAAACCGGCGGGGCCAAACAGGAGGTAGAACGCAGCGAGGAAATGCGCGGCGTCCTGGCTGGCGGGGGCGAGCAGATCCGCTGGCAGCCCTTTCATGCCGGCGAGCAACGCCAGGTCGAGTTCCAAAAACTCCTCGGAACGGGAGCGTGCGCCCTGAAAATACAGCCGCCAATGCCGGCCGTTGGTCAGCAGGCCCCATCGAATTGCCCGCTCCGAGGCCACTTCTGCCCGGCTCAGATAGCGCAGCATCTGATTCGACGGCGCATTGGCGTCGGGGGGATCGGCGCGGTCGCCGCGATCCAGCGGGCGCCGCCAGCGTTTGCATTCGACGATGGCGACGCCGTGACGGTAGCGTTGCTCGTCCCGGCGCTCCGCCAGCGCCGCCTGCTTGGTGGCGGCGTCCGCGAATAGCAGCACGTCGGGCACGTCCTGGCGGCCCTTGCCAGAGGCCGTTTGCTGCGGCAGACATGCCCAACCCAGGGCTTCCAGCACCGGAAAAATGATCTCGGTTTCTGTGACCGCTTCGTTGGCTTGGCTATCGGCGGGCAAGGCGCCGAAGATCGCCTCGGTTCGGGCGCGGAATCGGGCCAGTTCGTCGGCGTCCAGGCACTTCCAGGCGTCCGTTTCCTGGATGCCTTCCCGCAAGAAATCCTGAGTGAACAGTTTGCCCTGCATGGATCACTTCCGGTTTAATCTTTAACATTGTCCCTACCCGGCAAGGGTGGAGGATCGCTGATGAGCACACAATACATTGTTAATGAGGCAGGAGAACGGATTTCCGTGATTCTGCCGATAGCCGAGTACGAAGCACTGTTGCGCGCCGCCGCTTCCGAGGATGAAACCACGTTCCTGCTGCGCGAACCGAACCGGAGCATCCTCCTGCAGCGGCTTGATGACTACCGGCACGGGCGAAACATCATCGAGCGGGAACTGCTGCCCGATGAAGATTAAATTCATGGAAGGCGCATGGGCGGACTACCTCAGTTGGCAGTCCGACAAGGCCATGCTACGGAAGATCAACCGGCTGATTCAAGACGTTCAGCGGTCGCCATTCGAGGGTATCGGCAAGCCGGAACCCTTGCGACATCAACTCTCCGGGCAATGGTCGAGGCGGGTTGATGAGGCGAACCGGATCGTGTACATCGTCGAGAACGACGAAATCACGATCATGCAATGCGGACGGCATTACGACTCGCACTGAACCCTCAGCGGCGAGGATGCCTAACCAGGATTACTTCCCGGCCTTGCGCTCGGTCAAGGTCTTGTCCCTGGCCGGATCAACCCACCAGGCGTTCAACTGTACCCCTTGCAAGGGGGTTACCGCGGGATAACCGAACTTGTCCCAGAACGCGACGCGGTCGTAGGGAATATGCCAGTGCGGGATCACCAGAAAACTCCATTGCAGCGCCCGGTCCAGCGCCCGGACCCGGGTTACCAGAGTGGCGCGGTCGGGGGCGGCGATCACCTGATCCACCAACTTATCGATGGCCGGATTTTTCAGGCCGACCAGATTGCGGCTGCCGGGCTGATCGGCGGCGGCGCTGCTCCAGAATTCCCGCTGCTCGTTGCCGGGGGACAGCGACTGACCCCAGACGTTGACGATCATGTCGAAATCGAAGCTGCGTTCCCGATTTTCGTACTGGGCGGAATCCACCGAGCGCACGTTCATCTCGATACCCAGCCGTTCCAGATTGCGGGCGAACGGCAGCGCGATCCGTTCCCAGGTGGGTTCGGCGATCAGCAACTCGAAGCGGAACGGCTCGCCGGTCTTGGCGCTGACCAGCTTGCGGTCGCGGAACACCCAACCCGCTTCCTGCAACAACTGTAGCGCCTTCTGAAAATTGGCGCGGAGTTGGGCGTCGTCGCCGGCGGTTGGCGGCTGGTAAGCCGTGGTAAACACCTCGGGCGGCAGTTCCTTGCGCAACGGTTCCAGCACCGCCAGTTCCTCCGGCGAAGGCAAACCCTGCGCCGCCAGTTCGGAATTATCGAAATAGCTGCGGGTGCGGGTGTACTGACCGTAGAAGAGGTTACGGTTGCTCCACTCGAAATCGAAGGCGTAGGCCAGCGCCTGGCGGACTCGCGGATCCTGGAACAGCGGCCGGCGCAGGTTGAACGCGAAACCCTGCATCCCGGCCGGCATCTGCCTGGAGAAAGTCTCCTTTTTGACCAGCCCCTTCTCCAGCGCCGGGAAGTCGTAGCCGGTCGCCCATTGCTTGGCGCTGTTCTCCATCCGCAGATCGTAGGCGCCGGACTTGAAGGCTTCCAGGGCCACGGTGACATCGCGGTAGTAGTCGTAGCGCAGTCGGTCGATGTTGTTGAATCCCCGGTTCACCGGCAAATCCTTGCCCCAGTAATTTTCGTCCCGCCGGTAGACGATGAAACGGCCCGGCTCGAATCGCTCGATCCGGTAAGGACCACTGCCGACCGGCACCTCCAGCGTCGTCGCGCCGAAATCGCGATCCTGCCAGTATTTCCGGGAGAGCACCGGCATTTGGCCCACGATCAGCGGCAGCTCGCGGTTCTCGCCGGGAGAGAACGTGAACTTCACTTGCCGTTCGCCCAATTTTTCGACCTTGGCGACGTTGGCGTAATAAAACCGATAGAGCGGAGTGCCTTTAGTCTTCAGGGTTTCGAAGGAAAACAGGACGTCGTCGGCCGTGATCGGCGTACCGTCGTGGAACTTCGCCTGCAGTCGCAGATTGAACGTCACCGAACCTCGATCATCTGGCACCTCCACGCTTTCGGCGATCAGGCCATACTCGCTGAAGGGCTCGTCCGCGCCGCCGGTCAGCAAGGTCTCGAACAACTGGCCGATGCCGGCGGCGGCCTGGCCCTTGATATTGAAGGGATTGAAGGTATCGAAACCGCCGATGGCCGCAAAGCGCACCTCGCCGCCCTTCGGCGCGTTGGGATCGACGTAGTCGAAATGCTTGAAGTCCGGCCCATACTTCGGTTGGCCGTGCAGGGCGATGCCATGCACGGGCGCACCGATGGCCATGGTCGCCGGCAAGGCGCAGACCAGGCCGAGCAAGCCAGCCACCAGGCCGTGGAGGAAACGGTATTTTGCGCGCGTCATGCAATATCCTTTACAGTTCGCGAATTCAGTGACCCGTCTAAACGATACCTAAAATGCATAGGAGTTCATTATGGGTTTTCTCGCCGGCAAACGCGCCCTGATCCTGGGAGTCGCCAGCAACCGTTCCATCGCCTGGGGTATCGCCCAAGCCATGCATCGGGAAGGTGCCGAACTCGCTTTCACTTATCAGAACGACAAGCTGAAACCCCGCGCCGAGAAGATGGCCGCCGAACTGGGCAGTTCCATCGCGCTGCCTTGCGATGTGGAAAGCGACGCCGACATCGAAGCGGTTTTCGAGACGCTCGAGCAACACTGGGACGGGCTGGACATCGTCGTCCATTCGCTCGCCTACGCGCCGCGCGAAGCGCTGGAGGGCGATTTCCTGGAGGGGATCAGCCGCGAGAATTTCCGCATCGCCCACGACATTAGCTCCTACAGTTTGGCGGCGCTGGCCAAGGCGGCCCGGCCGCTGATGAAGGGGCGTCGGGGCGCGTTGATCGCCATGACTTACCTGGGCGGGGTACGCGCGGTGCCCAACTACAACGTCATGGGTTTGGCCAAGGCCAGCCTGGACGCCAACGTCCGCTATCTGGCGCAGGCGCTGGGTCCGGAAGGCATCCGGGTCAACGCCATTTCCGCCGGGCCGATCCGCACCCTGGCGGCTTCCGGCATCAAAAACTTCCGCAAGATGCTGGATACCTTCGAGCACATCGCGCCGCTGCGCAAGTGCGTGACCATCGAGGAAGTGGGCAACGTAGCCGCGTTCCTATGCTCGGACCTGGCATCCGGCATCACCGGCGAGATCGTCTATGTGGACGGCGGCTTCAATACCGTCGCGCTGGGAGCGATGGAATAGGCCCTCTTTCCACAAACCCAAATATTTTCGTCAATTCTCAATAGGTTTTACTAGGCAGAGTGGACATGCAAAGCATCATCCACCGCTCCGAACCTCACTCCCCCTCTTCACGCATGGAGAGGGGGAGCAAACCCTCGATCCCCGCCATGTTCAGCCCCATCCTGGTGTAATTTCGCAGCCGAACCTGGAGCGTCTCCACATCGGCGGGAAACGCGTGTCTTTCGACACTTCCGGGGAATGGAAATCTTCAGGGACGCCATGTCCCAGTTCTCCAGCCACTCGCGCCATCGCATCGCCACCTTCACTCAGAAATTGCCTGCTATGCTTGACCCGATACGGAAAACTTTCGGATGTTGTATTAAAGGACACGCCCATGGACAGCAAAATCTTCATCAGCTTCAGCCACAAGGACTTCACCTATCTGGAAAACCTCGCGTCGGCGCTGGAGGCCGTGGCCACCCTCCGGGACAAAGTCTGGTACGACCGAAAACGCATCGACATCGGTGACCAGTTCCATCCTGAAATCCAACAGGCGCTGGCCGAATCGAAGATCGGCATCCTGCTCGTCAGCAATCCCTTTCTGACTTCCGAGTACATCAAAACCCACGAGTTGCCCTTTCTGCTGCGCCAGGCCGAGCGCGGCGCGCTGAAACTGGGCATCCTCTACGTCAGCGCCGTCGCCAAAGCGGCCTTGTCGGTCACCATCGAGATCGATGGCAAACCCCGCACCGTCAACCTGGCCGACACCATCGGTGTCAACAGCCCGGCCGAACCGCTCGATAAGATGGGTTCCGGTGACCGCAACGCCCTGTACGCCCGTACCGCCGACTGGACCGTCCGGCAGTTGGCCTCGGCACCCCCGCCGGCGCGGGAACCAACCGGCCTGCGTCACGACCTGGCAATCTTCATCCAGGCCCGGCGCGATCACTGGGAACACCAGTTTTTTCTGCCCAACCAACCCAGCGCCATCAAGCCGAAGCTGGACTGCCCCGAACCGGCGATGGTGTTGGGTTATACCATTTACGGCTAGATTGTGTTATAATATTTTTTTCAACCCTACTTTGATGATCGAATCATGAGCCGCTCATTACATGTCGAAATCCAAGAATCCGCCGAAGAATTAAGGGAAATCATGAACGCGCAGACCCGCGCTAAGTTTCGAGAGCGTCTACAAATTCTCTACTGGATTAAAACGGAGTTTTTTAATTCCTTGCAAGAGTTAGCCGATCATTTAGGGCGATCAAAATCCGTCGTCGTGAAGTGGCTTAAATTGTATCGTACCCAAGGCCTGACCGGGCTGTTGCAGTGGAACTACCACGGGGGTCGTCGTTCCAAAATTTCTGAAACCATGGTGGCCGAACTCCAACTCCGCCTGAATGATCCGACCCAAGGGTTTCATAGTTATGGAGAAATTCAACAGTGGCTTCTCCAGGAATACGAGGCGGAGATTCCTTATTCAACGGTGCATCAAGTGGTTCGTTATCGATTAAAAGCGAAACTCAAAGTCGCCCGGCCAACCAGCATTCGTCGCAGCGAGGAAGCGGTGGTTTCCTTTAAAAAAAACTCTCGCGACAAATTGAACTAATTGATGTTCTTCAACAAGTTGAGAAAGATACGGCCCGACCATTACGCTATTGGAGTCAAGATGAAAGCCGCTTTTGATTAAAGACGATTACCCGACGGATTCTGACCGCACTCGGGATCAAGCCAGTCGGTCCGGTCCAATGGAATTTTCAATCGTTTTATCTTTATGGTGCGGTTGAACCGCTGAGTGGCGAGAATTTCTTTTTAGAATTTTCTCATTTAAATGCTGATTGTTTCCAGTTGTTTTTGGATGAATTTTCTAAAGATTATCCGCATAGTCTCAACATGATTCAACTAGATAACGGTCGGTTTCATTCTGCTAAAAACCTCATGATTCCCGATAATATTGTCTTGTTGTTTCAACCACCTTAAAGTCCCGATCTGAACCCGATTGAACGAGTATGGCAATTTATGAAAGATAAGTTGTGCTGGATAAATTTGAAAACATTGGATGGATTGCGTGAGAAAGTTGATGAAATCGTCCAATCCATTCTCCCAAGTCAAGTGGCTTCTTTAACCAGCTTCGATTTTATTCTATCCGCATTAAAAAAGTAAAATCTATTGGTAATTTGTATAAGGAGGAGAAAAGGAAGATTGAGGGGAGGCTTGCGGGCGCGTCTACCCCCTCCTAACCTCCCCCTTGGTAAGGGGGAGGAACCAGAACACTTCCCCTTACGAAGGGGGAGGAACCAGAGTAGAGGGCAGGCACAGCTAAAGTCTCCCCCTTACGAAGGGGGAGATTTAGAGGGGGTCAACCCAGCCGAAAATCCCTCCGCAACCTCTGCAATCCGCGCTACCACTTCATCCAGATGTTGGAATACGTCAGTATTGGTAAAACGCAAAAAATGTATCCCCAAAGATTCAATATAGTCTTGCCGTTGCCGGTCATACTCGGGTGCACCCGGTTGAAAATGGCTGTCTCCATCGATTTCGATGGCCAACCGGATTTGGGGGCAATAGAAATCCAGTACATAACGACCGATACCATACTGTCGGCGAAACCGATAGCCCAGGAGTTGACGGTTACGTAATCGGAACCACAACCGCTGTTCGGCTGGGGGGCTCTGATTACGCAACAGTTGGCGTTTTTGTTTTTCGGAAGCTCGGTTGAACAGCACGGTCATCGAGAACCCTCTTCAAGCCTTTCCTACGAAAGAAGACACTACCGTTCTCGGTTCCTCCCCCTTGCCAAGGGGAAGACTTTAAAGCTGCCCCTATCGCCATTCCCACTTCCTCCCCCTTGCCAAGGGGGAGGTTAGGAGGGGGTAGACGCGCCATCAAGGGACCCGCACGCACCGAAACTGTCAAGCGACACCAGAAACTGACCCCCTGACGACACCGAAAATTGACCCCCAT
>JAVMKL010000279.1:0-13777 GCA_031732875.1 Candidatus Competibacter sp. | reverse complement strand
CTAGCCGGGATCGTCGGTGGCGCACTTGTACCTGGAGATCGCCGAAGGCACAGCGCTCTCGACCGAATACTGGGCCGGCTGGTCCTCGGCTATCGCTCGGGCCATGCTTTTCGCAGACAAGCCGGTGGGTGGGATGCTTGTCCCTATGCTGCAAGGCCTCCTGCCGTGCTTGGCCATACCCGTTCTCGGGACCGCGCCCGGTCGGTGGGTGGTCCCACCGATGGTGCAGGCCGCGCTCTCCAGACGTGCTCGAGTGAGGCGAGCAAACACCGCATTTCTGAGAACCTATGCGGAAATTAACCATGTAAAAACATATACTTAATGATGACAGAGCGCCTCTCAAGCCAAAAAAAGCTACAGTATCTTCAAGTAAGTATTTATTTTGAATCTCTACGGGTCCATTCCCCGCAGCTTGCTGCGTTCTTTGGTAACCCAATACCCCGCAGCTTGCTGCGGGGTCGTTTATTATATTTGCTTTTCGTATAGGCTCTGACCTCGGCATCCGGGAGGCGGTCATCCAACAGGATTTCGCTGGCCGCGCGTAGATCCAGCGCCGCGGCATCCAAATCCTTCAATGTTCGCAACCGTGTTCAGTCGCCGAGCGCTTGGCATCGCGGAGGATATCGCTCATCAGTGAGTCGAAGACCTCCAGGGCATCATCCAACGCCGATGACCTCGAAGCTCTTGGCAAACGCCAGCAGGATAGCCATGCGCCGCTCCTCAGGCAGGCGCGGCGATCATCGAGGCGCTCGTTTTCGTTGCATAGCGGGCCAGGGACTGGATACGGGTCGTCGGGAACCGTTTCAGGCAATGTCGCTCACGCCCACGGCGCGGATCTCCTGGAGTCGGGTCAGCGCACCGACCAGCGCCGGCGCGCTGACCCGATGGGAACCCCGGCGCAACCGGTCCAAGGGGCTTTGCCGCGCCCCTTCGACCGCGTCCAGCAGACCCTCCAGGCACGCCCGCTCCCGTACCTGCTCGACCAGCCGCTCGAGCACGGTCACCCCCTGCAGCAACACTTTGCACTCGACCAAGCGCGCGGTAGCCAGGTCAAACAGCAGGCTCGGCCGCTCGGCGCTCAGCCACGCCCGGCTGTACAGCCACCGTACCAGCCGAAAAGACTCGGCGTGATCGGTGAAATCACGGTACCCGTACCGGCGCTGGATTCCGCCCGATGGCGCCAAGGGTAGGTTCGGCGCGGTAGCCGATTAAATCGGGGATGGCTTCGAGCCCCAGTTGATGGGCCACATAGCGCTTGACGTTTGTCGGCGCATCGTTCGGGCCAGCGAGGAAGGCGCCGAGAAAGCGCACCGTGCCGAGCTGCAGCGCAAAGCCGAACCGGTTTTGGTCGCCACGCCGCAGTTTGATCGAGGTCAGGTCAGCATCATCCAGCAGAAAATACCACGATAGCTGTTCCAACGACGGCTCGCCAGCATAGCAACCATACCGCAAACGTTGCTCCGGAGTGAGGAATTCAGCCGGCATGCGCCGCTCTCAGCAAATGATCGTTTATTGATACAGTGACGTAATATGCTGATTGGTAAAAATAATAATTCTTATGACAGTTTTCTGTCCGGTTGCTCGTCAAACCCCATCTACTACGCTGTAATCCACAAATCATCTGAGAGAGCCATATCGCCCATGTCGACCCTCTACGACAACGGCCTCGACCCATCCCTGAGCGACACGGGAAATGACCATCGACTCGTCATCGACACCATTCCCGGCCTGGTTTGGAGTGCCCAACCGGACGGTTACATCGATTTCCTCAATCAACGCTGGCGAGAATACACCGGACTGACGCTGGCGGAGGCCAGCGGCTGGGGTTGGCAGGTAGCCATTCATCCCGACGATTTGCTGGGGCTGGTGGACTATTGGCGTTCGGTGTTGGCAAGCGGCCAGCCGGGCGAGGCGGAAGCGCGCCTGCGGCGCTTCGACGGCGCGTACCGTTGGTTCCTGTTTCGCGCCGTGCCCTTGTACGACGAACGGGGAGCCTTGCTCAAGTGGTACGGACAGACCACCGACATCGAAGATCGCAAATGGTCGGAAGCCTTGCTTGCGGGCGAGAAACGCGTGCTCGAAATGAGCGCGCGGGGTCGTCCGCTGCCGTCGATTCTCGATGCGCTATGCCGGCTGGTCGAGGAAATGTCCAGCGGCGTTCTGGCGATGATTTTGCTGTTGGATTCGAACGGCGACCGCCTTTGGAATGGCGCGGCGCCCAGTCTGCCAGCCAGTTTCACGCGTTTGACCGACGGTTTGGTCATCGGCCCCACCGTCGGTTCGTGCGGGACGGCCGCTTACCGCCGCGAGCCCGTGATCGTGTTCGATATTGCCATCGATCCGTTGTGGGCCGCTGATCGCGATCTCCCTTTGGCGCACGGGTTGCGGGCGTGTTGGTCCACGCCGATCCATGCCACGGATGGAAAAGTGTTGGGCACCTTCGCGCTCTATTCGCGCCAACCGGGCTACCCTTCGTCGCAACAGCATGCAATCATCGAACAGATCACACACTTGGCGGCGATTGCGATCGAGCGGGAGCGTACCGAAGCCGCACTGCGGCAGAGCGAGGAGCGCTTTAGCCACATGGCGGCCGCCATCCCCGAAGTGATCTGGATCAGGGCGCTGGAACCGGAAAAAGTCGTGTACGCCAGCCCCAGTTTCGAGCGTATCTGGGGTTTACCGGTCGAGGCGCTTTATCGGAATTCTCACTTCTGGACGGATGCGATCCATGTGGACGACCGCGAGCGGGTCATCCACACCTTCGCGCGATGGATCGCCGGCGAGCACGTCAACTACGATGTCGAATATCGCATCGTCAGACCGGACGGCTCGCCGCACTGGATCCACGAGCGCGGCGCGCTGAGTTTCGACGCCAGCGGCAAAGCGCATCTGGCCAGCGGCATTGCGACGGACATCACCGACCGCAAGCATGCCGAGCAACGGTTGCGCCGGAGCGAAGCCTATTTGGCCCAGGCGCAACAACTGAGTCGCACGGGCAGCTTCGGTTGGAATGTTTCCAGCGGCGAACTCATCTGGTCGAACGAGACATTTTGCATTCTTGGATACGATCGAAAGACGGAACCCACGCTAAAACACCTGTTCGATCGAGTGCATCCGGAAGATTTGGCCCGCGTGCGGCAGATGATCGACGATGCGATGCGCGAGCGAACCGGCTTCGATCTCGAGCATCGTTTGTTGATGAGCGATGGAGCGGTGAAACAAGTTCACGTCGTAGCCCGCGCGACTCGAGTCGAATCGGGCGAGGTCGAATTTGTCGGAGCGGTGATGGATATCACGGAACAGGTGCGATCCCAGGAAACGACGCGCGCCGCAAAAGCCCGTTTCGAAGGAATTTTGGAAATCGCCGAAGACGCCATCATTTCGGTGGACGCCAAGCAACGCATCGTGTTGTTCAATCGGGGCGCGGAGCGGGTTTTCGAGTACGCCCCAGCCGAAATCATCGGCAAATCGCTCGATCTGCTGCTACCGCAACGCTTCGTCGACGCGCACCGCCGGCATCTTGAGAGCTTTGCCCAATCTTCGAGGATCGCGCGAGTGATGGGGCAACGCCGCGAGGTATTCGGCCTACGCAAGGATGGACGGGAATTTCCCGCCGAAGCCTCCATCTCCAAACTCGATCTGGGGGGCGAGTGGATTCTGACCGTCATTCTGCGCGACATCACCCAGCGCAAACAGGCGGCCGAAGCCTTGCGCGCGTCGGAACACCTCGCGCGCGGGCAACTGGACGCGCTGACCCAGACGCTGGATGCCTTGGCCCAAGAGTCTGATCCGGATCGCCTGTTGGAGCATGTGTTGCGCACGTTGATCGAGCAATCCGGCGCGCACAGCGTCAGCGTTTGGGATCGCAACGAGGACGGCGGCGGGCTGGATCTCATGGCCGTCGTCGAGGACGGCCGCTTTCAAACGCGAGATGACGCCGTTCATCCCGCCGCGCGGCGGCCAGTCCTGGCACAAGATCATCCGATATGGAGCGAAATCTTTCGCACCGGCCAACATGCAGTACTGGAGGACATCGCTCGAACATCCGCCCGAATGCGGGTGGGATCGACACCGGACGCCGTCTGGCACACGGTCATGGACGATGCGAGCTCGGACTCGGCCATCTCGCTGCCGAAAAGGCATCTGCGAGCGCTGGGGGTCCGGGCGATTCTTTTCATTCCCATGTTGATCGCCGGTCAGGTGGCCGGAATCATGGACATCCGGTTTCAATCCGAGCGATCGTTTCGAAGAGAAGAAATCGAATTGACGCAGGCGCTCGCGCATCAAGCCACGCTGGCGATTCAGTTGACGCAGCTCTCCCGACAAAGCCGCCAAGTCGCCGTAACGGCGGAACGCAACCGCATGGCCCGCGATATTCACGACACGCTCGCCCAAGGCTTCACCGGCGTGATCGTGCAACTGGAGGCGGCGGCCGATGCGACCTCCAGGGGGCTGACGAAGGAGGCCGAAGCGCATCTCGGTCGGGCCAGCGATCTCGCCCGCGAGAGTTTGAAGGAAGCCCGGCGCTCGGTGCAGGCGTTGCGTTTACCGGCGTTGGAGGAGAAAAGTCTGGGCGAGGTACTGAGCGACCTGCTGCAGAAAATGACCGTGGGCGCACCGCTACAGGCAGCGTGCATCTTGCGGGGCGCACCGAGAGCGCTTCCATCGGAATGGGAGGAAAATATCCTGCGCATCGGCCAGGAAGTGTTGACCAATACCCTCCGCCACGCGCACGCGCGGCATTTCACCGTGCAGCTCGCCTTCGATCCAAAGGAAATTCGGATGGAACTGCGCGACGACGGTCGCGGCTTCGACCCCGCGCGCAAGCACGACGGCTTCGGTTTGTTGGGCATCCGCGAGCGCGTCGAAAGCATGGGCGGACGGTTGAACATCCAGAGCGAGCCTGGCGCGGGCGCGGTGGTCAGCATCGTGCTGCCCTTGCCGGACGAAGCGCCCGTTTCGATCTCTTCACACCACCCAGGAACCCACCGATGGACAAAATCCAGGTGCTGATCGCCGACGACCATGTGACGGTGCGCGAAGGTTTGGCGGCCATCATCGGGCGTCAGCCGGATATGCAAGTCGTCGGTGAGGCGGCCAATGGCCGCGAGGCGGTGGATTTATGGGTGCGACATCGCCCTGACGTGACCTTGCTCGATCTGCGGATGCCGTTGTTGGACGGCGTCGGCGCGACGGATGCCATTCGCCAGCAAGATGCGTCAGCCCGCATCGTCGTGCTGACGACCTTCGACACCGACAACGAAATCGCCCGAGCGATCAAATCCGGCGCCAAAGGCTATCTGCTGAAGGATGCCCAGCGGGAGGAGTTGCTGGAGTGCATCCGAAAAGTGTATGGCGGCGAAACCTGCATCGCGCCGGCGTTGGTGGCCAAGCTGGCGGCGGGCATCAGCAGCGAAGCGTTGACCGGCCGGGAACTGGACGTCTTGACGCTGCTAGCGCGCGGCAAAAGCAACAAAGAGATCGGCGCGAATCTCTACATCAGCGAGACCACCGTAAAATCCCATCTACGCAGTATTTTCGCCAAGTTGAACGTACTCAGCCGCACCGAAGCGATCACCGTCGCCAGCCGGCGCGGATTGGTGCGGCTTTAGGGATCGCGCCGATCTCCTACAAAAGAAGGAAGCGGAATCCGTCCGTCGGCAGCGCAAAAAAATCGCCCGCCCGGTCAATGGCGCGCGACCGCGTCCCGGGTCATGCTTGGCCCGCAAACGATATCCGCTCGCGTGGGAGCCCCCTCATGACCGCAACGCTCGCATCGCGCAGCGCCGTGACGGCGCCGACGCAATTCGTGATGATCGATGGCCGCAGGATCGCTTATCGCTCGCTGGGCGACGGCCCGCCGCTCATTCTTTGCAATCGGTTTCGCGGCGTCCTCGACGTCTGGGACCCCGCCTTTCTCGACGCGCTGGCGGAGAATTTCCGCGTCATTACCTTCGATTTCAGTGGCCTCGGCCAATCGACGGGACGGGCGACCTACGAACGTAAAGCGTTGGCCAAGGACGCCAAGGATCTGGCCGACGCGCTGGATCTGGAGCGGTTCGTCATTGGCGGCTGGTCGCTCGGCGGCATGGCTGCGCAGGTCGTCGCCGCCCGTTATACCGAACGCGTCACGCACATGATCCTGATCGGCACCACATCGCCGGGCAAGGTCAACCACCCTCCGGAGCCGATCTTCATGCAGACCGCGCTCAAACCGGATAACGATCTGGAAGATGAGATCATCCTGTTTTTCGAGCCGAAATCGGCGGCGAGCCGGGCGGCGGCCCAGCGCTCACACGATCGCATCGCCCAGCGCACGACCGATCTCAGCCCCCCGATTCCGGAAGAAACATATCTGCGGATGCTGGCGGAAACCCGGCACGAAGACCTATTCCACGACGACGGCGGCTACCGCGACTTTCTCAAATCTACCTCGATCCCGATTCTCGTGATTTCGGGCGATCACGAGATCGTTTTCCCGGTCGAGAACTGGTTCGACCTCAACCGCGAATGCCAGTCGGTTCATCTGGTGGTGTTTCCCCAAATGGGTCATGGTCCCCATCACGAAGCGCCGCAAATGTGCGCGGACCTCATCGCCAGCTTTGTCCGCAACAGAACCCGGAATTGATCCGTTGCTCGCGAATACCCATAGGAGATCATCATGCAAATCAACCGCAAAGGCTCCGCCGTTTGGGCGGGTGGAATCAAGGATGGCAAAGGTGCTATTTCGACCGAAAGCGGCGCGTTGGCGGCTTATCCCTACGGCTTCGCCAGTCGGTTTGAAGGAAAACGCGGCACCAATCCCGAAGAACTCTTGGGCGCAGCGCACGCCGGCTGCTTCACCATGGCGCTCTCCTTGATCCTGGGCGAAGCGGGGTTCACCGCGACCGAAATGGAGACGCAAGCCAAAGTCACGCTGGAGCAAGTCGAGGGCGGTTATGCGATCACCGCCGTGCATCTGGCGCTGACAGCGCGCATTCCCGGCATCGATCGGGCGACTTTTGCCGAATTGGCAGGCCACGCCAAAGCCGGTTGTCCGGTTTCCAAAGTGCTGAAAGCCGCCATCAGTCTCGACGCAACGCTGCTGACCTAAGACCAACCTATCCATTTCCATTGGAGAGGCAAAACGCCATGTCGCACTATCACCAGCTTTATACCCCGCAGGACAGCGCCATCGTCTTCATCGATCATCAGCCGCAGATGACCTTCGGCGTGGCGAGCATCGATCGGGCGACGCTGATCAACAACGTCACGCTCCTGGCCAAAGCCGCCAAGGAATTCGGTGTACCTGCCGTGTTGACCGCGGTCGAAACCGAGTCGTTCAGCGGCTACATCTGGCCGCAATTGCTCGACGTGTTTCCCGGTCAGCCGGTGGTCGAACGCACCTCCATGAACGCTTGGGACGACGCCGGTTTTCGGGCAGCGGTCGAGGCGACCGGCAAGAAAAATATTTTGATGACCGGGCTGTGGACCGAGGTCTGCGTCGCCTGGCCCACGATCGAGATGCTGGGCGCCGGTTACAACATCTACGTCGTCGAGGATTGCTGCGGTGCGACCTCTGCCGCCGCGCAAGACGCCGCGCTCTCGCGCATGGTGCAGGCCGGAGCCGTGCGACTGA
Source organism: Candidatus Competibacter sp. (assembly GCA_031732875.1). Taxonomy (GTDB): domain Bacteria; phylum Pseudomonadota; class Gammaproteobacteria; order Competibacterales; family Competibacteraceae; genus JAVMKJ01. The sequence goes on along the minus strand of JAVMKL010000279.1, from coordinate 6,159 downwards.
CGACCATCGCCGCCTTGCTCGAATGGCAGCGCGACTGGGCGAAGCGCGAGCATTACAACGCATTGATGGGCCTGCTCAAACAGCAGGGCGGCGCCTACGGCAGCGGCGTCGAATACGCCTATACCATGGTCCATCACGCCCCGCAGTCGGCGCAAACGCCGCAGGTTGTGCCGGAGAAAGCGGCGCACTGAGCCAACTGGCGAATGAGAACCACGAAAGGTAAACTCAATGACGACTCAGCGAATATCGTCCAGACGCAACCTCTTCGTCGGCACGGCAAGCTTTGTCGCCTTGCTGCTGGCGTGCGCCTCACTCTCGGCGACAGCCGGCGAAATCCCCGCCGGTTTCACCGAGCACTTTGCCGAGGTCAACGGAGTTCGACTCCATTATTTCATCGGCGGCCAGGGCAGCCCGGTGGTCCTGCTGCACGGCTATGCCGAAACCGGCCACATGTGGCTTCCGCTCATGCCGCTGCTTGCCAAGAACCACACGGTCATCGTTCCAGACCTGCGCGGCGCGGGTGATTCCTCCAAGCCTGATTCCGGCTACGACAAGAAGAACATGGCCGTGGACATCCACGACCTCACCTCGTCGTTGGGATTTGATCGCGCGAGCATCGTCGGCCACGACATCGGATTGATGGTGGCCTACGCCTACGCCGCGCAGTTTCCGCAGGCGACCGAGCGCGTGGTGCTGATGGATGCGTTCCTGCCCGGCATCGGCAATTGGAAGGACGTCTGGCTGATGCGCGATTTGTGGCACTTCCACTTCTACGGTGAAGTGCCGCTGGCGTTAGTCAACGGTCGCGAGCGAATTTACTTCGAGCATTTTTGGAACGATTTCGCCGCCGATCCCCATCACTCGATACCAGAAGCCGACCGTCGTTTCTATGCGGAAGCCTACGCGCAGCCAGGCGGCATGCGCGCCGGTTTTGAATACTTCCACAACTTCGAGCGCGACGCCAAGGACTTTGCTCGGTTGAGCGTAACACCGCTTTCCATGCCGGTACTCGTGCTGACCGGTGAGAAGGCCAGTGGCAACTTCCTCATCGAGCAGGCCAGGCAGGTAGCCTCCAATGTCCAGGGCCAGGTCGTCATGGGCTCGGGGCATTGGCTCATGGAAGAAGCGCCCCAAGCGGTGATTCCGGCGATCATCGCTTTCCTCAATGCCGAGCCATGAGCCGGCTGCAGGTCGATAATGCCCATTCACGTCGCCATCACTCGCCACGTTCGTCCCGGCTGCGAAGCCGAGTTTCAACGAGGTTTGCGCGAGTTCTTCCAAGCCTCGTTCTCGCACGGCGGGGTGTGGGGGGCGCTCATGCTCACGCCGCCGCCCGGTTCGGGCTCGCGCGAATACGGCATCTTGCGCACCTTCGCTAACGCAAAGGAGCGCGACGCATTTTACGCCTCGCCGCTGTTCGAAGCGTGGGACGAGCGGGCCAGGGCGTTGACCGAGGGCGCGCCAGAGTATCGGCAACTGCACGGACTCGAAGCGTGGTTCCGCGCGCCGAACGGCCCACCGCCGCGCTGGAAGATGGCGATCGCCACTTTCCTGGGCGTTTTTCCGGTCGCCACCGGTTTGAGCCTGACGCTCGGCCCGGCGATCAAGAACTGGCATTTCATCCTCGCCAACGCCGTCTTCAATGCCTGCGTGGTCGCGCTGCTGACTTGGGTGGTGATGCCGCTGCTCACTCGTGTCTTGCACGCCTGGTTGCATCCCAACGGCAGGAGAACACGGCCATGAATTCGACCCTGGTTCCCGATCTCATCTTGCATGATGGGCGCATCGCCACGCTCGATCCCCAACATCCCCAGGCAACCGGCGTCGCCATTCAGAACGGGCGCATCGTGGGCGTGGACGGCGTCGAGACGTATCCGCGTGGGCCGAATACCCGAGTCATCGATCTCAAGGGCCGCCGGGCGATTCCGGGTTTGAACGACTCCCACTTGCACGTCATTCGCGGCGGCTTGCATTACAACATGGAATTGCGTTGGGACGGGGTGCCTTCCTTGGTCGACGCGCTGCGGATGCTCGAGGAACAGGCACGACGCACCCCGCCCGGCCAATGGGTGCGGGTGGTCGGCGGTTGGAGCGAATTTCAATTTGCCGAACGGCGGATGCCGACCCTGGACGAAATCAACGCCGTCGCGCCGGATACGCCAGTGTTCATTCTGAACCTGTATTGCCGGGCTCTGCTCAACCAAGCGGCGTTGCGCGCTTGCGGCTACACGCGTGATACGCCCAATCCGCCCGGTGGCGAGATCCAGCGCGACCCCAGCGGTCATCCGACCGGCTTGCTGATCGCCCGCCCCAACGCCACGATTCTGTACGCGACGCTGGCGAAAGGGCCGAAACTCCCGCCCGAGCAGCAGATGAATTCCACCCGCCATTTCATGCGCGAACTTAATCGGCTCGGCCTGACCAGCGCCATCGACGCGGGCGGCGGCTTTCAGAATTACCCGGAGGACTATGCCGTCATTGAAGAGTTGCACCGACGCGGCGAGCTGACGCTACGCATCGCCTACAACCTGTTTACCCAGCATCCGCAGCAGGAAAAAGAAGATTTTGCCCGCTGGATCGAGATGACCGCACCCGGCCAAGGCGACGATTTCCTGCGCTGCAACGGCGCCGGCGAAATGCTGGTGTTTTCGGCGGCGGATTTCGAAGACTTTCTCGAACCGCGTCCCGATCTGCCCGCCGCGCTGGAGACGGAACTGAAAGAGGTCGTCGCGCTGCTGGCCGCTCATCGTTGGCCTTTCCGCTTGCACGCCACCTATGACGAGAGCATCACCCGCTTTCTCAACGTCTTCGGGGAGGTGAATCGGGAAATTCCGTTCGCGGGATTGCATTGGTTCTTCGATCACTGCGAAACCATCTCCGAGCGCAATCTCGAGCGGGTCAAGGCGTTGGGCGGCGGCATCGCCATCCAGCATCGCATGGCTTATCAGGGCGAGTATTTCGTCGATCACTACGGCCAGACCGCTGCCGAGCGCACGCCGCCGGTGCGGAAGATGCTGGAGTTGGGCCTGCCCGTCGGCGCGGGCACGGACGCGACGCGCGTCGCCAGCTACAATCCGTGGGTGGCGCTCTATTGGCTGACGGCGGGAAAAACGGTAGGCGGCGTTTCCCTGTACCCCGAGCAAAACCGGCTCGGCCGCGAAGAAGCCTTGCGACTGTTTACCCAAGGCAGCAGTTGGTTTTCGAGCGAGGACGGCAAGAAAGGCACTATTGCGGTCGGTCAATGGGCCGATCTGGCCGCGCTCACCGACGATTATTTCGCCGTGCCGGAAGAGCGCATCAAAAGCATCGAGTCCGTTCTGACCCTCGTCGGCGGCCAGATCGTCTACGCGAGGGACGAGTTCGCCCCCTACCAACCGCCACCGCTGCCAGTGTTGCCGGAATGGTCGCCCGCTCGCTATTTCGGCGGTTACGGCGCCCCGTTGGATGCGCGCAAGGCGGCGCGCGGCGGCGTTCCAGTCGCTCATCGACACCGGCACGGCGCCGAATGTCGCCACCACGGTGGCCATCACCCCCTCCATCCACTGTTCGCGATGGCTGAGGCAGTGCGCAACCGCTACGCCGGATTCTGGGGAATGGGGTGTGATTGTTTCGCATTCTGACGGTTAAGGTGAGGAACCAGGCGTCATGAGCGCGAGCTCGACCGATAAAGGGCTACTGACGGCGGACAATTGCGCGGTGATTTTCATCGATCACCAGCCGCAGATGTTTTTCGGCGTGGCCAACATCGACCGGCAGCATTTGCTCAACAACGTGTTGATGCTTGCCAAGGCGGCCAGGATTTTCCGGATACCGGTGATCTTGACCGCCGTCGAATCCCAGAGATTCGGCGGAGGAATCACGCCGCAACTCCGCGACCTGTTTCCCGATCAAGCGCCGATCGAGCGTTCCAGCATGAATGCGTGGGACGATCCGGAATTCGTTGTCGCAGTGAAGAAAACCGGTCGCAAGAACGTTCTCATCGCCGCGCTTTGGAGCGAAGTGTGTTTGGCGTTTCCGGCCTTACAAATGCTGGAAGAAGGCTACGGCGTTTACGCCGTCGAGGATGCGTCTGGCGGCACCAGTGCTGTCGCCCATGCGGCCGCCATTCGCCGCATCGAACAGGCCGGCGCGGTTTCGGTGACGGCGCTGCAAGTATTGCTCGAATTTCAACGCGATTGGGCGCGGAAGGAACATTACGACGCGGTCATGGCCGTGGTGCGGGAACACTGCGGCGCTTATGGCCAAGGCGTCGAATACGCCGCCACGATGGTGCACAAGATTCCACCGGGCCGCAGGCAGCCACTCTCCAACGACCGTCCTGCAACCGATAGGCCGATTACCGGCCCGTGACTTGTTCCGATCCGTTCTTTTTCAGACCGACCACAACCTTTTTCAGATCGACCGCAACCGCAATTTCCGAGTATCAAACCACAGAGGAAAGCGATCCATGAACACGATCACCACTCGAGACGGCACGCGGATTTATTTCAAGGATTGGGGCTCGGGTCAGCCCATCGTTTTTAGTCACGGTTGGCCGCTGAGCGCGGATGCCTGGGAAGCCCAGATGTTTTTCCTGGCTTCCAGCGGTTATCGCTGCATCGCCCACGACCGGCGCGGTCATGGTCGATCCAGCCAGCCTTGGGACGGCAACGACATGGACACTTACGCCGACGATCTGGCGACGCTGATGGAAACGCTGAATCTGAAGAATGCCGTCATGATCGGCCATTCCACCGGCGGCGGCGAAGTCGCCCGCTACATCGGCCGCCACGGCACGCAACGGGTAGCCAAGGCCGTGCTGATGGGTGCGGTACCGCCGATCATGCTCGAAACCGCAGCCAATCCCGACGGCTTGCCGATGGAGGTTTTCGACGATTTCCGCGCGGCGTACCTGGCCGACCGTTCGCAATTTTTCCTCGATGTCGCCAGCGGTCCCTTCTTTGGCTTCAACCGGCCTGGCGCCAAAGTCTCCCAAGGATTGATCCAATGGTGGTGGCTGCAGGGGATGATGTCCGGTCACAAAAACGCCTACGATTGTATCAAGGCGTTTTCCGAGACCGATTTCACCGAGGACTTGAAGAAATTCGACGTGCCAACGCTGATTCTGCACGGCGACGACGATCAAATCGTTCCGATCGGTGCTTCGGCCATGCTATCGGCCAAGTTGGTCCCGAATGCGACGCTGAAGATTTATCCGGGCGGCACGCACAGCTTGGGCGACACCAGCAAGGACATGCTCAACACGGACCTCTTGGCCTTTATCAAAGGGTGACAGGCACCTGCAACACGGCGGCGATCACGCGATCACATCTTCCACCGCAGGCATCCACATGAACACCAGTCCAGCGAAGCTTTCAGGTAAAGTCGCTCTTGTCACCGGCGGTTCGCGCGGTATCGGTGCAGCCATCGCCAACCGCCGCGCTGCGGAGGGAGCCGTGATCGCCCTCACCTACGCCCGCGCGCGATCAAAGGCCGACGAAGTCGTCCATGCCATCGAATCGGTCGGCGGGCGCGCGGTGACCATTCGGGTCGACAGACAGCGGCGACGCCGAGGCGGTGAAAAACGCCGTCGCCGAGACCGTGCATGCCTTCGGACGGCTGGACGTATTGGTCAACAATGCAGGGATCGCAATCCTCGCACCGCTCGATCAATTTTTGCTCGACGACTTCGACCGCCTGGTAGCCGTGAACGTCCGGGGCGTTTTCGTCGGGCCCAGGAAGCGGCCCGCCACATGACCGACGGCGGGCGCATCATCATGAGCGGTGGGGTGGCCGACCGCATGCCGTTCGCGGGCGGCAGCGTCTACGCCATGAGCAAGGCAGCGGTCGCTGGCCTCACGCGCGATGATGGTGCTTCAGATTTTGATATAGATTCATTAAGTTATTTTATAATCAATGTGTTGTATGTGTTTTATTAATATTTATATCCACGTCAGGAACACGACCGGTTACTGGATGACGCCCTAACCAGCCCTGCGATTCTGAGAGCCTATACGAAAATTAAATATTTTTAAAACAAATACTTACTTGAAAATTCTGTGGCTTTTTTTGGCTTGAGAGGCGCTCTATCATCAGTAAGTCTATGTTTTTATACAAAATCACGATAATGCGAGAGTCCATCTGTTGATAATAAATATTTGAATATAAGATAAAATAACC
>JAVMKL010000278.1:0-13987 GCA_031732875.1 Candidatus Competibacter sp. | reverse complement strand
GGTCCCGCCGCGCCAGCGCCTCCCGTATCGTCAGCCCCGCCTGGTAGGCTTGCAGGGCACCCTCAAGAGTGCCTTGTGCCAGTAACCGATCCCCCTGATTGTTGAATGTGACAGAACGCCGACGCAGTACCTCCGGATCCTCCTCATCGACGCCCATCCGCTCATAATAGGCTTCGACCTGCGTGTGGACATCTTCCACCAAATCCAGCCGGCCGACCGGCGCCAGCTTGTCGCGCAGATCGAAAATCAGATAATCGAGTATCCTCTCCGCCTCGGCCCGCGCCTTTTTAGCCTTTTCCGCCGTCGCTGCCAGTTCCCTGGCATGGGCGTCGGCCTGTTGTTTCTCCCATTGCAACACGCCCAGCACAACGACGGCGATACCCGCTGCTACCCACAAGCCGATCTTCAACTGCCTGGGCATGCGCCAGCGCCGGCTGTTCAGCACCGGCTGCGCCAAGCTGTCATGGCTCAGTTCGTAGTAAAACACCTCCTGCCGTTCTTCCTTACGCAGCAACCGGGCATCCACCAATGCCTGCAAAGCAGTGGTATCGACCTTATAGCGCTCCTGGATGTCCTTCTCTTCCAGAATGCGGCGATGGCCCTGCGAATCCAGCAAACCTTCCTCGCACAGGTCCCGTGCCCGGTTCCGCAACCGCCGCGACGGGAGCCGCCGGACGGCGTCCAGATAGAAGTTCTGAAGGACCGCCTCCATCCGGGTTCGTCCACCCAGATACGCCTCATCCACATGAACATCCTGCTGACCCTTGGTCTGTGCCGCCGCCACCTGCTGTTCCACCTGACGGCACAATATCTGTAATTGAAACGGCTCGATCTCGCCGGTCCTGTCACTCAGAAAGGTCAGCAGATCCTCGACCGCCGCATCTTCATAGTCGAACGGTTGTGCGGCAAAAACCCCTTCCTGCGCCAGCCTGGCCGGCTTCAGCACCGCCGCGTGAGCCTGTTCCCGGTTCAGGGTAGTCAGCCGGAAACGGTTCTCCAGAATCCGCGGAATCTCGCCGCTCAATTCCTGCAAGGCGCCCAGATAATCCTCCCGCAGGCTCAGAACGATCTTGACCGCCGGCGGCTTTTCGCTATAGGGCAGTTTCTCACCCGGCTGCAATCTCGCCCGCAGGCTCTGCGGCAAACCATCGCCAACCAGTTCCCCCAGTTGCCGGGCGAGCCATTGCCGCTTGTCAGCGGTTTGCAACGTGAATATTTCCTCGAACTGATCCAGCACCAGCACCGGCGTCTGCAACACCTCTCCTCGCCAGAACACCGCCGTCTTGAAGCATTCCCACAGGCTGCTCGTCTCGCCGGGTGTGTAATCGATCCCAGACCGCGCACAGGTTTCCGCAATCGCCGTGGTGAACAAATCCAGCGGCGGCAGGTCGCTACGGTTCAACCGTACCGGCAACGGCAACAGATCCTGTTCCCGCAGCCGCGGAAACACCCCGGCCTGCAACAGCGAGGTCTTGCCCAGCCCGGACTTGCCGAACAGCACCAGCAAGCGGGCGCCCAGCACCTGATAGAACAATTCGTTGATTTCTCGATCTCGGCCGAAGAACAACCGATGGTCGATGTCCGTGTCCGCGAAAGGACGAGCGCCGGGATAACGATCATGAAGTACCGATTCGTTCATGCGGCCCGCCGTCTCCCCCGCCGGTTCCAGTCTTCCTGAATGGTTTGTACCAGTTCCTGGACACCCTGGGCCACGGTCAGGTCCACGCTCTGCAACTCCGTCAATTCCGGCAGCAGGATGCCGGAATCGAGCTGCAGCGGAATCACGAAGCGAACCCCTTCCTTAAAAGAATCCTGCCGCTCCAACGCCGTCCTGATCTCCCTATAGCAATAGCTTTCCACCCGCTCCGCAAGCCCCTTGCTCTGCGCGACCACCACATAATCGATCTGCTTTTTGATCACATCGGGTATCAACCGGTCCCAATCATCGCCGCCGCGCAGACTCTGCCGGTCCAGCCAGATGGCGATGCCCCGCGCCCGCAGAGACTCGCCCAGCTTTACCACCGCTTCCCTGTCCTGATGGCTGTGACAGAGAAAAACCCGCGGCGCGTCCTCCGGCAAGGTTGAAGCCGGCTGAGGAGCAATACCGCCGGACTCGGCAAAACGCTGCCGCAACTCGGCGGCAAAGCGCCTACAATCCTGCTGTCGGAATGTAATGCGATGTTCTTTCTCGAAGAAGATCACGATCTGCCGCTGCTCCGGATGCGCGAAAAAGCCGGCGTCCTCCAGCGCCAGGGAGGGATTCTGATGGCGCTGGGCCTGCAGGATATGCAGCAGAATCCGCACATACCAATGGCGGAAGCCGAAACCCAGGAATAGGAACGACGCATTGGGATCGCTGAAACGGGCCTTAATGAAGGATGGCAGGGGCGGTGCGTTCTGAATCACCTTGACGACAAACTCCAACAGGTCGTTTTCGCTCAGCACCAGGGAGTCCTCGTCTTCCCGGCTGCCGTAAAGATCGTAGACGACCGGGTTCAGCGGATCGTTGAAATAGGCGGGATCGATGCTCGCCAACGGCGAATCCCGACCCTTACGAAAATGGTAGTAATCGTAAACCGACGCCTTGCCAGCGGCGCTGAGGGCGTTCAGGAAAAACCGGTCGAAAGCCGTGTTCACGCACAATGTAAAGGGAAGCTGCGCCAGTTCCTGATGCAACGGGGTACTTTCCTGCTCGTAGGGCGCATAAAACCTCTTGACGGCGCGTTCCAGGTCGATGCGGGAAAAATCCGGATGCTGAAAATAAAGTTGGGCGACATGGGACAGATTATCGGGATCGCAGACGTCCGTCGCCGGCAATTGCCCGGCCAGCACTTGCGCCAGGCGCGTTGTCAAGGGGACATGCTGGTCGTCGCCGGGAGCCACCGTCAAGCCAGGACCCAGCAGCAAGATGCAGCGCTTTCGCCGGATGGTTTCTATCAGCCGGTCCCAATCGCGTTCGTAGAGTGCATCCACTAGAATTCACTCGCAGGCAGGACAGCGGCACTTACTCCCTCTTCCATTTCGCGCTGACCTTGACCGCTCCATTGGAGCCCCCTTCGGCGATAAAGGGAATACCGGTCTTATCGTTGAAGCCAATATTGATTTCCAGCGTCCATTCAGCCGGCTTTGCACTCGATAATGCATCGTGCACCATGATGGCCAGGGCGCTTATCGTGCCGCGCACCTGCTCCCCCGTGGAGACCAACCGATCGGCCGCGGTGGCTTTCTGAAACCCGTCTCTCGCGATGGCTTCCACCGGTTGCTCGACCTCCGCGACCTCCACATAAATCGTCTGGCCGCCGAACTCCAGGGCCTTGATCTTCCGCTCGGGCATGAACTGCTCCTCCACATGGCTAGTTGGTTGCGTCCATTATAGGTAACGCGGAACCGGGCCAGACCAGAAACTCCATGGCGACCGGGCGAACGTCAGCCCTGCCGGATTCGCCCCCACTGCTCCTCCAACCGCTTGACCAACCGGCATGTAGGGCTTGTTACGCACCATATCATAGGCCACAATGAGCTCCATGAAAGCGACGCCAGTCCATTCATTCAAGCAGGCTTTTGGCGTTGGTCGCATCGAGGGCGCGATCTGGCAAGTGCCCGAACCCGTGCCGCCGAGCGAGCACCGCTACAAGTACCGCCTGATGTATGTCGTGGCCGGCGAGCGGATGGTGGGCTACGACAACGAGCGCGGCAAGGGCGATCACAAGCACCTTCGCGATGCCGAAATCGCGTACCACTTCGTGGATGTACCCACCCTGTTGGCCGATTTCATGAAAGACCTACAGGAGTTTCAGCCATGACCCTCAACATCCTGCATATCGAAATCCAGCCAGCGCGCGCGGCGCTCGACCGGTTCGGCGCGGCGCTCGAAGGCGCAATGGCCGGTAACTCCATCGAGCCCTATTGCGGGATTGGTTTCGAGACGATGGCGCAGCTTGGCGAGGTCTTCACTCCCAAGCGCTGGGAACTGGTCGAGGCGCTCAAGGCGGCGGGTCCGCTTACGATTTATGCGCTCGCCAAGCACCTCGGGCGGCATTACCGTAACGTCCACAAAGACGTGACAGTGCTGATGGAATGGACGGTGATCGACAAAAACGAAGATGGGCGGGTATTCGTACCCTGGGACGAAATCGACGTGCGCTGGCCACTGATACGACGCGCGGCGTAACCCGGTAAACACCGTGCGGTACGGCGAGAAAACCGCAAAATGGCGTTCGAGCGGGGGGTGATAGAGGAGCAAGTCCTCACCCCTGCTTCACCCTACCCCACTGCTCCTCCAACCGCTTGACCGAGACCGGTAACAGGGTCTTCAACTCCTGGGCGAACTGCGACACGCGCAACTCCTCCAGCAGCCAGCGGAAACGGATCAGTTCCGGGTCGTGCTTCTCCTGCCGGACGTTCCGCTCCAGTTGCCGCCGGCAGGATTCCCACAGACGGATGATGTCGCCGCGCCGCTGCCGATCCTTGTCCGGCGCCTGCCGCAGTTTTTGCAGCCGCAGTGTGATGGCCCGCAAATAGCGCGGCAGATGCGGTAGCCATTCCGGCGGTGTCTGGCTCAAAAAGCCGGGATAAACCAAACGTGCCAATTGATCGCGAACGTCCGCCATCGCTTCGACCCAAATGGGATCGTCGCTCAAGCTTCGGCGCACCTCGTGATGAGCCGCTAGAACCGCGTCGGCTAACTCGCAAACCTCCACCCGCGCCGCCGCCAGCCGGGTCTTGCCGCGTTCCAGCAGGGCATCGAACGCCGTCCGGTCGCGCGGCAACGACGGCTCCGCCAGAAAGGCCCGGTCGAGAATGGCGTCCAGCACATCCTCGCGCAGCGCTTCCTGCGTGCCCAAGCCCACGTAGTGCAGGGTCATGCGCTGGAAATGGGGCAGATCGCGCGCCAGTTGCTTGAACGCCGGTCCCAGCCGCCAGGCGATCAATCGCCTCAAGCCCGCCCGGGTCGCCGCTTCCGCCCGCGCGGGCGAATCCAGCACCCGCAGCCCCAACGAACCATCGGTCTCCGCCACCAGGGCCGGATAACCCCGCAACTGGATCCCGTTGCGGACGAAGCTCACCTCCTCCGGCAGTGCGCCGAAATCCCAGTCGCGCAATCGTTCCCGTTCGAACTCCGGCGTCGGCAGCGCGGCGAAACTGGACCGCGCCTCGCCGCGCAATTGGGCCTGAAGCGCCGCCCAGTCGCGCCCGACCGCCAGCACCTTGCCGTCGGTGTCCACCACCTGGAAACGCATCCGCAAATGCGCCGGCACCGCGTCGGGATTCCAGGCGTCCTCGGGAATCGCTACCCCGGTCATGCGCTGCAAATGCTCGGTCATGGCGCTAACCAGCGATCGCGGTAGCCGTTCACCCCCCCCACCCCAACCCTCTCCCGCAAGGACGGAGGTAGCCTTGCCGGACTCGATGACCTCCAGCAACGCCTGTACGTAGTTCGGCACCGGCACGAAGTTGCGCCGCAGCGCTTTCGGCAAGGACTTCAGCAGCGCCGCCATCCGCTCCGCCCGCAAACCCGGCACCAGCCAGTCGAGCCGCCGGGGATCGACCTGATTCACCGCCGCCAAGGGTACGGTCAGGGTCACGCCGTCATCCTCCGCACCCGGCGTAAATCGGTAGCTCAAGGGCAGCTTCAGGCCGTCGAGATCGAGATGGTCGGGAAAGCGTTCGCCGTCCGTCGCCGGACCCGCTTCCGCCAGCAACGCGGCGCGATCGAGAAACAGCAGGCGCGGGTTTTGCCGTTCGACCTCCTTGCGCCAGGTCTCGAAGGTCGGACCGCTGTAAACGCCCTCGGGGACGCGCTCGTCGTAGAAACGGTGGACGGCTTCCTCGTCGGCCCACAAGTCCCGGCGGGCGCGGACTTCCAGTTCGGCCAACTCCGCCAGCAGTTGCCGGTTGTGCTGGAAAAACGGCGCCTTACAATGAAACTCGCCCTCAACCAGCGCTTGCCGGATAAAAATCCCGCGCGCCAGTGCCGGGTCGAGCGGCCCGTAATTGACCCGGCGGCCGGCCACGACGGGCAATCCGTACAGCGTGACCCGCTCGGTGGCGGTCACCTGCGCGGAACGTTTCTCCCAGTGCGGTTCGGCGAACTCGCGCTTGAGCAGATGGCCGGCCAGTCCCTCAACCCACTCCGGCTCGATGCGCGCCACGGTGCGAGCGTACAACCGGGCGGTTTCCACCAACTCCGCCGCCATCACCCAGCGCGGCCGTTTCCTGAACAGCCCGGAACCGGGGAACAGGTAAAAATTCCGCCCGTGCGCTCCCAGATAGACGCTTTCTTCCTGCTTCAGGCCAAGATGACCGAGCAGGCCGGCCAGCAGCGCCCGGTGCAGGCTGTCGTAGGGCGCCGGATCGCCGTTGAGCCGCATCCCCATCTCGGTCACCCGCCCCAACAGTTCCTGATGCAGATCGTGCCATTCCCGCATCCGCACGAAGGACAGAAAATCGGCTCGACACAAATTGCGCAACTGGTTCCTGGACAGTTGGCGCGCCTGCTCGTGGTAGTAGTCCCACAGCCGGAGCAGCGCCAGAAAATCGGAATCCTCGTCGCGAAACCGGCGGTGCTTCTCGTCCGCCGCCTGCTGCTTCTCCAGCGGTCGCTCGCGCGGGTCCTGGATCGCCAGCGCGGCGACGACGACGAGCACCTCGCGCAGGCAAGCTTCCTGGCGCGCCGCCAGCAACATTCGCCCCAGACGCGGATCCACCGGCAGTTTCGCCACTTGCCGGCCCAGTTCGGTGATGCGCCGCCGTTCGTCCACCGCTTGCAACTCGAACAGCAGTCGGAAACCGTCGCTGATCTGGCGCGAATCGGGCGGATCGACGAATGGAAAATCCTCCGGCCGACCGAGATTCAGCGCGCTCATCTGCAAGATCACCGCCGCCAGATGGGTACGAAGAATTTCCGGGTCGGTAAATGTCGGCCTGGATTGAAAATCCTCCTCCGCGTACAGCCGCACGCAAACCCCGGCGCTCACCCGCCCGCAGCGGCCGGCCCGCTGGTGGGCGCTGGCCTGGGAGATCTTTTCCACCGGCAACCGTTGAATCCGGCTGCGTGGGCTGTAGCGGCTGATCCGCGCCGTGCCGGGATCGATCACGTAGCGGATGCCGGGCACGGTCAGCGAGGTTTCGGCGACGTTGGTGGCCAGCACGATGCGCGGCCGACCGTGCGGCTGAAACACCCGGTTCTGTTCGGCGGCGGAGAGACGGGCGTACAGGGGTAGAATTTCAGTATTGGGCGGATGGTGCTTGCGCAGGGTCTCCGCCGTCTCCCGAATCTCCCGTTCCCCGGACAGGAAGATCAAAATATCACCCGGACCTTCTGTCCAGACCTCGTCCACCGCGTCCAGGATCGCCTGCTGCAAATCGCGGTCGCGCTCGTCTTCGTCCGCCGCCGGCAACGGCCGGTAGCGTACTTCCACCGGATGGGTCCGCCCGGAAACCTCGATGATCGGCGCGCCATCGAAATGGCGGGAGAAGCGGTCCGGGTCGATGGTGGCCGAGGTGATGATCAGCTTCAAATCCGGCCGGCGCGGCAGCAGGCGCTTGAGATAGCCCAGCAGGAAATCGATGTTCAGGCTGCGCTCGTGGGCCTCGTCGAGGATGATGACTTCGTATTGATCGAGCGCCCGGTCGCCCTGGGTTTCCGCCAGCAGGATGCCGTCGGTCATCAGCTTGACCACGGTATCCGGTCCCACCCGGTCGGAAAACCGCACCTGGTAACCGACCCGGCCGCCGACCGCGGTGCCCAGCTCGGCGGCGATCCGGGCCGCCACCGACCGGGCCGCGATCCGGCGCGGCTGGGTGTGGCCGATCAACCCAGCGGCGCCCAAACCCAGCGAGAGGCAGATCTTCGGCAGTTGCGTGGTCTTGCCGGACCCGGTTTCGCCGCAGATCACCACCACCGGATGCTCGCGAATGGCGGCGGCGATGGCGGTACGGTGGGCGCTGATCGGCAGGCTGTCGTCGAAGCTCGGCACCGGCAGCAACGCGCGGCGTTCCCGCAACCGCGCGGAGGCGGCCTCGAGTTCGGCGGCCAATTGCTCCAGCCCGCGATCCAGCGGCTTGCCCTCGCGCAAGCGCTGGCGTAAACCCCGCAGGCGGCGGGCGAAAAGAGCGCGGTCGCGAGTCGGACAATCGGGCAACCGGCCGTGCAGAGAAGCGAGAATTTTTTCCACAAAAAAATTCCAAGATTTTGTTTGGAAAGATTAAAATCGCGCCAAATGGAAAATGCCCGGCATTTCGGCATCAGGCTTGCGCGCGCGCATATAAAATTTGCTTGCGGAACACAACGCTTTCACGTACTTTCCGCCACGGGTGGAGGTCGCGAGCCTCCAAATACCCAAAGTCTGCCCCGCTTTCACCGAACTTTCCCGTGAAGATTTCGGCATTCCAGGCGGCTCGGCAGATAGGAAAATATTTTGTCCTTGAGGTTGTATTAATGCGTACTGGTACTGTGAAGTGGTTTGACGAGGCCAAGGGTTTCGGTTTCATCGCCCCCGAGGACGGCAGCAGTGACGTGTTCGTCCATTATTCGGTAATCGAGGGCAAGGGGTTCCGAACCTTGGCGGAAAACCAGAAAGTCGAGTTCGAGTTCAAGGTCGGTCCCAAGGGCCCGCAAGCCACGATGGTCAAAAAATTCGCGGCTGCAAAATAACAATCCCCCACCAACCTTTCCAGCCAAAGCCCCGCCCCACGCGGGGCTTTGGCGTTTGATGGGCTCCGCTATAATGCCCTGCCCGTTTCAGCCCAACCGGCCGCACCGTGATCGAAAAACTTCGTAATATCGCCATCATCGCCCACGTGGACCACGGCAAGACCACGCTGGTGGACAAACTGCTGCAACAATCCGGCACGCTCGACGAACGCGCCGCGCCGCCCGAGCGGGTGATGGATTCCAACGCCCTGGAACGGGAGCGCGGCATCACCATCCTCGCCAAGAACACCGCCCTGTACTGGCGGGACTACCACATCAACATCGTGGATACGCCGGGACATGCCGATTTCGGCGGTGAGGTCGAGCGGGTGCTGTCCATGGTCGACTCCGTGTTGCTGCTGGTGGACGCGGTGGACGGACCGATGCCGCAAACCCGTTTCGTCACCCAGAAAGCCTTCGCCATGGGCTTCCGGCCGATCGTCGTCATCAACAAGATCGATCGGCCCGGCGCCCGGCCGCACTGGGTGCTGGACCGTACCTTCGATCTGTTCGACCGGTTGGGGGCCAGCGACGAACAACTGGATTTCCCGGTGATCTACGCCTCGGCGCTGCACGGCTACGCGGGACTGGACGAGACCGTGCGTTCCGGCGACATGACCCCGCTGTTCGAGACCATCATCGAGCAGGTCAGACCGCCGCAGGTCGATCCCAAGGGACCGTTTCAATTGCAGGTCAGTTCCCTGGACTATAACAGTTACGTGGGAGTAATCGGCATCGGCCGCATCCGCCGGGGCAAGGTCAAAACCAACACGCCCGTCGTGATCGTCGACCATCGCGGCAATCGCCGCACCGGCC
Source organism: Candidatus Competibacter sp. (assembly GCA_031732875.1). Classification (GTDB taxonomy): domain Bacteria; phylum Pseudomonadota; class Gammaproteobacteria; order Competibacterales; family Competibacteraceae; genus JAVMKJ01. The sequence continues at coordinate 4,476 of JAVMKL010000278.1, read as the reverse complement.
GGGTGCTGCAAATCCTCGGCTTTCAGGGCCTGGAACGGATCGAATTCCCCGAAGCATCCGCCGGCGACATCGTGGCCTTCACCGGAATCGACGGGCTGGGCATTTCCGACACGCTGTGCGATCCCGGCAACGTCGAGCCGCTGCCGCCGCTCAAGGTGGACGAGCCGACCATGAGCATGACCTTCCAGGTCAACACCTCGCCGTTCGCCGGTCGCGAAGGAAAATACGTCACCAGCCGCCAGTTGCGCGAGCGGCTGTACCGGGAATTGATACACAACGTGGCGCTGCGGATCGAGGACACCGAGGATCCCGACAAATTCAAGGTTTCCGGGCGCGGCGAACTGCATCTGTCGATCCTGATCGAAAACATGCGCCGCGAGAGCTACGAGCTGGCGGTGTCGCGCCCGGAGGTGATCGTCCGCGAGATCGACGGCGAAACCTGCGAACCCTTCGAGCAGTTGACGGTAGACGTCGAGGAGCAGCATCAGGGCGCGGTGATGGAAAAGCTCGGCGAGCGACGCGGCGATCTGCTGGACATGCAGCCCGACGGCAAGGGCCGGGTGCGGCTGGACTATCTGATCCCGGCTCGCGGCCTGATCGGCTTCCAGACTGAGTTCCTGACCACCACCTCGGGCACCGGCCTGCTGTACCACGTGTTCGACCGCTACGGCCCGCTGAAGAAGGGGGCCATCGGCGCACGGATCAACGGGGTGCTGATCGCCAACGCCACCGGCAAGACGCTGGCCTACGCCCTGTTCAACCTGCAGGAGCGGGGCCGGATGATGGTCGCCCCCGGCGACGAAGTCTACGAGGGCATGATCGTCGGCATTCACTCCCGCGACAACGACCTGGTGGTCAACCCGCTCAAGGCCAAGCAACTGACCAACATCCGCGCCGCCGGCTCCGACGAGAACATCCTGCTGACTCCGCCGGTGCGATTGAGCCTGGAACAAGCCCTGGAATTCATCGACGACGACGAACTGGTCGAGGTCACCCCGAAGTCCATCCGCCTGCGCAAGAAACTGCTGCTGGAACACGAGCGCAAGCGAGCGGCAAGACGGGAAGCCGGCTGAATTATTTTCCCCTCGGTCGTGGCAACCTCCCTTCCAGCCACTATAATGCGCGGCCTTGGAGAAGAGCCGTTCCCGGCATCGCCAATGTTTCCTTATTTTCAAACCTGTGGGCCACAAGCCCGATAAAAACCCACCTGAAGAGGGCAATTGTATGGCGGAACAAAAACTCGGCAATCCAGCCGTCGTCGGCTTGGCCGGCTTCGGCCTGACCACCCTGGTCCTGCAATTCCACAACGTCGGCTGGATGCCCAGCATCGGCCCGGTGGTCTGGCTGGGCCTGATGTTTGGAGGTCTGGCGCAACTCATCGCCGGCCTGCAGGAAATGAAGACCGGCAACAATTTCGGTTACTGCGCCTTCACCTCGTATGGCGCCTTCTGGATTGCCTTGTGCTTCATGCTGTTGGGCAATAAATACGATCTGTTCAAGGCCGGCACCGAGGACGTCGGCTGGTTCCTGGTGGCCTGGACTTTATTCACCGTGATCCTCTGGATCGGCTCGCTGCGCATCCACGGCGCGATGGCCTTCACCTTCACCACGCTGCTCGTCGGCTTCATTCTGCTCGATCTGGCGCATTTCGGTTATCCCGGCCTGACCGTGGTGGCCGGCTACGAATTGATGGTCTGCGCGCTGGCCGCCTGGTACATGATGGCGCGTGTCATCCTGAACGAGATCTATGGCAAGGAGATCTTGCCGGCGGGCAAGCCCTGGGTTTCCTGAACGACCCGGCTTCCCCCGTTTTCACCACAGAATCACTTGGAGGATCTTTAAAGATGCGAAAAACAACGCTTGCTCTGGCCGGCCTGACCCTGGCCCTGGGCGTCACGCCCGCCATCACCATGGCCGCCGATCCCAATGCCGCTACCCCCGAGGAAGTGATCACCAAGGTGCATGAAGCCGTCCAATACCTGAACGACAAGGGACTGGCGGGCTTCTCGGACTTCAACAACAACAAGGATGCTCGCTGGGTCTGGAAGGACAGCTACGTGTTCGTCTATAGCTGCCGGGACAACGTGATGATCGCCCACCCGCTGCGGCCCGACATGGTGGGCAAACCAATCTTGCAAATGAAGGACGATAAGGACAAGCCGTTGTTCCAGGAAATGTGCAAGGCCGGCGCCAACAAGGATGGCGGCTGGGTCGAATACTGGTGGCCCAAACCGGGCGAAGCCAAGGCTTCCCGCAAGATCTCGTTCGTCCACAGCGCCGAAGTTTCCTTCAAACCCGACATTCAGGTCGGCGCCGGCATTTACGACGACAAGATGAGCGTCGAGGATTTGAACAAGCTCGCCGCCCAACTCAAGCAGCCAAAGAAGGACGCGCCGTAAGCGAACCGTTCTCGGGCGGGCGGTCCAGGAACGCCGACCGCCCCGGCTTGCCGGGGCGGTCTTTTTACCTGATCGCTACCGCGGCGGTACTACGTTGGCATTACTCCGGTACGTCACCACTTCGTAGGGTCGACCCCTGGGCGGTTTGTCGGTAACGTGCTCGCGACCCTGATCGTCGCGCCAACGATAAAGCGGTCCCGTATACTCCGGCAGGCCAGGCAGCCAACCCCGCGCCCAGGACGGCGCCTCCTGGGGAGTGGTGTACCAGTACAACACCAACCCCACGATCATTCCCAGGCCGAGCAACACCCACATGGGCGCCCTACCCGCCTGCCGTCTCGGGTCAGCCCGAATCGAGCGCCGGCGCGCATCGAAGTCGATATCACCATTACCACCTTGCATCGCACCCCCATCGTTCACGGCCAATCGCCCCGCAATTCGACAACCCGCTCGCGCAACACCGCCGAAGTCGCCCGTTCGGGTGGCACCGGCTCGCCCACCGCCAGCTCGATCCGCGACCAGAACCGGCGGGGAAAATGACTCATCGCCTTGCCATGGCGGCGGCTGAAGAAACTGCCCCACAGCCCCCGCAACGCCATCGGCACCACCGGCACCGGGGTGCGCTGAATGATCTGTTCGATTCCGGCCTTGAACGGACCGATTTCACCATCCGCGGTCAGCCTGCCTTCCGGAAAGATGCCCACCACTTCTCCCTCTTCCAGATAACGAGCCACCCGGTCGTAAGCCTGCTCCAGGATTTCCGGATTTTCCCGCGCCGAAGCGATGGGAATGGTTCCGGCGGTGCGAAATATGAAATTCAGCACCGGGATCTTGAAGATTTGATGATCCATGACGAAGCGGATCGGCCGCCGGCAACAACCGATCGCCACCAGCGCATCCATGTAGCTGACATGGTTGCAGACCACCACCGCAGGTCCCTCATCGGGAATGTTTTCCAGCCCCCGCGTCCGCAGCCGGTAACCGATATTCACCAGAATCCAGACGAGGAAACGCATCAGGAATTCGGGAACCAGGCCGAAGATATAGATCGCCACCGCCGCATTGAAAACAGCCATCAGCAGCAGCAACTGCGGAATGTTTAGACCCCGGTCCAGCATGACGATGGCGATCAGAGCCGCCGCCACCATGAACACGGCATTGAGGATGTTGTTGCCGGCGATCACCCGCGACAGGTGGGTGGGCTCGCTGCGCTGCTGCACCAGGGCATACAGGGGCACGATGAAGAAGCCGCCGAACACGCCGATCAGCACCACGTCGACCACGATCCGCCAACTGCCCGGCTGGCTCAGCAAGGCCAGTACCCCCAGCAACTCCCCGCCGGCTGGAGGCGCCACCGGGGTGGCGAAGAACAGATCCACCCCGAAGACGGTCAGGCCGATGGAACCGAACGGCACCAGGCCGATTTCCACCTTGTGCCCGGACATCCGCTCGCACAGCAGCGAACCCGCGCCGATACCGACGGCGAACAGGGTCAGCAACAGAGTCACCACATGCTCGCCGCCGCCCAGGGTCAGCTTGGTGAAGTTGGGCAATTGCGCCACGTAAACGCTGCCTAGGAACCAGAACCAGGAGATGCCGAGCACCGACTGGAACACGGTAAAGTTCCGGTAGGTGAAGCGGAGGATGTTCCAGGTTTCGCCGACGGGATTCCAGTTGATCTTCAGATCCGGGGCGGCGGCCGAGGCCCGGGGGATCGCCAGGCTGCTGAGATAACCGAGCACGGCGATGACGATCACCGCGCCGGAGACCCACGTGTGACCCTGCGGCCAGGCGATCAGCACCCCTCCCAGGATGGTACCCAGCAGGATGGCAAGATTGGTGCCCATCTCCACCCAGGCATTGCCGCCGACCAGCTCGGACTCGCGCAGGTGCTGCGGCATGATGCTGTACTTGGCCGGACCGAACAGGGTGGAATGACAACCCATCATGAACAGCATGGCGATCAACAGCGGCATGCTGTTCAGCATGAATCCCGTCGCCGCGCCGAGCATGATGGCGATTTCCAGCAGCTTGACCCAGCGGATGTAGCGCGATTTTTCGTACTTGTCGGACAGTT
>JAVMKL010000277.1:0-14082 GCA_031732875.1 Candidatus Competibacter sp. | reverse complement strand
TCGTCCGGTGGTGTGGGAGGGGGAGGCTGTGAGGCTTTCTCCTATCCCGATTATCGCGCCGAGCAAAGCTCGGCATTTCTTGCAGGGTGCAAGTCCCTGCCGGGCAAGGGCGAGCCACCCACCCGTATCGAGTCTTGGGTCCGTGGCGGAGTCGCCTGTGGGCGGCGAACAAGACGGGCGAAGCGTAGACAGAGAATCCCATAGGCCGCAGGGGCGACGCGCGCCCTGAAGTGCGGTACAGCTTCGAGATGAGTTTGGTGCGGACGCCGAGGGTTTTAACGTACACCGAAGGCAACACGCGAGATACCCGCGATGGCGAGGGTATGGAAGGTCCGCCGGAGTCTTCAGGCCGTGGCATGTGGGAAGAGAAAGGTCGGAGCACTCGGGAAGCCCCAGAGGTTCCCGCCGTGGGGACAGCACGGGACGGATAGACTGCTATGGAGGCACGGAAGGGGGAACCCGGACACGGAACTGCGCTGGAATCCAACCCCGTGAGGACGACAAAGAGAAGGTATGCAGCTATTGAGGCACTGATGGGGAAACCCTGCAACAGAACTAGGCTGGAGCCTAAATCTTTGTCGGAGAACCACGCACCGGGTGGGCGGAAAGCCGCTACAAACCCTTGGAGTGTCTGATCGGGCATAGTACTCGGCGGTGGGGAAAGCCCACTACAGGGTGAAGGACCTGACGGAAGTACGTAGCCCACAAAGGAAACTCGTGCCGGACGTGTCGGGCTGGAACCACATGAGCCAACCTCACTGCGGGCAACAACACCAGACCGAAGGGCCTACGCGCACGCGAGTACAACCGAAGAACCGGATGCGGGAAAACCGCACGTCCGGGACCGTGCCGGGGGCGCCGGGTGACTGGCGTCCCTACGGCGAGAGGGCTTTGCATCACCGAAATATCATTCACATGTTCTTAGTCACCGAGGAGCACACATGAAAAAGCTTTGCTCTATTCTCTTTATTGGCGTCATTACCGCAGTGACTACGTTACCGATTCAAGCGGAGGACACCATGACCTGTACGAAGACGAGTGCACAGGAAATTGCTGCCCTCTTTGACCGTTGGAACGCTTCGCTGGCAACCTTGGACCCGGATAAAGTGACGGCTCTCTACGCGCCGGACGCAGTACTGTTGCCGACGGTATCGAACAAACCGCGTACCAACCATGAGGAAATCCGCGATTACTTCGTGCATTTCCTCGCAAAGAAACCGCAGGGCAAAATTGACTTCCGCATCATCAAGATCGGTTGCAATATCGCTTCTGATACTGGTCTTTATACCTTCACGCTGCATGACAAAAAGGGTAAGGCCCAAAAAGTGTCAGCGCGATATTCCTATGTTTACGAATACCTGAACGGTCAGTGGCTGATCGAACATCACCATTCTTCAGCGATGCCCGAACCGGTCAGGGTGCAATGAGAGCCATCGTGTCGTGGTAAATCAAAAAGTCTTAACAAAGCAGTGGAGCCGACGCGCAATACTGCTTCTATCCAAACCGCTCTGTGGCAAAAGTCCTTTCGGTTACAGTAACCCACTCTGCCGAAACACCAGAAGCATTGAAGCGATTCTTGACCGCACTTGCATACGATCCGATGGATGAGCCGTTCTATTCATGCTGGGCAATTGCCGAACGGTTCTGGTCTGGCCAGAAGACAGAGATATTTGATAATGAAGCATTCCACAAAGCCCTAGTAGCAGCCCGAAGTGCACGATTCGAGCACGGCGAAGGTGGGGCCTAACCAGCAAGCTCCAGCGGACTCCGCGCTCCGCCGCCTCGTTGGGCCTCTCAGTCCACAAAGCCATCTATCCATCTGCCAGGAGAACGAAATGCTTGAACTTAGGCCAAGCTGTGAGTGCTGTGACAAAGACTTGCCGCCCGAATCCACCGAAGCTCGCATCTGTTCGTTCGAGTGCACCTTCTGCGCATCATGCGCCGACACTGTTCTCGGCGGCAAGTGCCCAAACTGCGGAGGTGAGTTGGTCGTCCGCCCTCGGCGTCCGGCTAACAAGCTTGCCAATAATCCACCCTCAACCAAGCGCATCTACAATCCCTCTGGTTGCAAGAAGGCCGCATAGCGCTGTCAACGCCCCACGTGCCCTGAGTGTACTTATTGTCATCGCACATCCTGAACGGTACGGCCAGTACCACCGTAAGCGTGGGCTTGCATTACGAATCCGCGAGACCCAACCCTGCGGCCGAGCGGACCTTGCGCGAAAAGCCGCGTAAGTCTGTTCGCCTCAAACGTGACACCCGATTTCGCTTCGCTCGCGGGTGAACTTCGTGTTAGCCATTTAGGAGAGATCATGATCACAGAGAAGCAAGCAAGGGAATTCGCATCGCACTGGATAAAGGCATGGAACGACCACGATATTGAAGCGATCATCTCTCACTATTCGGAAGACGTTGAATACTTCAGCGTGTTCTTGGCCAGACTATCGGACAATCCCGCTGGAACCCTGCAGGGTAAGGCAAAGGTAAGGGATTACTTGGCTCGAGGGCTCGCTGCGTACCCAGAGCTACGGTTTGAGCTGCTTGGCCTGTATTGGGGCATTCACAGCGTCGTGTTGCAATATGGAAGCGTGAACAACCTGATCGCCGCTGAAGTATTTGAATTTGACCAAAACGGTTTGGTTAGGCGAGTACAGTGCCATTACGACAGATCGTAAAGGGCTAACCCTTCGCTGCAGGCGCGACGGTCCTTACGGGCCGTGGCCTAGGCTCAAACGTTCGATCTAGAAGAGAACCAACATGCTTGGCGCTATCGCGGGTGACATAATCGGATCGCTGTACGAGAACCTCCGAACGAAACGGAAGGATTTCCGGTTGTTCACCCCACTCTCATTCTACACTGATGACACGGTGCTCACCGTTGCGGTGGCCGACGCACTCCTGACCGGCAAGGATTACGGAAGCACGATCAGGACATACGCCAGACGCCATCCCCTCCGTGGCTACGGGCCGAAATTTCTTCTCTGGATGATCTCACCATCCAGCCGACCGTATAACAGCTTGGGTAATGGCTCCGCGATGCGAGTCAGCCCAGTGGCACACGCGTTCAAGACTGAGGAGGAAGTGCTTGTACATGCCAGGCGCAGCGCGGAGTGTACGCACAATCATCCCGAAGGAATAAAGGGCGCTCAGGCAACAGCGCTGGCAATCTTCATGGCGCGCAACGGGGCGAGCAAGACCGAGATCAGAGCGGCCATCTCCAGCCGGTACGGTTATGACTTGTCCCGAAGGATCGATGCCATCCGACCAACCTACCGGATCAACCTGACTTGTCCAGGTTCGGTGCCGGAAGCGATCATCGCCTTTCTCGACTCGGAGAACTTCGAGGACGCAATACGGAATGCAGTCTCGCTCGGCGGAGATGCCGATACACAGGCGGCCATCGCCGGAGCCATAGCGGAATCGTTCTACGGGGAGATCCCCATGGAGATTCTCAATGGGATCACGAAGCGACTGAATCGTGATTTCAAGCAAACGATCATCGAGTTCTGCAGGAGATTTGGAACACAACGGATGGTCGAACAATCGGCTGCTCTCGTACGCGAGCCCCATCGCGGGGCTCCCGACGGAGAGCCATAACATTATGGCTGCGTATGAAAATCATCATGGATGTAAAGCGACGCGACACGGTCGCCTTGCTGCTCATGACTATGGCGCTCAGTCCCATCTATCAGATTATTTTTGTGGGCTTTGCAGTAGCATTGTCTGCCCTTGATGCTCCGTGGACGGATATTGCTTCAATGCCCATGTTATACCAATTCCGTATAGGTTTTATGCCGTTTGGCGTAGGGCGTAGGTTGGGCAAAAGCGTAGCGTTGCCCAACAATAGGTCGGGATGTTGGGCTTCACTACGTTCAGCCCAACCTACCAAAAGCTACCAAAAGCTCAATATCCATTCGGAAATGGTATTAATGGTTATTCTGTTCATGGATGTGATCGGCAAGCTCGTGTTTTTTGCAGTTTTTACGGGGCTCCGAGAGTTTTTGTGGCAGCCGGTCTGCCGCTTAAGCTGGCGTTAGCGATCAAAGGTAGAGAACATGTACATCTCCAAGCAATTTGAAGAGCCGAGAGTCGATGTCATGCACGAGCTTATTCGTGCTCGGCCATTGGCAACTGTGGTCACACTGTCTTCGAGCGGGCTGAATGCCAATCACATTCCACTGCATTTGTCAGAATCACCTGCGCCTCTTGGCGCGCTGCGTGGGCATGTTGCCCGTGCAAATCCAATGTTGAGTGATCTCGCAAACAACATCGAGTCATTGGCCATCTTTCATGGCCCCAATGCCTACATCACCCCTTCTTGGTACGCCACGAAAAAGGAAACCGGAAAGGTCGTCCCTACCTGGAACTATGTGGTCGTGCATGCTTATGGTTTTCTGCGCGTCGTAGATAACCGTGCTTGGTTGCGTGCGCAACTCGAAGACCTCACTACGCACAATGAAGCTTCGCTATCCGAGCCATGGGCGGTTTCAGACGCGCCGCACGAGCACATCGAGAGAATAATGGCGGGCATTGTTGGCATTGAAATGGTCATTACAAAGTTGTCGGGTAAATGGAAGGTGAGCCAAAATCAACCGCCACACAACCAAGCCAGTGTCGTTGCTGGCCTTAAGGCAAACGGCCTACCCGATGCTTTGGCAATGGCTTCCTTGGTGGAAGCTGGAGCGAAAAATGATCGCTAACAACGCGTGCAACGCGGGCTCGCCAAAGCGCGGCTTCGCTCTGTTTTGGCGAGCTGGTTAACGCGAACGTTGTCGCGGACGCGAAGCGCTGGACTGACCAGTTCCCGGTAGGTTTTATATGGACTGGAAAACCATGTCACTATCCGGCATGGCCGACGACGGTTTCATCGTCGGCCATGCCGAAATAGAGACTGCCGCGCTCGATCACTCCACCTTCACCGTCCCCATCGCGCCGCGGCCGAACTGCCAGGGCTTGTACATGTCCTCCACGAACACCGCCGGCTGCCGGTAGACGCCCGGCGTCACCGCCCGGACCAGATAAGCCAGGGTGAATTTCCGCGAAGCACCCGGTTCGATGTCCAGCGCCGCCGCGAAGCGATCGTCGCGGAATTCGGTGTGGAGCGTCTCGGTCAGTTCCGGCAGCCAGGCGATCTCGGTGGTCGAGGCGTTGTGGGCCAGCCGGGCATTTTCAATTTCCAGGCCCGCCGGCAGCAGATCCACCACCAGCGCCTGTTGTTGCTCGCTCCCTTGCGCCTCGCCGGCAACCACCACCACCAGCAGGTCGTTCTGGCGGATCTGGGCCGGGTCCACGTCCTTGCCGGCCCGGGTGTAGTAGCGGCGGCTGATGGTAAAGCCGTTTTGCGCCGGCGGCTGCGGCGCGACCGGCACGCCGCTCAGGTTCGAAACAGTCCAGACCGGTTCGGCGCCCTGATTGGTCGCGGTCGACCCCTTGGCCAGTTGTTCGGCCGTGGGCGACAGATAGAACGGATCGGCGGCGATCGCCTGTCCGTCCACCGCCAGCCGCATCCGACCGGCCTGTTTCAGCAGCGCCTGGGCCGCCAGCAACAGCCAGGCCTGTTCCTGGGTACTGGCGTAGCGGCGCTGGTTGAACTCGGCGGCGACTTGCTCGGCCAACTGCGGCACCCGCTCCGGCAACAATCCCGCTTCGGCCAGCAGCGCCAGCAATGCCGCCCGGTCGCGCAACAGGGTGCCGTAGTCGCGCACTGTCGCCCGATTCGTCCGGTTCGAGGCGGCAGCGAACGCTTCCCCGGCCCGGCCCAGTTCGCCGTAACGGGCCAGCGCTGCCCCGAGTTGGGCCTGCGCCAGGGCGGTCGGCAGCTTTTGCAGATAATTATCGTGGAGATAGCGCAGATCGCCGATGGCCGCCTTCTGCTCCCGTGCCAGCACGTAGAGCGCGTAAGCCCGCCAACTCAGTTCCGCCTCGCCGAAAGCGTCGGTGCTCAACTGCTCCTGCAAGTATTTCAAGCCGTGCTGGTAGGCCGACTCCGGTACCAGGTACCGCTCCTGTCGGGCGCGGACCAGAAAGTCCATGGCGTAGGCCGACAGCCAGTTCTCGACCTCGCTGTCGGGGCTCCACAGCCCAAAGCCGCCGCCGGCGTCCTGCAGGGTCAGGAGGCGTTGGATGGCGTCCTGCACCCGCGCTCGCAGCCCGGCTTCGGTGGCGTTCTGGCCGGCCCAGATCTCGGCGACCTGATTGAAGTAGATCAACGGCAGGGCGCGGCTGACGGTCTGCTCCAGACAGCCATAGGGATAGCGATCCAGTTGCGCCAGCAGTTCGGGGACGTTGAGATTGGGCCGGCTGCCGAAGCCGAGCCGGACCTGACCGGTGCCGGGCAGATAGTCGCCCAGCAGCTCGTTGCCGATCCGCAGCGATTCGCCGGGGTTCAGCCGGCGGGCGGTGCGAGACGTGGCGATGGTCTGGGCCGGCCGCACGCCGATTTCCGATTCCCGCACCAGTTGGAAACCGTTCGGTCCGTCCAGGTGCAGCCGGATTTGGCCCACCCCAGGCCGCAATCCACGCAGGGTGAAGCCGTGGCTCTCCTGATTCTGCCTGGCGGAATCGGCGACCGCGAACACGAACGCCGCCGGCTCGGTCACCGCCGCCGCGCCCTCGGCGCTCAAGCGGATGTGGTATTCGCCCGGCGGGGCGTTCAGGTTCTGCACGGTCACCGTGACCCGGCTCTCGTCCTCCGGCGCCAGGAAGCGCGGCAAATAGACCCGCGCCACCAGCGGATCGCGCACCAGCGGCGCGGCCTCGGCCCGGCCGACCCGGTTGCGGTCCCAGGCCACTGCCATCAGCCGCAACTGGCCGTTGAAGTCCGGCAACGCCAGCGGAATCTTCGCCTGGCCGCTGACGTCCAGCGCCACCGGTCCGGAGAACAGCGCCAGGGTTTTCACCGTCCGCACCCCGGAACCGTCCAGTTGCCGGGTGTCGGCGTCGCCGCCGACCTTGAGCTGTCCGGGCCGGCCGCCGGCCTCGATCAGTTTGCCGTACAGGTCGAGCAACTGCATGCCGAGCCGGCGCTTGCCGAGAAAATACTTGACCGGGTCCGGGGTCGCGAAGTCGGTCAGTTGCAGGACCCCTTCGTCGACGGCGGCCACGGTCACGTAAGCCGGCTGGCCGGGGTCGAGGCCGGTGACGGTCACGGGCAGTTCCACGGTCTGGCGCGGTTTCCACTCGGCCGGGGCGTTCAAGGCGACGTCGAGCGTGCGCGGCGCGGAGTCCAGCCCGACCCAGGCGACCCCGATGGCCCGGCCCGGTCCCCGCTGGGCGGCATTGTCGGCGGGGCGGAAGGCGGTGGCGGTAACGTAGACGCCCGGCCCCCATTCCGCCGGAATCGGCAGATCCACCGTCGCTCCGTCCGCCGGGACGCCGACCGTCCGGCTCAGCCAGAGCCGGTCGCCGACCACGTTCAGCAGCACTTCGCCGGCGAACGGTGCCCGGAGAAAGATTCGGGCGGTTGCGCCGGCCGGATAGCGCGGCTGGTCCAGCGTGACCTTCATCTGATCGGGCGTATCGCCCTCGCTGGGGCTCTCGAACCAGCCGGCGGTGAAGCGCACGCTGGAAGCGACGCCGGTGGCGGGATCCAGCACGTCCAGCCGGTAATGCCCCCAGTCGGACGGCTTGTGGGTCACGACGGCGGGCTGCCCCGCGCCAAGATCGAGCGTCTGCCCGGTCACCGGCGCGCTGTCGCGGATCACCAGCTTGTAGTTCCAGCGACCGTCGTCGTGATACCAGTAGTACTGATACTCCTCGCGCACCAGGTCGGCGCGCAGCCCGTTTTTGGCCTGCGGCCGGCCGAGCGGGTCCAAGGCGATCACGTCGAACGTCGCGTCCTGACCGGTGCGAACCCCGTCGTCGCCGAAGCGCGGCTTGATGCCGATGACGAAGGGTTGGGTGCGGTAGGGCAGGTTCAGACTGCGGGTCACCGGCCGGCCGCCGGGTTCGAACAACGACACCCGCACCCGTGCCTGCAACGGCCGGGTGGTGTCCGGTACTTCGTTCAGGGTCACCTGCGCCTGCGCCTTGCCCTGGGCATCGGTGCCGGCCAGAGCCACGGGGAAGCGCTGGGCGGTCCAACTGTCCTGCGCCAGCCCGAAGCGGTAGCCGGGGAAGGTGGGGTAGGGGTCGGGATCCTCGCGCAGCACCACCTCGGCCTCGGCCTTGAGATTGGCCGCCGGCGCGCCGTACAGGAAGCGGCCGTTGATGTCCACCGCCGCCGGTTCGCCCGGCTTCAGCACCGGGGCGGCGGAACTCAAGTCCACTTTCAACCGTTGCGGGACGAAATCCTCGACCTGGAAACCGATCTGTCCGACCGGCTCGCCCTTGGGATCGGTATAGGCCTTGACCGTCCAGGCGCCGGTGCGGGCGTTCGAGGGCAGCGGCAGTTGGACGTGATGGCCGCCCAGCGCCGGATTGGCCGGCCGCAATTGCGCGGCTTCCACCTCGTCGGGACGGAACACCTTCAGGGTCAGCGGTGCGTCCGGCTGGGCGTAGCCCCGGCTGTCGCGAGCCAGGGCCATCAATTCCACCGTTTCGCCGGGCCGGTAGACGCCGCGCTCGGTGTACAGGAAGGCGTCCACCGCTCCGGGCGCGGCGCGACCCTCGACCCCGCGGTCGCTCAGATCGAAGGCCGGTTTGGTCAGATCGAGAAAATTATAGTCGCCGCCGCCGAAGGCCATCAGCGCCGCCGGTTCGCGCCCGCCGCCGCCGCGCAGCAGGCCCGGATCGAAGCGGGCGTAGCCCTTGCCGTCGGTGGTAACCTTGCCCAGTTCGCCGTTGTTTCGGGCATACAGCCGCAATTCCACGCCGGACCGCGGCTGGGCGGTGGCCAGCGAGCGCACGAACACGTGCAGGCCGTCGTTGCCGCGCATCGTGAACAGGCCGAGGTCGGAGACCACCAGCCATTGGGTGGCGCGATTGTCGTAACTGTCCGGATCCTCGGTGGTCGGTTCGGCGGTCACGATGTAGATGCCCGGCTGGGGGTCGCGCAGGATCTCGCCGATCGGCACGGCGGTGGTGACGTCCTGGTTGCGTTCGCCGCCGGCCAGGGTCAGGGTGCCTTCCCAGATCTGCTCGCCGGATCGGTTGGCGATGGTCTTGAGGTCGTAGCCGTCCAGCAGGTTGGTGATGCGGCGGTTCTCGATCTCCCGGAGCAGGTTGCGGTCGTTGACGCGCAGCACCCGCAGCCGCGCCGCGTCCAGGTTGACGCTGGTCAGGGGGAGTTGTTGGCCGCTGGCCTTGGGCAGCACGTAGGTCGCGCCCCGGAATCCCAGGGTGGGTTTGCGATCCTCGACCTTGGCGGTGAAGTCCTGCGCGGCGCGGGTCTTCTCGCCCGTCGCCGAGGGGATGCCGGCCCGTGCCTTGACGGTGTAGCTCTGGCCGTGACGGACGCCCTCCACGCACAGCATCTGTTCCCGAGCGCTGACCACCGGCTGGATGGCCGGCTGGATGACCAGGTAATCCTCGTAATGAATCTGCCGGCCCTTGGCGAGTTCGTCGGAGAACTTGAGACAGATATTCGGGGTGGCGCTGTCGGATTCGACCTGGACGCCCTTGATCTGGAAGGCGTTGGCGTCCGCCAGTTCCTGATAGCGCTTGGCCGCGCGGGGGTTGTCCTCCAGTTCCAGCGCCTCCCGGAACGCGGCGATGGCCTTTTTCGGTTCCTTGTCACGGTCGTACAGCTCGCCCAGCCGAAACAGGGCGCGGGCGCGTTCGAAGGGAGCGCGCGCCGCTTGCGAGGCGTTCCAGGCGGCCTGGCGGGATCGATCCCTGGACCGTTGCCGAGCCTCGCTGTCATCGTCCTTGGCCTGCTGATCGGCCCGGGCCTGCCAGATCTGGCTCAGCGCCAACCAGGCCGCGGTCTGATCGGCGCCGGCGGCGATGGCGGTTTCGTAAGCGGCGATGGCGGCGGTCCAGTTCTTCTGCCGCGCCTGCTGTTCGGCCTGCTGCAACAACGCGGCGGCCGGCTGGCCGGCGGCGTCGCGGCCCTCGCGGATCGATTGCAGGTACTGGGCCGCCGGCACGGCGAGTTGCACATCGTCGAACGCGCGGGCGCCGAAAGACAGCAGCAGCGCCAGCAAGGGCAACAGCAGATACAATAGACGACGCATTGCAAACTCCTTGAGACTTTGAAGAGTGAGAGGCGCGGGCTTGCCGATACCCGAAGCGCCGTCATCGCACTACCCTTAAATGATAGCCGGCCGCCGGGCGACCGGCCCGCGGCGCGGGCCGATATTTCGACCATGGCGAAAACCGCCGCGTTATGAAAGAATAATATGAACAATTCATTGCGACATCTCTCATTGTGACATATCGGTTCTCAACGTGATCGATTCGGAGGGTTATCGGCCAAACGTCGGCATCATCCTGTGTAACGCGGAAGGACAGTTATTTTGGGGAAAACGGATCGGGCAGCGTTCCTGGCAGTTTCCTCAGGGTGGCATTCAGCGGGATGAGTCGCCCGAGCAGGCCATGTTTCGCGAGCTGGCCGAAGAAGTCGGCTTGCGGCCGGAACATGTCCGGGTGATCGGCTGCACCAATGGCTGGCTGCGCTATCGCCTGCCCAAGCGGTTGGTGCGGCATGGCGGTGGCCGGCAGTGCATCGGGCAGAAACAGATCTGGTTCCTGTTGCTGATGCTGGGCGGCGAGAACGAAGTGCGACTGGATTTGTCCGAGCGCCCGGAATTCGATCACTGGCAATGGGTGGATTACTGGTATCCCCTGCGCGCGGTGGTCCCGTTCAAACGATACGTCTACTGGCGGGCCCTGCACGAACTCGCCCCGCTCCTGTTTTCTGGATTTCAGACCCAGGGACGGCCCGCGGTCTTGGACGAAGCCGGGAACCTGTTCGCCGGTCCGCGCGAGCAGGCGGATCGATCTCGACGGGAACCGGTGCGGGCCCGGTCGATGTGCCCGGGAATCGCCGTGGTCGCCCGCCGGTCGGAACCGGATCGCCCGTCCGCGGCGATCTCGCAAGCGTCCGTCGCGATCAACCAGACCATCCTCTTGCCGCTGCGGCGAGTGGAAACCAGCCATCACCCCGTGATTACCCGCATGGTCGTTTCGGCGCGGCGCGCGAGCGTGCTGGAATCGAACTCCACCGCGCCCTCGCTGGAGCCATCGATCGCCATGGCATCCCTGGAGGAGGTCCGGTCGCCGCGGCCGGTCGCGCCGGATCCGCACCACGTGTCCCGGCGCTGAATATTCCCGCTTCGTTGCCTGTTGTCTGTTGAGGACGGTTCCATGCTGGATACCCTTCGGCGTATCGTGCAGGACATCAACGCTACCCGCGACCTGGGCGAAGCCCTCAATCTCATCGTGGCCCAGGTCAAGGCCGCCATTCCCACCGACGTCTGCTCGGTCTACATGACCGACCACCATCGTGGCGAGCACGTGTTGATGGCCACCGATGGCTTGCGTCCGGGCGCGGTCGGCAAGGTGCGGCTCAAACTGGGGCAGGGGCTCATCGGTCTGGCCGCCAGCCGGGCCGAACCGGTCAACGTCGACAACGCGCCCGCCCATCCCGCCTTCCGCTACATCGCCGCCACTGGCGAAGCGCCGTTCCATGGCTTCATCGGCGTGCCGATCATCCGCCGGCGCAAGGTGTTGGGCGTTCTGGTGGCGCAGCAGCGCGAGCAGCGCAGGTACACCGCCGACGAGGAATCCTTCCTGGTGACGCTGGCGGCGCAACTGGCCGGCTGCATCACCCAGGCGGAAATCCGCCAGTCGCTGGAGCGGCTCGACGATAACGTGCTGTCGGGTATCTTGTTCCTGGAAGGCGTGGCCAGCGCCCGCGGCCTGGCGATCGGCGAGGCCGTGGTGGTGTTTCCCGCCGCCGCCCTGGATCGGGTGCCGGACAAGGACATCGATGATCCCGTCGCCGAGGCTTCGCGCTTCCGGCAGGCGGTGGCGACGGAACTGGCCGAACTGCAGCGGCTCAGCGAGCGGATGCGGCTGCTGCTGTCGCCCGGCGACCGGGCGCTGTTCGACGCCTACGCCCTGCTGCTCAGCGGCGACAGCCTGGTCGAAGGCACCCTGGAGCGGATCCAGGCTGGCAACTGGGCGCCGGGCGCGCTGCGCGCCACCGTGCTCGAGTACGCCAACATCTTCGCCGAGATGGACGATCCCTACCTGCGGGAACGGGCCGCCGACATCTTCGATCTCGGCCAGCGCCTGCTGGACCGCCTGCAGGAGGAGCAGGCGATCAACCGCCATTACCCCGACCACACCATCTTGATGGGCGACGAAATCAGCGTTTCGCAACTGCTGGACGTGCCGACCGAGAAGCTCAAGGGACTGGTATCGGTGCGCGGCACCGACACTTCGCACGTCGCTCTGCTGGCGCGCGGGCTGGGAATCCCGGCGGTGTTCGGGGTCAGCAACCTGCCGCCGGGCCGACTGAACGGCCGCGAGGTGGTGGTGGACGGCTATACGGTGCGGGTCTGCATCCAGCCCAGTTCGGCGCTGCGGCAGGAATATCTGAAACTGATCGCCGAGGAGGCCGAACTGTCCCGCGGCCTGCAACACTTGCGCGATCTGCCGGCGGAGACCCCCGACGGTCACCAGCTGGAACTGCACGCCAACTCCGGGTTGTTCGCCGACATCACCGCCGCCCGCGACAGCGGAGTACAGGGCGTGGGGCTGTACCGCTCGGAGCTGCATTTCTTTCTGCGCGACCGCTTTCCGGGCGAGGAGGAGCAGGCCACCCTCTATGCCCGGGTGTTGCGGATCATGGACCCGCGCCCGGTAGTGTTGCGCACCCTGGATATCGGCGGCGACAAGCCCCTGCCGTATTTTCCGATCCACGAGCAGAACCCGTATCTGGGCTGGCGCGGCATCCGCGTCAGCCTGGATCAGCCCGACCTGTTCAAGACCCAGTTGCGGGCAATGCTGCGGGCCGGTACCGTGCATTCGAATCTGTCGATCCTGTTTCCGATGATCAGTACGGTCGGCGAGTTGAGCGAGGCGCTCGAATTGTTGCGCCAAGCCAGGGTGGAATTGGAGGAGGACGGCGTATCGGTCGGCATCCCGCGGGTGGGGATCATGGTGGAGGTGCCGTCGGCGGTCTATCAGATCGACAAGCTGATCCATCTGGTCGATTTCGCGTCGATCGGCAGCAACGATCTGACCCAGTATCTGCTGGCGGTGGACCGCAACAACGACCGGGTGGCCAAGCTGTACGATTCCCTGCATCCGGTGGTACTGGCGGCGATTCGCCACGTGGTCGAGCAGGTCCGGGCCGCTGGTCGGTCGATCAGCGTCTGCGGCGAGATGGCGGGCGATCCGGCGGGCGCGCTGCTGCTGATGGCGATGGGGGTGGACAGCCTGAGCATGAATCTCGGCAGCCTGCTCAAGGTCAAGTGGATGATCCGCAGTATTCCCTATAGTGAGGCACAGGCGCTGCTGGCCGAGGTGACGGACTTCGACGGCGCCGCCGCCATCCGCGACCGCGTCAACGTGTTCCTGGAGCAGCATGGCCTGAGCGGACTGCTGCGGGTGGGGAAGTAGGGATACCGGCTGGTGGGTAGTGTTCCCAACGTGAATGTGGATAGCAATAAAGAAGCGGGGCGCCCGGTTAAGCCAGACCGGGATTGAGAGGCGTTTTTGTACGGCCTCTGGTGGGCTAAGTCGTTGAAAAAACGCCCTCACCCCCAACCCCTCTCCCGGGGGAGAGGGGAGTTTTTGTACCGGTTCTGAGGAATTTGTTGCGTGGCATGGTGTTTCGCCTTTCGTTGGTGCGCCCGGCGGGCCGGCCCGCGTCGTCTCGAAAGGGTCGAACCCGCCGGTTCCGTTCGGTTGCGCGGGTTCAGTTCGCCAGTTGGGCCAGGACCTCATCGCGTCCGAGCGAGAGCACGACGCCCTCGCTGGTGCCGGTCAGGTGCATGATCACGCCCGCCTGGTTCCGCATCCACAATTCCGCCTTACCCGACGTGGCGAGTCCGGCCTGCCCCGTTCCCTCCGAATCCGGAAGATGAGGTCATGGGTTCGTGCTGGCGGTGGTAACAAAACCCGGCGGCGTCTTTTGCCACGGATAGCCCTTGGCCGCCATGTCGTACCCTACGGCGAAGAGTTTGCGCA
>JAVMKL010000276.1:0-74646 GCA_031732875.1 Candidatus Competibacter sp. | reverse complement strand
GCTACGTCCGCCACTGCTATTGGTCACACGGCTATCGCCACTGCCATTACCATCGGCACTATTACCATCGCCACCATCACTATTATCCCTACTGCTACTATCACCGCTGCTACTACCGTCCCGGTTGGAATAGCCGGTAGCCTTCGCACCCCTGTTAAATCAACGGCTTGGTGGTGCCAGAAATCAGGGACAAAATAGGGCCATGAACATCGGCTATGCGCGGGTCTCGACTGAAGATCAGGACCCCGACTTGCAGCTTGCCGCATTGAAGCAGGCGGGGTGCCAGCGTATCTTCAC
Source organism: Candidatus Competibacter sp. (assembly GCA_031732875.1). Classification (GTDB taxonomy): domain Bacteria; phylum Pseudomonadota; class Gammaproteobacteria; order Competibacterales; family Competibacteraceae; genus JAVMKJ01. The sequence goes on along the minus strand of JAVMKL010000276.1, from coordinate 74,349 downwards.
CGACAAGGCGACCGGAGCGCATGTCAGGCGGCCTGAGTTGACGAAGTGCCTCAAGGCGCTCACGGAAGGTGATACGCTCACGGTCTGGAAACTCGACCGGCTGGGCCGGTCGCTGCGGGGCTTGATTGGCCTTCTGGACAATCTGAAAGCGCAGGGCGTGGCCTTCCGGTCGCTGGAAGCCATTGACACCACCACGCCCATGGGCCGCGCGATGTGGCAGATGGTGGGGATACTGGCGGAACTCGAACGGTCATTGCTTCAGGAACGAACCAAGGCGGGCCGCTCGGCAGCGGTCGCCCGTGGGGTGAAGATGGGCCGCAAGCTCCTTCTATCCCCGCAACAGGTCGCCCATGCAAGAAAGCTGATAGGGCAGGGAAACACCATGACACCGTAGCGCAATCGCTCAACGTGTCGCGGCGGACGCTGTATCGGGCATTGCAGGGCTAACGGTTACCACGCTTTATCGCACTGGCCCCGTGCATGGGATGTGGTTTGAGAGATAGCTTTATTTCGAAAATAGGGGTGTGTTTTTTTTCTAACCCGTTGACTGACAGATCCAAAGATGGAGGATTTCCAAAATGTATGTCACTTTTCGGCGGAATGGAGCCATTCCGCCGAAAAGTGACAACATACACCTGCAAGGTGCAAAAAATCGCGCCTTCTAGGGTATTAGTACATCCAAGTCTAGAACACTACCCGGCTCAGCTTTCAGTCCTCGAGCGTGGCGACGCACTTCGGTCCTAGGAAGACCGTCGTCGACATGCGGCAGTTTACGCGGGAGCAAGCGGCGCCCCGACCGATACCGCCAGCACCAACTTCCTGTTTGGTGTAAAAGCAAGCGCTTCAGCTCTTCGCGGGGATCGCCTGCTGTTTCAGCTTCTCCGCGGTCGCGCGAGCTTCTTGGGTGAGCTTGTAGGAGACATAGTACTTGTAGATATTTCGCACGTATGTCGTCGGCTCCATCCCGATCTTCTCGGCCGTCACCACCTCGACGTTGTTGAACCACTTATCCGGGTCAAGTCCTCGATTTTTCGCCTCCTTGCGCATTTTCGAGATGTTGCCGGGTCCGGCGTTGTAGCTTGCGAACGCGAACAGCGTCCGGTTCTGCTCGTCGAAATTCGCGTCCTTGAAGTATTGGGCCATGAGCTGGTCCATGTACTTCGCGCCAGCGTGGATGTTCGCTTCGGTTACCCGAATGTCGCCGACCTTCAGCGACTGGCCGGTGGCTGGCATGACCTGCATCACGCCGATTGCGCCCACGTGGCTCTTCTTGTTCTGATCGAGCGTCGACTCCTGGTAGCCTTGGGCGGCCAGCATCAGCGGGTCGAAGTTGTATTTCTGCCCGTACTTTTCGAACAGCGCGATGATCGACTGGAAACGCTGCTGGTCCTCGCTTCCCGACGCATTGTAGAGCGCCTTGATGGTCTTCAGGTACTGCCGCTGGCGGTACGGGATTACCCCCTCCTTCTTCGCAAAGCTCGTGTAGAATTCGTTGAGTTCGGCGGCGAGCTTCGGGCTGTTCTTGCGGATCGCCCAGCCCCTCTTCGTGGCCGGGCGCAGCACGACCTCCTCGTGGAGCTCGATCTTCGGCAACACCTGCGCCCACATCTTCGCCTTCCAGTCGTCGACCACCATCGCATTGAGGAGCCCGGCGTTCAGCATTTCCAGCATGTCCTCGTCCTCAAGGGCGTCGGGCACGAGGACGAACTCCACCTCGGGTTTGCCCGCCTGCTGGAACCGGTTGTTCAGCACGGTCAGGCTCTCGTAGTAGCTCGACGTCTTCCGCACCTGGACGGTCTTCCCGGCAAGATCCTCCACCGAGGCGATGGCCGGCGACGCGGGGCCCGTCACCAGGATCTCGATGTTGGCGATCTTCTCGTCGGGCGCGACGAAGTCCACAACCTTCAGGCGCTCCTCCGTCACGGTCAGGTTGCCGACCGCAATGTCGGCCAGGCCATCGTCGAGGTCCGCGAGCAGTCTGTCGCGCGTGGCCGCCACGATGTAGACCGTTAACGGCCGCTTGCCCAGCTTCTTCGCGTATTTTTGGTTCACCCAGCGCTCGAAGTCCCGGATCAAATCGGCGGCGATACCGCGCTCGCGCCCCTTGTCGACGAAGTAGAGCGAGCGGCTGTACGGGACGTAGACCCGAATGATCCGGCGCTCGATCATCCGATCAAAATCGCCGGTCCAAGGCTGGTTCGCGATCCTAAGCTGCCGGGTTTTTCCAGCGTCCGCGGACTTCGCCGGCTCGGCGACTGCCTCCGTCGTGGTCGGCATGGTCTGTGCCTCGACGACCGTGGTCACAATCAGGATCATCGCCGCCCTCAGCAAAGGGACCAGAATACGAGTCATCGAAGTTTCTCCTTGCCTGGGTACACCGAAAGTCTACTGTCGCGTCCATGACCTCGCCAATCAATGCAAACCAGCACGCGTCGGCCAGCGTAGGGGAAAGCGTTGCAGCGCGGCTCAGTAACTGGTCGGGTAGCGAGGTGATGTCGCTACCCCTCGTTGCCCGACCGGCTAAGCACCAAGATATCAAATCTCCCATTCGCCCCCTCACAAAAATCTCTTCAACTGCACCAGTATCCGCTCCTCCCACCGCTCCTTCCTCGCCCCCAGCGACACCGCCACCTCGCCCGGCTTGAGCCAGAACTGCACCACCACCTCGCCCCGGGCGGCCACGCGGTCGAGTCACGGCCCCAGTTCCGCAGCGCGGGCGTAGTGCAGGCGCAGGACGCCGCCCCGGTAACTGACCGGGTTGTAGGTATCCACGCTGTCGAGCCGCCCCGTAATGGCCGGACCCCGGCCGTCGGGAATCTCCACCTCGCCCAGCAGGTAGTACAGTCGGCTCTGATCGATGCGGCTCACCAGCCAGCGCAGCGTGTGCCCGCTCATGCCCACCCGTTCCGCCACCACCCGCAGCGGCTCGCCCTGGATGAGTCGGGCCTGGAGCGGATAGAGGTTGTGGTGGGTCGGATTTGCGCCCACCGCCCGCAATTCGCCGTTCCGTTCCACGATCAGGCCGTTCGCAGCGAGGAGGGCCAGAACAGATCGATCCCGCGCACGTTGAGCATGTCCAGCCACAGATGGGACCAGTAGCCGCCCACCACCGCCCAGAAGGAGAGCGGATTGAGGAACCACAGCGGCACGGCCAGGGCCAAGGGCACCAGAATTCCAGTGTGTTTCTCGCGACCGTAGCGCAGTAGGTCGGATGCAAAAAACCGACTTCAGGGCTGGTACAGAGGCAGCATTGCCTCAGGCGGGAGGACGTGCCAACTTTCGTTGAAGCAGCGTGGCGTGCTGTTGAGAGCGAGGTTGCCCGGTTGCGGACTCTCGTCCCAAGGCTGGCTCTGCGCGAAGTGCGCAGTGTTGTCTACGCTTCTTCCCGCTCTTCGATCCAGACCGAGTCCGTCATTGCGCGAGGACATGCAGCGTGTTGCGATAGCGGCTGATGATGTCTTCGGCCTTCTCCATTTTTTGCTCGAAGGTCGGATCGTAAGGCGTCAGCCGATAACTGCCATCCGGCGCTTCAATCAAAAACAGGGCTTCCCCGTCCCGCGTGTGCAGACGGTCGATAACGCTTTTCGGCAGGACCACCCCCAACGAATTGCCGAATTTGCGGACCTTGAGTTCAACCATGCTCACCTCCTATGTTATTACCAATGTAATAACATACGGATGACTTTGCGATCTTTATGTTACAGCATGAATCAATCGAAGGGGTGCAACGATAGACGAGTCAGGAGGTCATCATTTTGCACGGCTCTTTTGTCGCCTTTCGGCTCCTGTCAGATCAACGAGTTAGAGCGTCATGCTGGACCGCGCAAAAGGGAACCGTTTCGCGCGGTGACATGAGACAGATCGTACCGAAAGGTCTCATGTTTGCAAGCATTGAAAGCTTAACGCTGAGGTAAGCGGCGGCGGGCGCGGGTTCGGGGTTTGACCGATTTGTTAGCTGGCATTCTGCTCACCATCCGAAACCAACTGTTGCGCAATACCCATAATGCGTGCTGCCAAGCGGAAAACATCTCCTGCGGTGATTTGATATGATTCTGAAAGGCGGAATATCTCCTCTGTATGCGCAAAATATTTCGTTCCTGGATCGGGATAACGCCCAGCCCACTTGGTAAAATGCGTAAGTGCTTCGAGGATCGCTTTGTCTTTTGATGTGAGATCAGGGACAAGTTGTGACAACCGCACAAGATCATGATGCCTATATGCCTTCTCGTTCCCTTTGAACGAAGACACCCCTGTTTTGATGATTGAAAAGCCCTTTAGGCAAACTTCCAAGCTATAGCCCACGAGCATCAAAGAAACACCCATGTATTGGCAATCACAAACGCCGCGCACTGTTACAGGCATCGATTCAAATACGGGTTCATTGCGAACCAAACTGACTGCGGCCTCAGACAACGCGTGTGCTTGGCATAACCACAAGATTGGCGATTTCAAATCTTCTACCGTTGGCATTTCTTGGAATGAACTGCTTACACCAGCAACGATGCATGCGTTTTCCCATTTGTGCCAACCGGATGCTGCATACCCGAATGGATCAGCTGCAAACGCATCTCTGTTTGGGTGAGTTAAGTGTTCGAGCGGATGCATTAATCTGAAACCTTTCCCGTTTGTAACATAACGATTAACTCAGCGGCGCAGTATTAGCGGAGTCCACTGGAGTGCATTGTTGGGCTTCCGCGCCCTCCCTTTCTGAACGTAGCTCGTTCGCCAGTTCAGCATAGCGCGTTGCAGATAGACGAGCATCTAATTGTGGGGCTGCTTCCGACTTCAACCATTTACTTAAAGTTAGCAAGTTAAAGGTATCTAATGCTAAGGCTGCTTGCTCAGTAAGGCTGTTGACTTTACCTAGTGGGTCATTCTGCTGATTGGCATAAGTAATTATATCATCAATAAATGTAAGTCTCAGCATTATTAACGACCAAGCTACTAGATCGGACTGCCGCGATAGTTGTGTTGCGCCAACACTCCTTAAATTTTCAACCTCTATTTCTGGTATATCTGCCAAGCGTCGTCTACTCCACCAATATAAATGCAACCCGCTAGTCCACCTGCCATTCCTTGATGTGCAGTTGTTGATATATCCTCGCCCAAGGCTAAGCATTGCCAATTCTGCCCGCGCACCCGGCATTGCCTTAAGCTGGGCCAATGACTCTATAGTAGACCCTAGTGCACCATAGTCGGTAACAACATCCGCTACAGGATCTTTTCTTAGATGAGTTATATCTTTTTGACTATCGGAGACATCAGCTTCGTGGTGTTTACCATCAGCAATGTGACTAACAAACTCTGCAGAATAATGATTTTTGTGTATTTCAGAAACTTCTTTGGCTCGAAGGACAGTTAGGTCTTTACGAAGATGTAAGCTGCATGTAGTTACGTCTGCTGCATTCAAGATTTTTCTATGCCTAGAACAATACCCTACTGGCAAACCTAGAGCACCATATTGAAGGCCATTAAACCAGCAATTTTGACAAGAATGGAGTTTCATGATTTTTTAAATATTTTCTTCGTCGCCGCTGCTGGATTTTCAACCTTACGAAAATCCAGCAAATGTTCACCCCACTGCTCAACATAGCGACGAGCCTGCATCACTTCAAATGGATTTGGCCATTTGACTTTACCTTTACCGTTACCTTTCATTAGAGACAAAAGCTCTGTTCGGCCAATGTGGCCGACTGACGCATCCTTCGCAATCTTCACCAAAGTTTCCCAGACAGCCCCATTTGAAAAATTCTCAGCAAGTTCGTAGTTCTCTGATGTTGATAGATACGGTGTTTCGCGACCAGGTCCCTCAAAATACATTACATGACGAACAATAGAATCATCCGCATGGGGATTAGGAACACACACCTTTTCCTTGGAGTCGCCCCGAAAAAGAGGGTCTTTGCTCATCTTCCACTTTTTCTTTGCAGTCATTTGCTCTTCCCAACCTGATAGATATCCAAACAAGTGATTATGTGGTTTCTGTATAACTCCATGACGGCGGAGTTATACAGCAAGTTTGACCTGATCCTATACACGGGGCCAGCGTGTAAAGCGTAGTAACCGTTAACCCTGCAGCGCCCGATACAGCGTCCGCCGCGACACGTTGAGCGATTGGGCTACCGTGTCATGGTGTTCCCCCTGTCCGATCAGTTTCCGGGCATGGGCCACCTGTTGCGGCGATAGTTTGGGCTTGCGGCCCATCCTGACCCCACGAGCAATCGCCGCCGCGCGGCCCGTTTGGGTGCGTTCCTGAATGAGCGACCGTTCCAATTCCGCCAGTATCCCGACCATTTGCCACATGGCGCGGCCTGTTGGGGTCACGGTGTCAATCGCTTCCGTGAGCGAGCGGAAGGCCACGCCCCGCGCTTTCAGATCGTCCAGCAGACCGATCAAGTCGCGCAGCGAGCGGCCCAGCCGGTCGAGCTTCCAGACGATGAGGGTGTCCCCTACCGCGAGCGTTTTGAGACAGCGGGTCAGTTCCGCTCGCTGGACATGCGCCCCCGTAGCTTTCTCGATAAAGATATGTTTGCATCCAACCTTCTTCAAGGCGGCAAGCTGTAAATCGGGGTTCTGGTCTTCAGTCGAGACTCGCGCATAGCCGATGTTCATGAGCCTGTTTTGTCCCTGATTTCTGGCACAAGCAGGCTGTTGATTTAGCAGGGGCGTGAAGCCGTGTCAAAATTCTTGAGTTTCGACACGGGGATAGGCTTGCTTGCCCCACGATAGAGCCCTATTCCCCATAGGGTGATCCGCCAAGAGACCCATTTCATATTCAAATAAGAATGGTTATCATTTGAACGGTAACCGACGCTACCGAGGTTCCCTCACCGATGAAACGCCATTTTACCGTGCTCGCTATGGTCGCTCTGCTTGCAGGATCGGGCTATCAATCCGTCCGCGCGCAAGAAACTCCTATATATCTGCTGGTCATCAAGGATCATCGTTTCGAGCCGAACGCACTGCAAGTGCCGGCCAACCAGAAATTCAAGTTGGTCGTGGACAATCAAGATGCGACTTCGGAAGAATTTGAGAGCCCCGCGCTGAAGCTGGAAAAAGTTGTCGCCGGCAAGCAGCGGGCCACCCTGAACGTCGGGCCGCTGCAACCGGGCAGCTATGACTTCATCGGCGAGTTCCATGAAAAAACCGCCAAAGGCCGATTCGTTGCCCAGTAGGGTTGGGAGGGTCGAGAGATGATCGGTACGCTCGTCATCGTATTCCGTGAAGTGCTGGAAGCGGCGCTGGTGATCGGCATCGTGTTGGCGGCCACCCGGGGGGTGACCGGACGCGGCTGGTGGGTTGGCGGCGGGATCGCCGCGGGTCTGTTTGGCTCCACATTGGTGGCGGCGTTCGCGCGGGGGATCGCCGAGACCGCAGCCGGCATGGGTCAGGAAGTGTTCAACGCCAGCCTATTGTTTGCCGCCGTCGTGATGCTCGGCTGGCATAACGTCTGGATGGGTCGCCACGGGCGGGAATTGGCGCACCAAATGAAAGCGGTCGGTCATCGGGTCCGCACCGGCGAACAGCCTCTGCTTGCTTTGGCCACCGTCGTCAGTCTGGCGGTGTTGCGCGAAGGTTCTGAAGTCGTGTTGTTCTTGTATGGCATCGCCGCCGGCGGCGATGCGGCGATGTCCATGCTGGGCGGCGGCGCGCTCGGTCTGCTGGCGGGCGTGGCGGTGGGGTTGGCGTTGTATCTGGGCCTGTTGCGCATTCCCACCCGACATCTGTTCGCGGTCACCAGCGGGTTGATCGTGTTGCTGGCGGCGGGTATGGCCGCGCAAGCCGCCGGTTTCCTGATTCAGGCCGACTGGCTGCCCGCTTGGCGGCAACCGTTATGGGACACTTCAGCGATCCTGTCCGACCGCAGCTTGCCCGGCCAAATCCTGCATGTGCTAGCCGGTTATAACGACCGGCCCGCCGGGATGCAAGTCGCGTTCTACCTTGCCACGTTGCTGCTGATCGGTGGGTTGATGTGGTTCATCGGTAACGCGCCCGCCCCCCAATCGAAGCAGGCAGCAGCGGCAGTCTGAACGAAAGATTCACACGAACCGAATCAAGCTCCGCTTTGGCGGGGTTTGATGAGAGGGTTAACCCGATCATCTCTAACGGGAAAAGCGAACGCTTCAATGGTTGGATTCTCCGGAACGTAACAGCTACAGCAGCAGCGCCGCCTGCTCCCCGCCGCAACCGGAACAGGCCAGCAGCGCCAGGCGTCGAGCAGCTTTCGCTGTTCCCGCATCGCCCACCCCAGTTCGCGCAGTTGAGGGCGCCAGCCGCCTTTGAAAGCGTTCCGGCTCACCTTCCGCTTTTCGTCCTCAGTTTTCGGCCCGGTTGACCGTTCCCCATGGTCGCCAAATCCGAACCAACGCCGCTTGCCGTTGCCGGCGTTTCGAATTCCAGGCATTCATCGGGCAGGGTCTCCAATAGTTTGTTTTGCGAATTTTGGGGTTCATATAGAGTTGGCGAAAAATCCAACGATCCTCAGTGGCGGTGGCTATTCTCGATAACGGTCGTTTTCGAGAACGGTCCGGCCCGGCGCCCGAAACGACGCAAAACCGGGCATCCGCATTCTCAAAAATCATGCTCGAAACTCTATTCTCACCATTACAATCCACGTTGAGTTTCGAGAATGCCGGAGGGTTCCCCATGCTGATCGGTTACGCCCGCGTGTCCACCCAGGAGCAATCGCTCGACCTGCAACGCGACGCCCTGATCCAGGCGGGGTGCGAGCGGCTCTTCAGCGACCGGGCGTCCGGGACCCAGACCCAGCGGCCGGGGCTGGCGGCGACGCTCTCGCACCTGCGGGCCGGGGACGTGCTGGTGATCTGGAAGCTGGACCGGCTGGGGCGCTCGGTCAAGGGCCTGGTCGATCTGGTGGGGGACCTGGCCGGGCGCGGGGTGCAGTTCAAAAGCCTGACCGACGGCATCGACACCACCACCCCGGCCGGGCGGTTCTTCTTCCACCTCATGGCCTCGCTCGCCCAGATGGAGCGGGAGCTGATCGTCGAGCGCACCCAAGCCAGCCTGGCCGCCGTCCGCCAGCGGGGCCGGGTCGGGGGCCGGCGGCGGCGGATGACCGCCGGCAAGCTGGAATCGGTCCGCGCGCTGCTGGGCGGCGGGATGCCGCCCAAGGACGTGGCCCACAACCTGGGGGTGTCGGTGCCGACCCTGTACCGCTGGCTGCCGGCCGGGGCGCGGACGGAACCGGGTGCGCCATGAGCGCGCCGGCCGACGACGCCCTGCCCGACCGCCATGCGGACGTGCGCGCGCGGGCGCGGGTCGATACCGCCGTCCTGGCCTGGGAAGCCAGCCCCAGCGGCACGGTCTGGCGCCGGCCGCTGTACCGGGTCGGCGGCGAGCACGGCCCGGTCACCAGCCTGGTGCGCTACGCGCCGGGCGGCGCCTTCCGGCCGCACGTCCATCCGGAAGGCGAGGAAATCCTGGTCCTGGAAGGGGTGTTTGCCGACGAGCACGGCGCGTATCCGGCCGGAACCTACCTGCTCAATCCGGACGGCAGCCGTCACGCCCCCCGGTCCGCGACCGGCTGTCTGTTGTTCGTGCGCCTGCGCCAGTACCCCGGAACCGATCGCCCGCGCGTGGTGCTGGATACCACGACCGGGTCGTGGTCGCCCGGCCCGGCGCCGGGCATCGAAACGCAAGTTCTCCAGGCCCGGGCGGGCCATCCCGAGCGGGTGCGCCTGGAACGCTGGGCGCCGGGCGCCGGACGCCCCCGGCTCGGCCATCCCGGCGGCGAGGAAATCTTTATCCTGGCGGGGGAATTGAGCGACGAGGACGGCGTCCTGGGGGCGGGCGGCTGGCTGCGCTACCCACCCGGCGACGCCGGGGCGTTGCATTCGGACGCCGGTTGCCGGCTCTACGTCCGGCTCGGCGGTCTGGCGTGACCCGAGCGAGGCGGGCGGTTCGCTTTCATGCCGCGCCCCGGCGCACTAGTGTTTCACCCGACCTGAGTTGAGTGCAAGTAGCGCCTGGATTTTCCTATGCGGGTAACCCCCGACTTGGAGTCCGATCATGCCGTTGCCCAAATATCTTGTTTGCCTGATCGCCGAGGAACGCACCGAACGGGAAGACCTGATCCGCACCGGCAAGCGGGCGGTGTCCGTGCTGATCCACGCGCGCATTTTGCTCGAGGCCGATGTCGGCGACGGCGGGCCAGGCGGGGACGACGAACGGATTGCCGAGGCGGTCGAGTGTGGGGCGTCCACGGTGTATCGGGTGCGCCAGGCGTTCGTGGAGGAGGGCCTGCCGGCGGCGCTGTTCCGCAAGAAGCCCACCGGCCGGCAGTACCGCACGCTCGATGGTGCCCAGGAGGCCCCCCTGATCGCGGTGGCCTGCGGTGCCCCGCCCGAAGGGCGGGCGACCTGGACCCTGCGGCTATTGGCCGACCGCTTGGTCGAGTTGAACGGGGTCGACGCGGGGTTGGCGCGCTGATCGTAGAGAGCCATCGCATGATCAAACCGAGGATTTCACCACTCGCCTTTATCCTGACGGCGGTTCTGGCATGGTCCGCCGCCGCATACGCCCCCGGCCGCTGGCTCTCGCGCGGACCGGAGACGTTCAGCACCGCAATCTGGTTACGGTCCGGCTACTCCCGGAATGCCGCTGGCACGATCCCTCCTTCCAGCGCCACGATCAGACACGGCTTGCCGATCCGGCGGGCGTGCGCCACGGTTAAGGTCGTCCCGCCGTCCAGCGCGCCCCGGTTCAGGATCAGCGTCCCGTCCGACGCATTATGGTGCGGACCTGCTAGCTCTGCTCCGGCGTCTCCACCAGCGGGTAGCGGTCGGGAATCCGCCCGTCCTCTGCTCGCAGGCCCTGCCGATGATTTTCAACCGCTGAAATGCGGCGTTCATCGGGTCACTTGTGTCTCACAATCGAGTATATCGCATGACATGGGTACGTGGCGGAAACTTGGGGCGCATGATCGTCTACGGTTCGCTGCTGGCGGCAGGATGCAGCCAGCAGGCTTGGTACGAGGGGTTTCAGGCGAGCGAACGACAGAAGTGTGATGCCTTGCTCTCCCAGAGCGCCATCCAACAGTGCATCGACCAGGTCAATAGTTTGAGTTATCCTCAATATCAACGGGAGCGAGGGGGATTGATCAAGGATTCGCATTAGCAACCCCCTGGATACCCCGTGCCGGGACCGGAGGGCCGTGCCGCGACCCGTCGTACGATCAGCGGGGCGAAGCAGTCTCCCGACCTGTCAAAACTTTTGAGCAGCCCGCTAGCGGGGCGCCGTCGATACGGGCGGTGGGGCGATGGCGGCAGTGACGGGCCAGAATCGGTAGGCCAGCAACCCCACCAGTCCGGCCAACAGCGCGGCCAGAATCCAGGGCAACGCTCGCCGCCAACCGAACCGGGTCGTCCCGGCGCCGGCGGTGGTCCCGCCGGCCGCCACTTTTTGAACGGCTTGCACCAGTTCCTCGGCGCTGGCGAATCGGCCCTGTGGGTCCTTGGCCAGCAACCGATCCAGAACGGGCTGGAACCGGCGCAGCGGTTCCGGGAGCCTCGGCAGCGGTCCCTTGACGTGCAGCAACGCCGTCTCGAACGCATCGGCGCCCTGATAGGGCCGGGTTCCGGTCAACATCTCGTGGAACAGAATCCCCAGGCTGTACAGGTCGGAACGCGCGTCCACTGGCTTGCCCAGCGTCTGCTCCGGACTCATGTAATTCGGCGTCCCGACCCGCCAGCCGGCCGCGGTCAACTGAGTCTTGTCCTCCAGATTTTTGGCGATGCCGAAATCGGACAGAATCGCCGTCTCCCTGTCGCGGAACAGGATGTTGGCCGGTTTGATATCGCGGTGCACGCAGTTCTGCCGGTGCGCGTAACCCAGTGCCTGGGCGATCTGGCACAAATAGTTCGCGGCCTGCTCGGGTGTCAGTCCCACCTTGATCCGCTCCCGGAGCGTGCCGGCTTCCAGGTATTCCATTGCGATGTAGGAAAGGTCCTGATGGCTGCCGGTATCGTGGATGGTGACGATATGCGGGTGCGCGAGCTTGGCGATGATCCGGCCTTCCTTGACGAAGCGCTTGTTGAAGGTGGGGTCGGCGGCCAGCTTGGGGGTCAGAACCTTGAGCGCCACGCGCCGGTCCAGCGATTCCTGGACCGCCAGATAAACGGTGGACATGGCGCCCTTGCCGAGAATCTTCTCGATGCGGTAGCCGGGAATCTGGGGCGTTTCCGTTTCCATGGTGGATGAATGCCTCGTGTGGAGGTTCCGGGATCAAGCAAAATGATAACCCCATTTCTCCACCGATGACGTTTATCACGATGAATCCCAAGCCGCCATGGAGGATGTCATGAACCGAACCTTATCATTCTGCGCGGTCGTCATCGCCGCCCTGCTCCTCGGTTGTTCGTCCGGCGACAAGCCATCGACGGAGGCTCGACCGAAGGTGGAAACGGCGACGGCTCCGGCCACGGTCGTTCAACGCCGCGAGGAAGCCGACAAGCCCGAGCCTCTGCCGGTCGTGCCGCCGCCCGTTGTGACGGCGCCCGCGCCGGCCAGCCAGGCGCCCGCCCGAGCCAGGATCGGAGTGCTGCCGACCGCGGAGGAGAGCCTGAATCTCGCCGCGCCCGCGCGTCCGGTCGGACCGCAGGCGAGCGGATCGCTCGACCAGTTGCGACTCCCCAGCGAACCGACCGACCGCGAGCAATACGCCCATCAGGAGGAAAATCCGGTCAAGCGCGCCGCCGAACAGTCGGTCTCCACCTTCAGCATCGACGTGGACACCGGTGCCTACGCCAACGTCCGCCGCTTCCTCAACGCCGGCCGGTTGCCGCCGCGCGACGCGGTCCGGGTCGAGGAATTGATCAACTACTTCGACTACGACTATCCGCTGCCGGACAGCCGCCAGCCGCCGTTCCGGGTCGACACCGAACTGGCCCCCACCCCGTGGAATCCGAAGACCCTGCTGCTGGCCATCGGCATCAAGGGTTACGATCTGCCGAAAACCCAGTTGCCGCCGGCCAATCTGGTGTTCCTGATCGACGTGTCCGGCTCGATGGACTCGCCCGACAAGATCGGCCTGCTCAAGCCGGCGCTGAAATTGCTGGCCCGGCAGTTGCGGCCCGAGGATCGGGTGGCGATCGCGGTCTACGCCGGCGCGGCCGGCATGGTTCTGGAGCCGACTCCCGGCGACCGGAAAGCGAAGATCGAGGCCGCGCTGGACCGGTTGAGCGCCGGCGGTTCCACCAACGGCGGCGCCGGCATCCAGCTCGCCTACAACCTGGCCCGCGAAGGCTTCGTCAAGGGGGGAGTCAACCGGGTGATTCTGGCCACCGACGGCGATTTCAACGTCGGCACGGTCAGCTTCGAAGCGTTGAAGAACCTGGTGGAAACCCAGCGCAAGAGCGGCGTCGCTCTGACCACGCTCGGTTTCGGCGCCGGCAACTACAACGATCGATTGATGGAGCAGTTGGCCGACGCCGGCAACGGCAACCATGCCTACATCGATACCCTCCAGGAGGCGAACAAGGTGCTGGTCGAGCAGATGAGCGCGACCCTGCTGACCATCGCCCGGGACGTGAAGATCCAGATCGAATTCAACCCGGCGGTGGTGGAGGAATACCGATTGATCGGCTACGAAAACCGGGTGCTGCGGCGGGAGGACTTCAGCAACGACGCGGTGGACGCCGGCGACATCGGCGCCGGCCACACGGTCACCGCCCTGTACGAGATCGTCCTGAAAGGCAGCGGCGGCGCCCGGACCGAACCGCTGCGCTACGGCCAGCCGGCGGCGGACGCCGCCCCGCGCGGCGACGAAATCGCCTTTCTGCGGTTGCGTTACAAGCAGCCGGACGGCGACGCCAGCCAGTTGCTGGAATGGCCGATCCGCCGGGACCAGGCGATGGGGGACTGGAAGGGCGCCAGCGAGCGTTTCCGGTTCGCGGCGGCGGTCGCCGGTTTCGGCCAGTTACTCCGCGGCGGGCGTTATACCGAAAACTTCGGTTACGACGAAGTGCTGGCGCTGGCTCGCGGCGCCCGCGGCGCCGATCCCCACGGCTACCGGGGCGAATTCCTGACCCTGGTCGGCCTGGCGCGGTCGCTGGATCCCGGCGGAGGCGGAGAGCAGGGTCAGGCGGTACGCTGAACGAGCCACGGGGTAAAAGGCGCAAGAAAAAGGTTCGAGGCGCAAACCTGCTTTCCGTATCTTGAACCTGGTCTCCCGAACCTTGTACCTTGTTTCCATGCGGACCGACGACGATGCCGACGAAACCCTCATGCTGCGCTATCGGGATGGCGACGCCAGCGCCTTCGCCCGACTGTACGCCCGCCACAAGGGGCCGCTGTACCGCTATCTGCTGCGCCAGTGCGGCCGTCCCGCGGTGGCGGAGGAACTGTTCCAGGACGTATGGACCAAGCTGATCGCGGCGCGGGCCGGCTACACCGTGCAGGCCCGGTTCGCGACCTATCTCTATCGGGTGGCGCACAACCGGCTGATCGACCATTACCGCGCCGGCGCCAGGGGCCTGCCGCTGTCCTACGCCGGGGACTGCCCGGAATGGGTCGAAGTGCCGGCGCCGGTCGAGCAACAGCCGGAGAACCGCGAGGACCGCCGGCGCCAGGCCGACCGCTTGCTGGAACTGCTGGCGGAGTTGCCGGAGGCTCAGCGCGAGGCCGTGCTGCTCAGGGAGGAGGCGGGCCTGTCGCTGGAGGAAATCGCCCGAATCACCGGAACCGGGCGGGAAACCGTCAAGAGCCGCCTGCGCTATGCGCTGGCCCGCCTGCGGCGCGGTCTGGGAGAGGCGTCATGAACGATCCGCGCGACCTGGAATTCCAGGACGGGGAACTGTCTGCCCTGTATCGGGAAACCCGCGACACCGGGCCGCCGGCCTGGCTGGACCAGCGCATTCTCGCCGCGGCCCAGGCGGCGGTGGAGCCTCGCCCAGCCCCGGTTGCGCCCCCGTCGAAACGGCGCGGCATCCGGTTCTGGGCCGTGCCGGCGGCGCTGGCGGCGACGGTCGTCCTGGCGGTCGGCATCGTGCGGCTGGCCCGGGAGAGCGGTGAAATGGAAAGATCGCTGGAGCCGAAAGCGGTTCGATCCCCGGCCAAACCCGCCGCCGAACAGGATACGGCGACGGCCGGTGGGGTGATCGCGCCGATGGCCGCCGACCGCGCGCTGCTTCGGGATGAACCGCCGGCCGCTCTGCCTCCGGCCGCGCCCGAACCCGTCACTTCCCCGTCGTCCGCACCGGCGACCGGAGCGATCCGTCCGGCCCCACGGTCGGTTCCCGCCCTGCCGGCCGAGGCGAACCATCTGCGGGCGGCACCAGCGGAACGGGAGAAAGAGGATCTGCTCCCGGCGACGCCGGGGCGCGTGGAAGAGGTGGAGGCGGTCTACGGCCGGACGGTGGATCGTCCGCCGGTGAAATGGCTGGCCGAGATCGCCGAATTGCGCCGGCGGGGCCGAACCGCGGAGGCCGAGGCCAGCCTGAGGGAATTCCGGCGGCGCTATCCCGATTACCCGCTGGACGCGCGGCCAGCGGCGCCGCGATGACCCGTCGCGACCGGAATCGCGGGTTCGATGACGAGAGGCTTGGGGACGAGTGGTTGATTGATTATCATTGCGGCGACCGGAGGTGCCGGGGCCCCGCCGGGGGGTTATTTGGGGAGATACTGATTGATGGCTTCGAACAGGGTGGATTCTTCCACCGGTTTGATGACGTAGCCCTTGGCTCCTTGCCGCGCGCCCCAGATCTTGTCGGTTTCCTGATCCTTGGTCGTGACGATGATCACCGGGATGTGGCTGGTACTGGGATTTTTGGTGATCTGGCGGGTCGCCTGAAAGCCATTGACCCTGGGCATGACCACATCCATGAGGACGAGGTCCGGCTGTTCCGCCTTGGCCACCGCGACGCCTTCCGCGCCGTCCTTGGCGGTCAGGATTTCATGCCCTTGTTTTTTGAGTATCTTGGCGATGCTCAGCGTCTGGGTAGGCGAGTCGTCGACAATCAGTATGCGGGCCATGCTGCCACTCCTGAAATCATCTTTGCGTTTCTTATCGGCATGCCAATTATTATCCGGTCGGACAGTGGGCTTCAAACTTGGCGCCACCTGTAAAAATCTAGCCGACTGTACCAGCGATCATCAATTCATCATAAGCGAAATTCGACGGGCGCGGGGATAGTTTTGTTGCCAGCGGAGGTTTGCCGGCGCGTGATAGGATACAAGACAATTCAGCTTGTTTCACGGGAGCTTGTTTCATGAATGGTTCAATACCAGGTTTGTTTGCTCGCCTGGCCTTGGCGCTGCGCGCCTGCTGGCGGATTTTGGCCGACGGCGAATTCGCCGTCGGCGTGCTGAAGCTGGAGCGGGGGGAACCGGCGGCGCCCGCGCCGGCGGTCGCCGAGCCGCCCAAGCCACCGCCGTTGAAGGAAACCTTGCCCGATTCGGCCCTGCAGCTGCTGGCGCTGCTGCAACAGGAGGGGCGGTTCGTCGACTTTCTCGAGGAAAACGTCGCGGCCTATGCCGACGCCGAAATCGGCGGCGCGGCGCGGGTGGTGCACGAAGGTTGCCGGAAGGTGATCCACGACTATCTCCGGATCGAACCGGTGCGGGCCGAGGCCGAGGGCGCGCGGTTGACCCTGCCGGCCGGGTTCGACGCCACGGCGGTGCGGCTGACCGGCAACGTGGTGGGTCAGCCGCCGTTCGCCGGCACGCTGATGCACCGCGGCTGGCGGGTGGCCGCGATCCGGCTGCCCCGAATCGCCGAAGGCCATGATGTCCGGGTACTGGCGCCGGCTGAGGTGGAGCTATGAGCGAGGTCCGCTACGCCGTCGGCATCGATCTGGGCACTACCCATTGCGTGATGGCGGCGGTCGATTTGGCCGCCAGCGACCGCGACGACGTGGTCGAGGGGATCGAGGACATCCCGCAGTCGACCGCGCCCGGCTCGGTCGAGGATCGGCCGATGCTGCCCTCGTTTTTGTACCTGCCGCATCCCGACGAATTGAAGCCGGACGATTGCGTCCTGCCTTGGGGTGAATCCCCACCGTTCGTGGTCGGCGAGCTGGCCCGCGCCATGGGCGGTCGCACCCCGATCCGGCTGGTGTCCAGCGCCAAGAGCTGGCTGTGCCATCCCGGCGTGGACCGGCGCGCGGCCATCCTGCCGGTGGAAGCACCCGAGGAAGTGGCGCGGGTCTCGCCGTTGCAGGCCTCGATGCGCTATCTGGCCCACCTGCGCGCCGCCTGGGATCACCAGCATCCCGACGCGCCGCTGGCCGAACAGGAGGTGGTGCTGACGGTGCCGGCCTCCTTCGACCCGGCCGCCCGCGAGCTGACCGCCGAGGCGGCGGCGGCGGCCGGCCTCAGCCATCTGGTGCTGCTGGAGGAACCCCAGGCGGCGCTGTATCACTGGATTCTGGCGGCCCGGGGCGAGTGGCGCAAGCAGGTCCGGGTCGGCGACATCATCCTGGTGATCGATCTCGGTGGCGGCACTGCCGACTTCTCGCTGATCGCCGTCACCGAGCGCGACGGTTCGCTGGAACTGGTGCGGGTGGCGGTGGGCGATCACATCCTGCTGGGGGGTGACAACATGGATCTGGCCTTGGCGCATGCGGTTCGCGCCAAGCTGGCCGCCCAGGGTACCCAACTCGATCCCTGGCAGTTACAGGGCCTGACCCACGGCTGTCGGAGCGCCAAGGAAACCCTGCTCGGCGACGCCGGAGTCGAGGCGGTGCCGGTGGTGGTGCCGAGCCGCGGTTCCAAGCTGATCGGCGGCACGTTGCGCACCGAACTGACCCGCGCGGAGGTGACGCTGACCCTGATGGACGGATTCTTCCCCGAGGTGGCGGCGGCGGCGCGACCGGCGATCCGGGCGCGGGCGGCTTTGACCAAGCTGGGTCTACCCTACGCCCAGGATCCGGCCATGACCCGCCATTTGGCGGCGTTTCTCGGCCGGCAGGTGGGCGCGACCCGCGATTTGAGCGGCTTCGAGGATCGCCTGCCGGATGATGCGACCTTCCTGCATCCCACCGCCGTGCTGTTCAACGGCGGCGTGTTCAAGGCGCACCCCCTGCTGGAACGGACCCTGGAGGTGCTCAACGGCTGGCTGGACGCCGAGGGCGCCCCCCCGGCACGGTTGCTGGAAGGCGCCGACCTCGATCTGGCGGTGGCGCGCGGCGCGGCCTATTACGGCTACGTGCGGCGCGGGCGCGGGGTGCGGATCCGCGGCGGCACCGCCAGGTCGTTCTACGTCGGGGTGGAGAGCGCCATGCCGGCGGTGCCGGGGATGGAGCCGCCGATCGAGGCGCTGTGCATCGCGCCGTTCGGGATGGAGGAGGGCACCCAGGCCGAGCTGCCGCCGCAGGAAGTGGGACTGGTGGTCGGCGAGCCGGTGCGGTTCCGCTTCTTCGGCTCCTCGGTGCGGCGCGCCGATCACGTGGGCGCCGTGCTGGAGCAATGGGCGCCGGATGAGGTCGAGGAACTGGAGGAGATCGAAGCGACCCTGCCCGCCGAGGACCGGCAACCGGGCGAGGTGGTGCCGGTGCGGCTGCGGGCGGCGGTGACCGAGGTCGGTACCCTGCGGCTGGAAGCGGTGCCGCGCGCCGGCGCAGAATCCTGGAAAGTCGAGTTCGACGTGCGCGGGGAGGGCTAAACCATCGCTCGATCCAGCACGCCCCGCTATCTGGTCGGAATCGACCTGGGGACCACTCACACGGTGGTGGCCTATGCCGATCTGAAGGCGGTTGCTGCTCCCCTTACTTCCGACCCCTCTCACGCACAGGGGGAGGGAAGTTCTCCCCCCTCTCCATTCATGGAGGGGGGGGCAGGGGAGGTGAGATCCATCATCCACCAGTTCGCCATCGAACAGTTGATCGCGCCCGGCGCGGTGGCGGCGCGGCCGCTGCTGCCGTCGGCGCGCTATCACCCGGCCGAAGGCGAACTGGCGGCCGCCGATCTCCATTTGCCTTGGCCGGCCGCCGATCCCGGCGAGGTCGCCGACGTCATCGTGGGCGAGCTGGCGCGGGAACGGGGTTCCCGGGTGCCGGGGCGACTGGTGGCGAGCGCCAAGAGCTGGCTGTCGCACGCCGGGGTGGACCGCACCGCGCCGATCCTGCCCTGGGGGGCGGCGGATGAAATCGCCAGGGTTTCGCCCGTCGCCGCCAGCGCCAGCTATCTCGCGCACATCCACGCCGCCTGGAACCAGCGGTTTCCCCGCCAGCCGCTGGAGCGACAGGAAGTGGTGCTGACCGTGCCGGCCTCGTTCGACGAAGCAGCGCGGGCGCTGACGGTGGAGGCGGCGCGGCTGGCCGGATTGCCGCGCCTGCGCCTGCTGGAGGAGCCGCAGGCGGCCTGCTACGACTGGCTGCACCGCCATCGCGGGGAGGTGGCGGCGGCGCTGGGCGAATCGCGGCTGCTGCTGGTCTGCGACGTGGGCGGCGGTACTACCGACTTGACCCTGATTCAAATCGAGGGCGATGAGACCGGCCCGAAGCTGACCCGCATCGGCGTCGGCGATCACCTGATGCTGGGCGGCGACAACATGGACCTGACCCTGGCGCGAACGGTCGAGGCGCGGCTGGGCGGGGGGCGGCTGAACGCTGGCGAGCTGTCGCAGCTGCTGCAACAATGCCGGGGAGCCAAGGAGCGATTGCTGGCGGCGGACGCGCCGGAACAGGTGACGGTGACGGTGCTGGGCGGCGGCGCCCGACTGATCGGCGGGTCCCGCTCGGCCGAATTGAGCCGCGACGAAGCGCGGACGTTGCTGGTGGATGGTTTTCTGCCACCAGTCGGACCCGAGGAAAAACCCCAGGGCCGGCGCGCGGCGGTGGTCGAATTCGGGCTGCCCTACGCCGCCGACCCGGCCATCAGCCGCCATCTGGCGGCGTTTCTGGCGCAGCACGCCGAGGCGTGCCGGCGGGCGCTGGGCGAACGGGCGCCGGCCGAAGGTCCGCCGGTGCCGGATGCGGTACTGCTGAACGGTGGGGTGTTCCACGGCGCTACCTTGGCCGGGCGGTTGCTGGCGATCCTGGCCGGCTGGCGCGGCGAATCCCCGTTGTGGCTGGACAATCCCGAGCCCGATCTGGCGGTGGCGCGCGGCGCGGTGGCCTACGGGCTGGCGCGGCGCGGCCAGGGTTTGAAGATCGGCGGTGGCTCGGCGCGCGGCTATTTTCTGATGGTGGACGGCGGGCGCGACGGCCGGCAGGGTGTTTGCCTGTTGCCGCGCGGGACGGAGGAGGGGCGGGAGATCCGGCTGGATCGAATCTTCTCGCTGCGGCTCGGCGCCCCGGTTCGGTTCCATCTGATGTCCTCGACCGGGGACGCCGTGATTCCGCCGGGAGAAGTGGTGGCCCTGGACGGAGAGGATTTCGCGCCCCTGCCGCCGATTTCGACCGTCATCGAAAGCGGGACCGGCGCGGGCGAGGTCCCGGTGCAACTGATCGCGCATCTGACCGAGGTGGGTACCCTCGAGGTGGATTGCGTGGAGATCGAACCGGCGTCTCCAACCTCTCCCCCCCGAACGGGAGAGGGAATATCCGACCGGGGGCGCTGGCGGCTGGCCTTTCAACTGCGCGGAGGCGACGCGGCGACCCTGGCCCGGCTGCATCCGCGTTTCCCCGAGGCGGCGGCGCGGCTGGAGCGATTCTACGGTTCCCGCGCGACCGATGTGGAACCCAGGGAAATCAAGAACCTGCGCAACGATCTGGAGCGCTTGCTCGGCAAGCGCGACAGTTGGGAGACGCCGCTGTTGCGCGAGTTGTACGGGGTGCTGTGGGCCGGCGCTCGGCGGCGGCGGCGCTCGGTGGATCACGAGCGGCTGTGGTTCAGCCTGGCCGGCTACTGCCTGCGGCCGGGATTCGGCTATCCGTTGGACGACTGGCGGACGCGGCAGTTATGGGGCCTGTACGAGCAGGGGATCCAATACGGTCAGGACGCCCAGACGGGGTCGGAATGGTGGACGCTGTGGCGGCGGGTGGCCGGCGGGCTGGACGCGGCGGCGCAGGCGCGGTTGGGGGAGGATCTCCTGGTAGATTTGCGTCGCCCGACCGGCAAGACGACCAGGGACAAGCAGCCCGGGATTGAGGATATGGCGCGGCTGGCGGGGGTGCTGGAGCGGCTGCCGGCGGCGCGCAAGGTCGAACTCGGCGAGTTGCTGCTGGCCCGGCTGGCCCGCAAGGGCGAATCGCCGCAATTGTGGTGGGCGGTGGGCCGGCTGGGAACGCGGGTTCCCGTTTACGGCAGCGCGCACGACGTAGTGCCAGCGGCGGCGGCGGCGGACTGGCTGGAGCGGTTGCTGGCGTTAGATTGGAAAATGGTGACGCCGGCGGCCTTCGCCGCAACCCTGCTGGCGCGACTGAGCGGTGATCGGGAGCGGGATTTGGACGAAAATCTGCGCGCGCGGGTGGCCCGGTGTTTGCGGTCGATCAAAGCTCCACCGTCCTGGATGCGGATGGTGGAGGAAGTGGTGGAACTGGACGAAGCCGACGCCGGCCGGGTGTTCGGCGAAATGCTTCCGCCGGGTTTGCGGTTGATCGGCTGATTCGCGGTCACAATAGCGGCGACAACAGCCGGGCCGTGGATTCCGCCAGCCGCTGGCCGAGAGTGGCGCGCCGACCCGGCTTGACGTAGCGGCTGGCGTGGCGGAGATCGGCTTCGAAGCTGTCGGCCAGGCGCGCGGCGAGGCCAGCGTCGTAAATCACCGCCATCGCCTCGAAATTCAACATCAGGCTGCGGTTGTCGAAATTGGCGCTGCCGACCGCCGCGATACTCTCGTCGACCAGCAGCAGCTTGGCGTGCAGCATCGGTGGGCCATATTCGAAAATATGAACCCCGGCGCTGGCCAGTTCGTCGTAATAGCTGCGCGCCGCGGCGGTGACCAGCCGCGAGTCGCTCCGTTTGGGGGCCAGTACCCGCACGTCGGCGCCGCGCAGGGCAGCGGTGATCAGCGCGGCGGTCAAGGCTTCGTTGGGGACGAAGTAGGGAGTGGCCATCCAGACCCGCCGCCGCGCGCCGGCGATGGCGGAAAAGTAGAGCTTGGCGATGGCGTAACGATTGTTGTCGGGGCCGGATTCGACGATTTGCAACCAGGGGCCGGCCGAGGGCTCCGGGGGAGGCGGGAAGAACTCGGGTTCGAACGGCGCCTGGTCGGTGGCGAAGTACCAATCCTCCAGAAAGATGAACTGCAGGCGGTGCACCGGTTCGCCCTCGATGCGCAGGTGGGTGTCGCGCCAGGCGGCCGATCCGCTGCGAGCGCCGCTGTGGTCGTCGCTGACGTTGACGCCGCCGGTGAAGCCGATCCGGCCGTCGCGGACCACGATCTTGCGATGGCTGCGGAAGTTGATGTGATTCGGTCGCAGCCGGCGCAGGCTGATGGGATTGAACCAGGCGACCATGCCCCCCGCTTCCCGCAACGGTTGCAGGAAGCAGTCGGGGATGCGGTCGGAACCGATGGCGTCCAGCAGCAGCCGTACCTGGACGCCGGCGCGCGCCTTGTCCGCCAGCCGGTCGCGCAGCCGGGTGCCGATCCAGTCCGGTTGCCACATGTAGTATTCGAGATGAACGTGGTGGGTGGCCGCTTCGAGGGCGGCTTCGATGGCCCGAAAACAGTCGTCCCCGGTTTCCAGCACCGTCACCTCGGCGGCGGGCGCGGGCGCTCCTTGCCCGATCCGTTCCAGCAGGATCGCCAGCTGCCGCTCCAGGCCGGCGCTGGGAAAACCCGGCGGTTCGGCGCGATCCTGGCGCAGGCGGTGGGTGGACTGGATGAGACGGTCGCGGGCGCGGCCGTAGCGCAGCCGGCGCCGGCGCAGTCGCCGCGGCCCGAACAGCAGGTAGACCAGGAAGCCGAAGTACGGCATGAACAGCAGCGCCAGCAGCCAGGCCAGGGTAGCCGCCGGCGAGCGGCGTTCCAGGATCAGCCCGACCGCGACCAGCGCCACCCACAGCAACCAGCCCAGCGACAGCAGCGCGGTCAGATGCTCGGTCATCGGCTAGAGCCGGTCGGAGGCAAACTCGGCCAGCCGCGACCGTTCGCCGCGTCGCAGGGTGACGTGTCCGCCGTGCGGCCAGTCCTTGAAGCGGTCCACCACGTAGGTGAGGCCGGAAGTGGTCTCGGACAGATAGGGCGTGTCGATCTGGGCGATGTTGCCCAGACAGATCACCTTGGTGCCGGGACCGGCGCGGGTGATCAGGGTTTTCATCTGCTTGGAGGTCAGATTCTGCGCCTCGTCGATGATCAGATACTTGCTCTGGAAGGTGCGGCCGCGCATGAAGTTGAGAGAGCGGATCTTGATCCGGCTGCTCAGCAGATCGGTGGTGGCGGCGCGGCCCCATTCGCCGCCTTCGCGCGGGGCGAGGACCTCCAGGTTATCCATCAGCGCCCCCATCCAGGGCGTCATTTTTTCCTCCTCGGTGCCGGGCAGAAAGCCGATGTCCTCGCCGACCGGCACGGTTACGCGGGTCATGATGATTTCCCGGTAGCGCTTGATATCCAGCGTCTGTTCCAGTCCGGCGGCCAGAGCCAGCAGCGTTTTGCCGGTGCCGGCGGCGCCCAGCAGGGACACAAAATCGATTTCGGGATCCAGCAGCAGGTTGAGAGCAAAATTCTGTTCGCGGTTGCGGGCGGTGATGCCCCAAACGGCATGGTTGGGCGTGGCATGGTCCCTGAGGATTTCGATGACCGCCTCCGCGCCGCGCAGTTGGCGGACGATAAATAGTCCGCTGTCGCCGGTCTGGAACAGACCCTGGTTCGGATACCAGTTGGCCACGTCCGGTCCGTGGATCCGGTAGAAAGTCCGGCCGCTCTCCTGCCAGGAATCCAGTTCCTTGCCGTGGGTATCCCAGAAGTCCGCCGGCAAGTCACGGGTTCCGCCGTAGAGGAGATTGACGTCCTCAAGGGCCTGATCGTTGAAGTAGTCCTCGGCGTGAATGCCGAGGATGGCGGCCTTGATCCGCAGGTTGATGTCCTTGGAGACCAGGGTGACCTGACAGCGGGGATGGTCCTGCTGCAGGGTCATGGCCATGCCGAGAATGTCGTTGTCCGGAGTATTCCCGGGCAGCGTGGCGGGCGGACTCAGCCGGGTGGGGCGGGTCTGGAAAAACAGCCGGCCGCGGATCACCGGATTGCCGTGGGAATCGGTCGGGCCGGGCAGGGGCAGGCCCCGGTCGATTTCTTCCTTGCTGGCGTTGGCGATGAGGTCGTCCAGAAAGCGGCTGACCTGGCGGACGTTGCGGGCGACTTCGGAGACGCCCTTCTTGGCGCGGTCCAGCTCTTCCAGCACCATCATCGGCAGGTGAATGTCGTGTTCCTGAAAGCGGAACAGGGCGGTCGGATCGTGCATCAACACGTTGGTGTCGAGCACGAACAGCCGACGGTCGGACAAGCCCTGCGAGGAGGGCGGGAGAGCGGATTCGGACATCGAAGCGGAGTCGGGCATCATGGGATTGGGGCGGGCGGAGGGATCGGAACAGTCGCGCGAGAGGACTTCCACCAGGAATGGGCACGAAGGGTGCGACGGTGGCGGGGAATGGTTCGAGAAGGCCGCAGGTCCGCCATTGCGGGGGCGGGTGATCGGGAGATGGAGTGTGGAACGTCAACCCAGGGCTTCGACCGCCGCCAGCACCGCGGCGGCGTGTCCGTCGACCTTGACCTTGCGCCATTCCCGGCGCAATACGCCATTCGCATCGATCAGGAACGTACTGCGTTCCACCCCCAGCGCCTCCTTGCCATAATTCCTCTTCAGCTTGATGACCTCGAACAGCCGGCACAAGGTTTCATCGACATCGGCGAGCAGAGGGAACGGAAGACCATATTTGGCGCGGAAGTTTTCGTGACTGCGCAAGCTGTCGCGCGAAACCCCAAAGACCGCGACGTTCAGCGCGGCGAAGCGTTCGTGCAGGTCCCGGAACTGCTGGCCTTCGGCGGTGCAGCCGGGTGTGTTGTCCTTGGGATAGAAATACAGCACCACCGGGCGGCCGCGCAGTTCCGGCAGGCATACGGTCCGATCGCCGGTGGCGGCGGCGCTGAAATCGGGAACGGCTTGTCCCACGCTCACGCTCATGTCGGCTTATCCCTTGATCGGTTCCAGAACCGCATCCAGATTCAGTTCGTCGCAGAAATCCAGGAACTCCTCGCGCAGCATGGCGATGTGCATGCCGGCCGGAATGCCGATGGCCAGGTTGACCGAGAACATCGGCGTGCCGGTGTGCGGGGCGCTGTAGCTGCGCGTCACCATGTCCTCGATGTTGATCGACCGGCTGGCGAAGAAGCTGGCCAGATGATGGACGATGCCCGGCTGGTTGACCGCCACCACCTCCACCGCGTAGGGTAGCACGTCGCCGGCCGGCGCGCGGCTTTCGGTACGCTTGGCGATGATAGTCATGCCCAGTGCCTGCTCCAGCCGCTTGAGCTGCATTTCCAGTTTGGTCAGGGTGTTCCAGTTGCCCTGCACCATCAGGAGGATGGCGAACTCGCCGCCCAGCACCGTCATGCGGCTGTCCGCGATGCTGCAATCGCAGTCGAGGATCACGCGGGACAGTTCGTTGACCAGACCGGGACGGTCTTCGCCCAGGGCGGAAATGACCAGGTAGTTTTTCACGGACGGGCTTCCTACGGCAAATGATACGGGATATATGAAATCGCAGTGTACAAGCATCCGGCGGGGGAGAAAACCGCCCCCCGCCGTCCCTGCGGGCGCTTGTCAAGCCCGTCCGGTATCCGTACCATGCGACGATTGCGGGTAATCGGAGAGCACAAGATCATGTTTCGTGGCAGCATGGTGGCCCTCGTCACGCCGATGCGGGCGGATGGCGCGCTGGATTTCGAGGCGCTGGCGCGACTGGTGGAGTTTCACATCGAAAACGGCACCGACGCCATCATCGCCGTCGGTACCACCGGCGAGTCGGCGACGCTGGATTTCGAGGAACACATCACGGTGGTTCGCAAGGTGGTGGAACTGGTTGGCAACCGAATTCCGGTCATCGCCGGCACCGGCGCCAACTCCACCACGGAGGCGCTGCATCTGACCCGGCGGGCGATGGAGGCCGGCGCCGACGCCTGCCTGCTGGTCACCCCCTATTACAACAAGCCGACCCAGGAAGGGTTGTATCGTCATTACAAGCTGATCGCCGACGGCGTGGCGATCCCGCAGATTCTCTACAACGTGCCCGGGCGCACCGCTTGCGATCTCAAGCCGGAGACTGTCGAGCGGCTGGCCGACATCCCCAATATCATCGGCATCAAGGAAGCCAGCACTCTCGAACGCGTTCTGGAATTGACGCGCCGCTGCGGCGACCGCCTGGACGTCTACAGCGGCGACGACGGCATCGCCGCCGAGGCGATCCTCGGCGGCGCCCGCGGCGTGATCTCGGTGACCGCCAACGTCGCGCCGCGCGCCATGCACGATATGGCCGCCGCCGCCCTCGAAGGCGACCGCGCCCGGACCGAGGCGATCGACGGCCGGCTGGCCGGGTTGCACCAAGCGCTGTTCCTCGAATCCAACCCGATCCCGGTGAAATGGGCGGTCGGTCAGTTAGGTCTGATCCCGCCGGGCATCCGGTTGCCGCTGACGCCCCTGTCGGAACCATTCCAGCCGGCGGTGCGGGCGGCGATGCAACAGGCCGGAGTAATGGGATAACGCCATGGTCGTTCGGTTTTCGTTTTCCCCCTTGCGCGCGGTATCCCTGTCCGTCGCCGTGCTGGTGGCCCTGTCGGGCTGTTCCAAAAGCTTCGATACCCTGTTGCCGGACCGCCGGCCGGACTACCGACAGAGCACGCTGTCACAGCCGCTGGAGATCCCGCCGGATCTGACCTCGTCGACCATCGACGATACTCTGGTGGTTCCGGAGATCAATCCAAGCGGCTCGGCCAGTCTGTCGGCCTATGCCAAGGAGCGCGGCGGACCGCAACCCCAGGCCAGGAAAGCCGAGGCGGTGTTGCCGCCGCAGCCGGGCATCACCCTGCAGCAGGATGGCAACCAGCGCTGGTTGACGATTGCCGCGCCGGCCGATCAGGTCTGGCCCAAGGTCCGGGAGTTCTGGATCAGCACCGGTTTCGCCCTGAAGCGCGACGATCCCACCATCGGCATCATGGAAACCGACTGGGTGGAAAACCGTGCCGACATTCCCGAGGATGCCCTGCGCGGCCTGCTGAAGAAATATCTGGATATCCTGTATTCGGCCCCGACCCGGGATAAGTTCCGGACCCGGCTGGAGCGGAGTGCCGACGGTGCCGGCACCGAAGTCTTCGTGACCCACTACGGCGTCGAGGAAGTCGCGGTGGGCGGCACGACCGCCAGCTCCAGCAATGCTTACATCTGGCAGCGCCGCCCCTCGAATCCGGAACTGGAAGCCGAGATGCTCAACCGGCTGACGGTCTATCTGGGCGCCTCGGAGAAACGCGCCGAGGCCCAGCAGGCCAAGGCCGGCACGGCGGCGGGGCCGCGCGTTCGCCTGGTTCAGGAGGGCGGCGAGAGCCGGTTGGTCATCGGCGAAGACTATTCCCGCGCCTGGCGCCTGGTGGGTCTGGCGCTGGACGGCAGCAATTACGCGGTGGAAGAGCAGAACCGCGGCCAGGGCCTGTACGTGGTCGAGTATCACGATCCCGAGAAGGAAAACCGCAAGCCCGGCGACGAGGGCTGGTTCTCCAAACTGGCGTTCTGGCGGAGCAAGCCGGAGGCGCCGCCGCCGGGAACCCGCTATCGGGTGCGGTTGGCCGGTCAGGCCCAGCAAACGACGGTGGTGGTGCGCAACGCCAACGACCAGCCCGACGATTCGGCCGGCGCCCGGCAGGTGCTGGAAGTGTTGCAGCAGACCATCAAGTAATCCAGGCAATCCCGGAGCGCGGCCCGGACCGTCGTTCGCCACGGTCCGGGCCGGATTACCCCGCACCCGCATCGTCCCCCATGAGCGCTCGCATCCGGCAATTGCCACCGCAACTGGTCAGCCAGATCGCCGCCGGCGAAGTGGTGGAGCGGCCGGCCTCGGTGGTCAAGGAACTGCTGGAAAACAGCCTGGACGCCGGGGCGACCCGCATCAGCGTCGAGGTGGAACAGGGCGGAGTTCGGCTCATCCGGGTCCGCGATAACGGTTCCGGCATCGATCCCGACGATCTGGCTCTGGCGCTCGCCCGCCACGCCACCAGCAAGATCGCCAGTTTCGAGGATCTCCAGCGGGTCGCCAGCCTGGGTTTCCGCGGCGAGGCGCTGCCCAGCATCGCCTCGGTATCGCGTCTGACTCTGACCTCGAGGATCGCCGGACAGAATAACGGCTGGCGAGTCGGCGGCGATGGCGGCGATGCCGTCGACGAGCCCGTACCCGCGCCGCACCCGGCCGGCACCACGGTCGAGGCGCGCGATCTGTTCTTCAACGTGCCGGCCCGCCGCAAGTTTCTGCGCGGCGAGCGAACCGAATTCGGCCATATCGAGGACAGCATCCGCCGGCTGGCCCTGAGCCGGTTCGAGGTTGGATTTTGCCTGTGGCACAACCAGCGGCAGGTGCTGGACCTGGAACCGGTGGCCGGTCGGGAAGGCTGGTCGCGGCGCGTGGCGGAACTGTGCGGCCGGGAATTCGTCGCCGCCAGCCTGTTCGCCGACCGGAGCGAAGGGAACCTGCGGCTGTGGGGCTGGCTTGGCCTGCCGGCGGTCTCCCGCGCCCAGCCCGACCTGCAGTTTTTCTTCGTCAACGGGCGGCCGGTACGCGACCGGGTCATCGCCCACGCCGTGCGGCAGGCCTATCAGGACGTGCTCTATCGGGACCGCCATCCGGCGGTCGTGCTCCATCTGGAACTCGATCCCGCCACGTTGGACGTCAACGCCCATCCCGCCAAGCACGAGGTGCGGTTCCGGGATTCCCCGCCCGTCCATGAGTTCGTCCGCCGGACCGTCCAGGAGGGGTTGGCCGGTGCCCGGCCGGGCGAGGCGCCACCGCCGGTGATCCGGGCCGGCGAGCGGTTGTGGCCGACCGGTGGGTTCGGCGGCGAATCGGGTGCGGCGGGCCGATCCGCCGCCGGCCAGCGGGACTTGCCGTTGGGCGTGCGGGAGCGGCTGGCGGTTTATGGACAATTGCATCCCACCGTGCCGCCGGAACCAGTCTCGGTTGGCGTCGTCTCCGAACCCGACCCCGAACAGCCGCCGCTGGGTTACGCGCTCGGACAATTGCACGGTTGCTACGTGCTGGCGGAAAACGCGGCGGGATTGGTGGTGGTGGACGCGCACGCCGCCCACGAACGCATTCTGTACGAACGTCTGAAGGTATCCGTCGCCGAGCGCAGCCTCGATATCCAGGCGTTGCTGGTGCCGGTGACGCTGGCGGTGACCCCGAAGGAACGGCAACTGGTCGAGGAGCACGGCGAACTGTTTGCCGGGGTCGGACTGGAATTGGCGGCGCTGGGGCCCGATACTCTTGCGGTCAGGCAAATCCCGGCGCTGTTGGCCGGGGCCGACATCGCGGGATTGGTGCGCGACATGCTGGCCGATCTGGCGGCGAACCAGATCAGCGACCGTTCGGAAACGGCCATCATGGCCCTGTTGTCCAGCCTGGCCTGCCATGGGGCGGTGCGGGCCAACCGGCCGCTCAACCTCCTGGAAATGAACGCCCTGCTGCGCGACATGGAACGCACCGACCGCGGCGGCCAGTGCAATCACGGCCGGCCGACCTGGGTGCAACTGACGCTGGACGAACTGAACCGCCTGTTCCGGCGCGGGCGATGACCGCCACCGACCCCCGTCCGCCGGTGCTGTTTCTGATGGGGCCGACCGCGTCCGGCAAGACCGCGCTGGCGATCGAATTGGCGCAACGCTTGCCGTTCGAAATCGTCAGCGTCGACTCGGCGCTGGTCTACCGGGAAATGGACATCGGTACCGCCAAACCCGATGCGGACACCCGGCGCCGTGTGCCGCATCGGCTGGTGGACATCCTCGATCCGGCCGAGGCATATTCCGCCGGCCGGTTCCGCAGCGATGCCCGGCGCGAAATCGCCGCCATTCAGGCCGGGGGCCACGTTCCGCTGCTGGTCGGCGGAACCATGCTCTATTTTCGTGCGTTGGAACGGGGACTGGCGGATCTTCCATCGGCCGATCGGGCGATCCGCGCCCGGCTGGCGGCGGAATTGGCCGAGAAAGGTGGGGCTGCCCTGCACGCCCGCCTGGCGCGGCTGGACCCGGCCGCGGCGGCGCGTATCCACCCCCGCGATCCGCGGCGCATCCAGCGCGCCCTCGAAGTGTTCGAACTGACCGGCCGACCGTTGACGGAACTTTGCGCCCATCAACGCGACGAATCATTGCCGTTTCGCATCGTCACGCTGATCGTGACGCCGGCGGACCGGAGGGTCTTGCACGAACGCATCGAACGACGGTTCCGGGCAATGCTGGAACGGGGCTTTGTCGCCGAGGTTGAACGGCTGCGGGCGCGCGGCGATCTCGATCCGGACAAGCCCTCGATGCGGGCGGTCGGCTACCGGCAGGTCTGGGCGTATCTGGACGGTGGGTTGGATCACGCGATGATGGTCGAACGGGGCATCGCGGCCACCCGCCAGCTCGCCAAACGGCAAATGACCTGGTTGCGGGCGGAATCCGCGGCCATCCGGCTGGACGGCGCCGACCGTCAACTGTTGGACCAGGTGATCGCGAAAGTGCGTGAAAACGGGTTTTTTCCGAACATGGCGGATCGGTTGTGTTAATATTGCGAACGTTTTTTGGATGCCGTTGGTGACGAACCCGCGGGATTTCAGGCGATCTTCGATATTTGCCGGGAACAGCGTATCAGGGGATCGCGACGACCCAACCGCTCGATCGAGAGCCCCAGAATGCAGGCATGTATCGTGCATCGCGCCATGCCGATTTTGCGGTTTCGAACTTTTTGAGTATTTTTGAATTTTGAGCTTTTTTCGTGTCTTCGGCCCATAACAACAAGGGAGCGTCGCGATGGCAAAAGGTCATTCCCTCCAGGAACCGTTCCTGAACGCGTTGCGCAAGGAACGGATTCCGGTTTCGGTCTATCTGGTGAACGGGATCAAACTGCAAGGACAGATCGAGTCCTTCGATCAGTTCGTGGTGCTGCTCAAGAACAGCGTCAGCCAGATGATTTACAAGCACGCCATTTCCACGGTCGTGCCGGTTCGCAACGTGCGCCTGAATCTGGCCACCGACGACGGTGGCGCCAGCGGGGATCAACCCTGACGGGTTCGATCGGAATCACGGGAGGCGGTTTGTTCGAACGTCCGCGCGGCGGCGAACGCGCCGTTCTGGTGCATCTGGTGCTGGAAGGCTCCGAGGATGCCCCCGATTTGGCTGAATTCGAGCAACTGGCGGTCTCGGCGGGCGCCGAGTGCGCGGCGACGATCACGGGGCGTCGTCGAGCGCCGGACGCGCGACTGTTCGCCGGCAGCGGCAAGGCTGAAGAGATTCGGGAAGCGGTGCGGCTGAGCGGCGCGGAACTGGTCCTGTTCGACCACGCGCTGTCGCCCAGTCAGGAACGCAATCTGGAAACGTTCCTGCAATGCCGGGTCATCGATCGTACGGGGTTGATTCTGGACATCTTCGCCCAGCGGGCGCGGAGCTTCGAGGGCAAGCTGCAGGTGGAACTGGCACAGTTGCGCCACCTGTCCACCCGGCTGGTGCGCGGCTGGACCCACCTAGAGCGGCAGCGCGGCGGTATCGGCCTGCGCGGGCCCGGCGAGACCCAGTTGGAAACCGACCGGCGTCTGCTGGCCGACCGAATCCGGCAGATCCGCCTGCGGCTGGACCGGGTCGAGCGGCAGCGCGAACAGGGACGGCGAGCCCGGCGCAAGGCCGATCTGCCGACGGTGTCGCTGGTCGGTTATACCAATGCCGGTAAATCCACCTTGTTCAATACCTTGACGCAAGCTGGCGTCCACGCGGCCGATCAATTGTTCGCCACCCTGGATCCGACCCTGCGGCGGTTGGATTTGCCGGGCGCGGAACCGGTCGTGCTGGCGGATACCGTGGGCTTCATCAACCGCCTACCACACGAACTGGTGGCGGCCTTCCGTTCGACCCTGCGGGAAACCTGCGAAGCCAGCTTGCTGCTGCACGTGGTCGATGCCAGCCATGCCGACCGGAACGCGGTCGTCGCGCGGGTCGATGCGGTACTGGCGGAAATCGGCGCGGCCGAAGTGCCGCGATTGCTGGTGTTCAACAAGGTCGACTCGAGCGGCGAGCTCCCACGACTGGATCGGGACGCCGAAGGTCGGGCGCGGGCCGTTTGGCTGTCGGCCGCGACCGGCGCGGGAACCGACCTGCTGGTGGCGGCGTTGACCGAGCGGCTGCGGGGCGAGGCCGTGCATGGCTGGTTGTGTCTGCCGGCGGCGGCGGCCCGGTTGCGATCCCGGTTGTTCGGCATGGGCGCGGTGGTGGCCGAACAGACCGGACCGGCGGGTGAGTGGCTGATCGAAGTGCGCACGTCGCGCGGCAATGTGGATCTTCTGCGTCGCCGGGATGGCCTGCGGGCGGAATGGGTGCGTTCGGGTTTTGAAATCCCGGTGGCGTGAACGGTGCTAAGACGAATTTTGGGGTACGACATGGCCTGGAATGAACCGGGAGGTGGTAACCGCGATCCCTGGAGCGGAGGCGGTCGCGATCAGGGACCGCCCGATCTAGATGAAGTCGTCCGCAAACTGTCGGACAAGTTCGGCGCCCTGCTGAGTGGCCGGCGCGGCGGCGGTGGCGGCGGCGCGGGTTCCGGGTTCGCCGGTATCGGCCTGGTGGTCGGGATCATTGCCCTGATCGGCTGGCTAATCGCCAGCATCTATATCGTGAACGAAGGCGAGCGCGGCGTGGTGCTGCGGTTCGGCCGCTACCTGGAAACCACCCTGCCGGGCCCACACTTGCGCCTGTTTCCGATCGACCGGGTTGAAATCGTCAATCTGGAGCAGCGGCGGTTCCGGGAAATCGGCTATCGTTCTGGCGCGGGGGGCGGCCGGCAGCCGGCCATTCGCTCGGTGCCGAAAGAGGCCCTGATGCTGACCCAGGACGAGAACATCGTGGACGTGCGGCTGGCGGTGCAATACCAGATCCAGGATCCCCGCGCCTACCTCTTCAACGTACTCGATCCCGAGGGCGTTCTGGTGCAGGTGGTGGAAAGCGCCGCCCGCGAGACCATCGGCAAGAGCACCATGGATTTCGTCCTGACCGAGGGCCGCAGCAACATCGTCGCCGACATCAAGACGCTGAGCCAGCGCATTCTGAGTCAGTATGGTGCCGGCTTGCAGATCACCAATGTGGTTCTGCAGGACGCCCAGCCGCCGGAAGAAGTCCAGGACGCTTTCGCCGACGCCATCAAGGCGCGCGAAGACGAGCAGCGGCAGAAAAACGAGGCCGAGGCCTACGCCAACGAGGTCATCCCGCGGGCGCGCGGCCAGGCAGCGCGGCGGTTGCAGGAAGCGTCGGCCTATAAGGAGCAGGTCATCGCCCAGGCTCAGGGCGAGACCAGCCGCTTCGAACAATTGTTGGCGGCTTATCGAAAAGCGCCGGAGGTGACGCGCGAGCGGCTGTATCTGGAGACGCTGGAAACGGTGCTGTCGCGGGCGAGCAAGGTGCTGGTGGACGTGAAGGGAACCAATAATCTCATGTATCTGCCGCTGGACCGGTTGCTTAAGTTGGGAGAGGGGTCGGGCGCTGGCGATCCGCGCGCCACCGGGGGACCGGTATCCGAGGCGCCGCCGGCTAACTCGTCGACCTCGGTGGATGGCAGCGCGGCGGCCACCCGCCTGCGCGATCTGAATCGCGGTCGGGAGGTGCGTTGATATGGCTTTGTCGCGATTGCCGATGTCCCGCAACGTCCTGCTGGGCGCGCTGGCCGCCGTGGTGGCGCTGCTGGCGATGTCCCTGTTCACGGTGGACGAGACCCAGACCGCCATCCGTTTCCAGTTGGGCGAGATCGTCGATGCCAACTATAAGCCCGGCCTGCACTGGAAATGGCCGCTGATCAACAACGTTCGCAAGTTCGATCGCCGGTTGCAGACTCTGGATACCGAGCCCGAGCGGTTCCTGACCGCCGAGAAGAAGAACGTCATCGTCGATTCCTTCGCCATGTGGCGGATCGAGGACGTGCGGAAGTTCTACACCACGGTCGGCGGCGATCCGGCTCAGGCCAACGTTCGGCTCGATCAGATCGTCAAGGACAGCCTGCGCAGCGAATTCAGCAAGCGCACCATTCAGGAAGTGGTATCGGGCGACCGGGATCAGATCATGGAAACCCTGAGCCGCTTGCTCCGCGAACAGGCCACGCAACTGGGCATCGCCGCGGTGGATGTCCGGATCAAGCGCATCGACCTGCCGCAGGATGTCAGCAGTTCGGTGTTCAGCCGCATGAAGGCGGAACGGTTGCGAGTGGCCAAGGACTTTCGGTCCCGGGGCGCCGAGGCCGCCGAACGCATCCGCGCCGACGCCGACCGCCAGAGCACGGTGATTCTGGCCGAGGCCTACCGCGACGCCGAACGACAGCGCGGCGAGGGCGACGCCCAGGCGGCGGACATCTACGCGCAGTCCTACGGCAAGGATCAGGATTTCTATGGTTTCCACCGGAGTCTGTCGGCCTACCGACAGAGTTTCAGTTCCAGAGACGACATGCTGGTCGTGCAGCCGGAGGGGTTCCAGTTCTTTCGTTACTTCAATCAGTCGCAATGATGCGCGCGGCCCGCCGGGCAAGCGATGGCGCCGCGCTGCGGACCGGACGCCGCCATGTGGAATGAACTGCTGGCGGCGTTCGGGCTGATGCTGGTACTGGAAGGTATCCTGCCATTTCTCAATCCGGGTGTCCTTCGTCGAGCCCTGTTGCGGATGATCGAGCTGGAGGACCGCGTGCTGCGGTTCGCCGGACTGGCCAGCATGCTGCTGGGTTTGTTGGTGCTGTACTTTTTCCGTTGATGATGCGTCGCTCCGGTTCGCCGTCGTTCGTTCCGAGTTCGTAACCCGCCTCCCATGATCCCCGAAGACCGTTGGCTCCTGCCCGAAGGCATCGAAGAAATCCTGCCGCCCGCCGCCAGCCGGCTGGAACGGTTGCGCCGCAATCTGCTCGACCTGTACCGAAGCTGGGGTTACGAACTGGTAGTGCCGCCGCTGATCGAGTTTCTCGAATCGCTGTTGACCGGTACCGGCAACGATTTGGAGTTGCAAACGTTCAAGCTGACCGACCAGTTGAGCGGCCGGATGATGGGAGTGCGCGCCGACATGACGCCGCAGGTGGCGAGGATCGATGCTCATCTGCTCAAGCGCGATGCGCCGGTCCGACTCTGCTACATGGGGACGGTGTTGCGAACCCGCGCCGACGGCTTTGGCGGTTCCCGCAGTCCGTATCAGGCCGGCGTGGAGTTGTACGGCCATCGCGGCCACGAAAGCGATCTGGAAGTCCTGACGCTGATGCTGGAAACTCTGGCGGTGGCGGGTGTCGGCGAGGTGCATCTGGATCTGGGTCACGTGGCTATTTTTCGTGAACTGGTCCGCCAGGCTGGCTTGGAGCGGGAGCACGAAGGAGTGCTCTTCGAGGCGCTGCAGCGCAAGGCGCTGCCGGAAATCCGTCGGCAACTGGTGGAATGGGCACCGTCGGCGGAATGCGGCGATTCGTTTCTGGCGCTGGCCGAATTGAACGGCGGACCGGAGGTATTGGACGAGGCCGGCTCGCGGTTGGTGGCCGCCGGGTCGAAAGTTCGCGAGGCGCTGGCGACGCTGCGCCGGCTGGTCGATACCTTGCAACGCCAGTGGCCGGAATTGCCGATTCACGTCGATTTGGCCGAATTGCGGGGCTACCACTATCACACCGGGGTACTGTTCGCGGCCTATGTGCCGGGACAGGGCCAGGCGGTAGCACAGGGCGGGCGCTACGACGAGATCGGTCAGGTATTCGGCCGGGCCCGGCCGGCGACCGGCTTCAGCACCGATCTGGCGACATTGTTGCTGCTGGGTTCGATGCCGGAGGACGCGGCGGACGGCATTTACGCGCCGCCGGTGGGAGACGCGGCGCTGGAGCGGTGGGTGGCGGATTTGCGCGGCCGGGGGGAGCGGGTGATTCGGGCGCTGCCTGGCGCGGAGGTGGAGCCCGGGGTTCTCGGGTGCGATCGGATTCTGGCGCAACGGGAGGGGGAATGGGTCGTGGTTCCGTTGCCGTTCGATAGGTAAGGGGTGAAACAGGAAACCGACATGGGTAAGAACATAGTCGTCATTGGCGCGCAGTGGGGTGACGAGGGCAAGGGCAAGGTGGTGGACCTGCTCACCGAGAACGCCGCGGCGGTCGTGCGGTTCCAGGGGGGGCACAACGCAGGCCATACCTTGGTCATCGAGGGCCAGAAGACCGTCCTGCATCTCATTCCGTCCGGCATCCTGCGCGCTGGCGTGGCTTGCCTGATCGGCAATGGCGTGGTCCTGTCGCCGGCGGCGCTATTGACCGAGATTGACGATCTGGAAAACCGGGGCGTGGCGGTGATGGAGCGCTTGCGGATCAGCGAGGCCTGTCCGCTGATCCTGCCCTACCATGTGGCGCTGGATCAGGCGCGCGAGAAGGCGCGCGGCGAACGGGCGATCGGTACCACCGGCCGCGGCATCGGACCGGCTTACGAGGACAAGGTGTCGCGGCGGGCGGTGCGGCTGGGTGACCTGTTCCATCGCGAGCGCTTCGCCGCCAAGCTGGGTGAGGTGCTGGATTTTCACAACTTCGTGCTGCAGCGTTACTTTCAGACCGAGCCGGTCGATTTTCAGAAGGTTTTAGATGAAACCTTGGCGATGGGGGAACGGTTGCAACCACTGGCGGCGGACGTCACCGAATTGTTGGACGCTCGCCGCCGGCGCGGCGACAACGTGCTGTTCGAGGGTGCCCAGGGCACCATGCTGGACATCGACCACGGCACCTATCCCTACGTCACCTCCTCCAACACCACCGCCGGCGGCGCCTCGACCGGCACCGGCCTGGGGCCGCGCTATCTGGACTATGTGCTGGGCATTACCAAGGCCTACACCACTCGGGTCGGCGGCGGTCCGTTTCCGACCGAATTGTTCGATGAAACTGGCGAATATCTGGCCGAGCGCGGCCATGAGTTCGGCTCGACCACCGGCCGACGGCGGCGCTGTGGCTGGTTCGACGCCGTGGCCCTGCGCCGCTCGATCCTGAACAACAGCGTGTCGGGGTTGTGCGTGACCAAGTTGGACGTGTTGGACGGCCTGGACAGCATCCGGATGTGCGTGGGCTATCAGTGCGGGCCGAAACGGCTGGATGACGCGCCGCTGGGCGCCGAGGCGCTGGCGGCCTGTGATCCGATCTACGAGGAGATTGCGGGCTGGCGGGAATCGACCGTCGGCGTGCGCCGTTACGATGATCTGCCCGCCGCCGCGCGGGCTTATCTGCGGCGCATCGAGGAATTGACCGGCGCTCCGATCGATATCATCTCCACCAGCCCTGATCGGGCCGACACCATCGTGCTGCGGGATCCGTTCACAGCTTGAGCGGCATTCTGTGAAGTTTCCCTCCTGCGGGTTGAGAGATAACCCAATCATGCACGTTATAGCGAAAAAAAGCGTTGGAGGAGTCTTTCCCGCAAACAGGAGAGGAGAGTGAACAGTTATTGGCGATGTACGCTTTGTCCTTGAACCGGCGCAGATGGACGCGGACTGCGTGCGCCTCCAGCAGCTACCGATACGCCGAATCATGATCGGGATGCAGGGAAAGCAAGGCGGTGCTCGTCCCCCTTGGGCTTGTTCCTTAACCCGGCGACAGCGGGAGCTTTGAATGGTATAAGGTCTCCCGTGCTATCGGAGGCGCCGCGCCTGACCTGACCCTCAAAGCAAAAGGCCCGGCGATTGACCGGGCCTTGCTGAATCTGGTGCCGAAGAGAGGACTTGAACCTCCACTGGGTTTCCCCAACTAAGACCTGAACCTAGCGCGTCTACCAATTCCGCCACTTCGGCTTGAGGGGTCGGATCGCTTGTGGCGACAACGGGGGCGAACTATACGGATTGCCCATCAGCCTGTCAATCTTCCCCTTTCATCATTCTGTAACCATTAGATAAATTCTCAATGACGCAAAAAAAACGTGGTTCCTGGCGGCAGGTCGATCCCTTCGCCGCCCGGGAGCAGGAAAAATACGGCCGGTCGATCCCCAGCCGTGAATTCATCCTCCAGACTCTGGAAGAACGCGGGATGCCCCTGACCCTGGACGAACTCCGCGCCGAATGGCGGCTGGAGGGCGACTGGGAAATCGAAGCCTTGGCTCGCCGCCTGCGGGCGATGGAGCGGGACGGGCAACTGATCCGCAACCGCCGCGAGGGGTACGGGCCGGTCGCCAAGATGAATCTGGTAACCGGCCGGGTAATCGGCCATGCCGAGGGTCACGGCTTCCTGATTCCCGACGAGGGCGGCGACAGCCTGTTCCTGTCGCCCCGGCAGATGCGCAAGCTGTTGCACGGCGACCGGGCGGTGGCCCGAGTGATCGGTGTGGACTATCGCGGTCGCCGCGAGGGCGCGGTGGTCGAGGTGATCGAGCGCAACACCGAGACCGTGGTGGGGCGGTTCTGCGAGGAGCGCGGCGTCTGCTTCGTCATTCCCGACAACAAGCGGATCAATCAGGACATCATCGTGCCACCCGACGGGCGCGGCGAAGCCGGGGCCGGCCAGATCGTCATCGTCGAACTGCTCGAACAGCCCAGCGCCCAGAATCGGCCGCTGGGCCGGGTAAAAGAGGTGCTCGGCGAACACATGGCGCCGGGCATGGAGGTGCGGATCGCCATCGCCAGCCACGGTATCCCGGTGGAATGGCCGGCGGCGGTACTGGAAGAGGCGCGTCGCCATGGCGACTCGGTGCCAGAATCCGCCGTGCAGGGTCGCTGGGATTTGCGCGGGACGCCGCTGGTGACCATCGACGGTATCACCGCCCGCGATTTCGACGACGCGGTGTATTGCGAGCGGCGCGGCCACAACTGGCGGTTGCTGGTGGCCATCGCTGATGTTTCCTGGTACGTACGGCCCGGCACGGCACTGGACCGGGAAGCACGCAAGCGTGGCAACTCGGTCTACTTTCCGGACCGGGCCATCCCGATGCTCCCCGAGGCACTGTCCAACGGCCTCTGTTCGCTCAATCCTGAGGTGGACCGGCTGTGCATGGTTTGCGAGATGACCCTGAATCCCGAGGGTCGCATCATTCGCTCCCGCTTCGCCGAGGCAGTGATGCGTTCCCACGCCCGGCTGACCTACGACACCGTGGCGGCCATCGTCGCCGACCGCGATCCCCGTGTCCGCGCCGAATACGCCGGACTGGTCCCCCATCTCGACCGCCTGCACGAACTGTATCAGTTATTGCGGGCGACACGGGAACAGCGTGGAGCGATGGATTTCGACACCCAGGAAACGGTGATCGAATACAGCGCGGAACGCAAGATCGAGCGCATTCTACCGACCGAGCGCAACGACGCTCACCGGTTGATCGAGGAGTGCATGATCGCGGCCAATGTCGCCGCCGCGCGCTTTCTGCAACGTCAGAAAATGCCGGGTTTGTACCGCATTCACGAGGGACCGACCGAGGACCGGCTGAACAAGTTGCGGGCCTTTCTGGGCGAACTGGGACTGGGACTGGGCGGCGGCGAGAAACCCTCGCCATTGGATTACACCCGGCTGTTGGAGCGGGTCCGCGACCGGCCGGACGCCCATCTGATCCAGACCGTAATGCTGCGCTCGCTGGCCCAAGCGATTTACGTTCCTGGCAACGTCGGCCATTTCGGGCTGGCGCTGGACGCCTACGCCCATTTTACCTCCCCGATCCGCCGCTATCCCGACTTGCAGGTACATCGCGCGATCCGCCATGCACTGAACGGCGGCAAGGCGATAGATTTCCCCTGTAACCATGCCGAACTGATCGGGCTGGGCGAACACTGCTCGATGACCGAACGTCGGGCCGACGAGGCGGTGCGCGATGCGGTGGAATGGCTGAAGTGCGAATACATGTTGGACAAGGTCGGCCAGGTGTTCGACGGCATCATCACCGGGGTGACCGGCTTCGGGCTATTCGTGGAACTGCGCGGGGTGTTCGTGGAAGGGCTGGTGCATGTGACGTCGTTGCGGAACGACTACTATCATTTCGATCCGGTCGGCCATCGCCTGCACGGCGAGCGTTCCGGGCAGGTCTATCGTCTGGGCGACAGCCTCCGGGTGCGGGTGACGCGGGTGGATCTGGACGAGCGCAAGATCGATTTTGAACCGGTGGAAACCGGCCGGGGTGAGTCGGCGCGGCGCGGTCGCTACCCGGGTCGGCGGCGAAAGGAATAAGGAATAACGCCGTGGCCGAGCAACTGATCCACGGGCTGCACGCAGTGGCGGCGGCGCTGAAGTACGAACCCGAACAAGTGACCGAGCTGTGGGTGGAGTACCGCAGGTACGATGCGCGAATCCAGGTGTTGATGGACGAGGCGGCCAACCGGGCAGTGTCGGTTCGGCGGGCCGACCGGGCAGAGTTGGACCGGCTGAGCGGCGGCGTCCGCCATCAGGGTGTTATCGCCCGGCTGACGGTCCGGCAGCGAATCCATGACGAGGCCGATTTGCCGGCGCTGTTGGAGACTGTGGCGGGAGCACCGTTGCTGCTGGTGCTGGACGGCGTGCAGGACCCGCACAATCTCGGCGCCTGCCTGCGCAGCGCGGCGGCAGCCGGCGTCCATGCGGTGATCGCGCCCGCCGACCGGGCCGCTGGCCCGAACGCGACGGTGCGCAAGGTGGCGTGCGGGGCGGCGGAAATCGTGCCGTTCGTGTCGGTCACCAATCTGGCACGGGCGTTGCGCGACTTGCGGGAGCGGGGTGTGTGGCTCGTCGGCGCGGCCGGTGAAGCCCGCGACACGCTTTACGAGGTAGATTTCACTCCGCCGACCGCCATCGTGCTGGGCGCGGAAGAGAAGGGTTTGCGGCGCCTGACCCGCGAGGTTTGCGACCGGCTAGCGCGGATTCCGATGGCCGAAGGGGGAGTGGAAAGCCTGAATGTATCGGTGGCGGCAGGCGTCTTTCTGT
This sequence comes from Candidatus Competibacter sp., assembly GCA_031732875.1. Classification (GTDB taxonomy): domain Bacteria; phylum Pseudomonadota; class Gammaproteobacteria; order Competibacterales; family Competibacteraceae; genus JAVMKJ01. Next base: position 33,399 of record JAVMKL010000276.1, on the reverse strand, counting down.
TCGAGGCGCGACGGCAGCGCCGGGTGAAAGGATGATCGATCCCGTTCGAAACCCGCCTTCCAGCCCCTCGACATCGGTCGATCATCACCTCGGGGAGGTTGTCCGAACGGTATCGAACAACAGATGCTCCATCCGGTTCTACGAGGAACTGAACGATTTCCTGCCACCGGAGCAGCGCAAGGTCCAATTCAGTCACGAATTTCAGCGACGGGCTTCGATCAAGGACATGATCGAGGCGCTCGGCGTTCCGCACACCGAAATCGATCTGATTCTGGTGAACGGTGATTCAGTGGATTTTTCCTACATTGTCCGGGATGGCGACCGGATCAGCGTCTATCCGATGTTCGAGACCTTCGACATTCTGCCGGTGAGCCGGGTCCGACCGCGCCCCCTGCGGGTGATCCGGTTCGTACTGGACGTGCATCTCGGCAAGCTGGCGCGCTATCTGCGGCTGCTGGGATTCGACGCACTCTACCGCAACGACTACGACGATGCCGAGCTGGCGAATCTGGCGAGTTCGGAGCGGCGGATTCTGCTGACCCGTGATCGCGATCTGTTGAAGCGCGCGGTGGTGACCCATGGCTATTTCGTGCGGGCGACCGATCCGCGCCAGCAGGTCGAGGAGATCATGGATCGCCTGGATCTTTACCAGGCCATGCGGCCGTTTCAACGTTGCGTCCGTTGCAACGGCTTGTTGGCGGTGACCCCCAAGCACCGGATTGTGGATCGCCTGTTGCCGGAAACCCGCCGTCAAGTCGAGGACTTCCGGGAATGCGACAAATGCGGCCAACTGTACTGGGAAGGCAGCCATGCGCCGAACATCCGACGGTTCATCGACCAGCTCCGCGCTCGCGCCGGCGGCGATGCGCCGGCAACTGGACAAATCGCCGGTGCTGGGAAATGATGGCGGGCGCTGGCCCGTCGGAGCGGTGGGACCGGCCCCTTCCATCACGCCAACCCTTCTCAAGGAACATCCATGCGTTCGCGGTTGTTGATTCCGTTGTTGCTGGCGTCGGGCCTGGCTTGGGCTCAAGACGCTTCGAAACCGGCCGGTCTGGAACCGATCCCTGACGGTCCCCCCGATGCTTCCCGGACCCAGAACGTGCCGGCTCCGGAGATCACCATTCGTAACCTTGGCGATCGGGGCACCATTGAGGAATATCGCGCCGGTGGGGTGCTGTACATGATCAAGGTCAATCCCGCCAAGGGCGTATCGTATTATCTGGTGGATACCGATGGCGATGGCAATATGGAAACCCGCCAAAACGATTTGCAGAGCGGGATGCTGATTCCAGCCTGGGTTCTGCTACGCTGGTGAGCGGACGGACGTAAGTCCAAAGGGTTGAATGCCCACTGTGGTATTCCATACTTCGAGATACCGCTGATACCAACCTTGGGAGGAAAGCATGCAGCGTCGCGAGTTCATCAAGAAAGCCGGACTGGGTCTGGCCGCCGCCGGAACGGCCGCCGTTCCCGCCATCACCCGGGCGGAAGCCCTGCCCACCCTCAAATGGCGGCTGGCGTCGAGTTTTCCCAAGAGCCTGGATACCCTTTATGGCGCCAGCGAGCTGCTGACCAAGCGCATCGCCGAGATCACGGAGGGCAAGTTTGAAATCCGCGCGTTCGCCGGTGGCGAGATCGTGCCGCCGAACGGGGTACTGGACGCCGTGCAGCAGAATACCGTGGAGTGTGGCCACACCTGTGGCTATTACTACCATGGCAAGAACAAGACGTTTTCCCTTGATACCACGATTCCGTTCGGCCTGAACGCCCGGCAGATGAATGCCTGGTACTACTATGGTGACGGCCTTGCGCTATTTCGCGAATTCTTTGCCAAATACAATATCGTCAATTTCCCCGGTGGCAATACCGGTACCCAGATGGGGGGTTGGTTTCGCAAGGAAATCAAATCACTGGACGACCTCAAGGGTTTGAAGATCCGGATTCCCGGCTTCGGCGCGGAGGTGTTCCTGGCGCTGGGCGCAGTGCCGCAATTGCTGCCGGGTCCAGAAATTTATCCGGCGCTGGAACGCGGCGCGATTGATGCCGCCGAGTGGGTCGGGCCTTACGACGACGAAAAGCTGGGGTTCTACAAGGTCGCCAAGTTCTATTACTACCCGGCTTGGTGGGAGCCGGGGCCAATGATCTCGTTCTACGTCAACAAGGAACAATGGGACAAACTACCCAAGGCGTATCAGACGGCATTCGAGACCGCCGCCGCCGAGGCCAATGTCCGGATGCTGGCGAACTATGACGCCAAGAATCCGCCTGCTATCCAGCGGTTGGTGCAGAATGGCGCCCAGCTCAAGCGTTATCCTGACGATGCGATGAAGGCCGCTTATGAAGCGGCGCAGAAGATTTTCGCCGAGGAATCCGCCAAAAATCCGGATTTCAAGAAAATTTACGATTCGATGCGCGATTTCCAGCAGGTCTCGGATATCTGGATGGGGCTGGCGGAAAATACCCTGGCGAATTTCATGCAGGCACAGTTGCGCGCGAAGAAATAGCGCTGGCCAAGCCGAATTCCCCCTCTCCCACCAGAGGAAAGAGATGAGGATGAGGGGAAAACAGGCGCTACTCCTGACGCTTGGGCGCGATCCGCTCGAACAGATCGGACGCGTCCTCCGGCGGAGCATCCGACCCAGAACCGCCCTGATCGTCCTGGGGCGCCAGGATTTGCACCGGTGCCGGCTCGCCCGAATGCACCGGTCGGTCGAGACCGACGGTGACCAGCGCCGGGAAGGCAATGATCAGCCCGACCACGATAACCTGGATGACGACGAACGGCACCGCGCCCCAGTAGATGTCGACGGTGCGTACCGCTGAGGGTGCGACGCTGCGCAGATAGAACAGGGCGAAGCCGAACGGCGGGTGCATGAACGAGGTCTGCATGTTCACGCCCAGCAGGATGCCGAACCAGACCAGATCGATGCCCAACTTGTCCGCCACCGGTGCCAGCAGCGGCAGGATGATGAAGCTGATCTCGAAAAAATCCAGGAAGAACGCCAGCAGGAACACCAGGGTGTTGACCACGATGAGGAAGCCCAACTGACCCCCTGGCAGGTCGAGCAACAGGTGTTCCACCCACAAGTCGCCGTTGACTCCGCGAAACACCAGACTGAACACGCTGGAGCCGATCAGGATGAAGATCACGAAGCTGGTGATCCTGGCGGTGGCGGCCATGGCTTCGATCAGCAGCTTGCGGTTCAATTTGCCCTTGCCCAGCGCCAGTCCCAGTGCGCCGACCGCGCCCAGCGCGCCGCCCTCGGTGGGGGTGGCCCAGCCGATGAAGATGCTGCCGAGCACCAGGAAGATCAGCAACAGCGGCGGGATGATCGCCACCACCACCCGCCAGGCCAGCGCCCAGCCGCGCAGGGTGCGGGCTTCCAAGGGCAGGGCTGGAGCAGTGTGCGGCCGGAAAATCGTGTTTCCCAGTACCCACAGAACATACAAGCCGGTTAGCACGAAGCCGGGTATGAAGGCACCCTTGTACATGTCGCCCACCGAGCGGCCGAGCACGTCGGCCATCACGATCAGCACCAGCGAAGGCGGGATGATCTGCGCCAGGGTACCCGAGGCGGCGATCACCCCGGAGGCCAGCGCCCGGTCGTAGCCGTAGCGCAGCATGATCGGCAGCGAGATCAGCCCCATGGCGATGACCGAGGCGGCGACCACCCCAGTGGTGGCGGCCAGCAGGGCGCCAACAAAGATCACCGCGTAAGCCAGCCCGCCGCGAATGCCGCCGAACAACTGGCCGATGGTGTCCAGCAGGTCTTCGGCCATGCCGCTGCGCTCCAGTACCAGGCCCATGAAAGTGAAAAACGGGATCGCCAGCAGGATTTCATTCTTCATGATGCCGAAGACCCGATCCGGGAAGGCTTGCAGCAGGTTCGGGGTGAGCAAGCCGAGTTCGATGCCGATCAGCCCGAAGACCATGCCGACCGCCGCCAGCGAGAAGGCGACCGGATAGCCGATCAGCAGGAACACGATCAGCGCCGAAAACATGATCGGCGCCATGTTGGCGGTCAGGAATTCGGCCACGTCAGTGCCCCGCCTTGAATCCGGGCATGGGCCGGTGGCCGGTCAGCACCGCGATGTTCTTGATGGTCTCCGACAGACCTTGCAGGCTGAGCAGGACAAAAGCGGCTGGAATCGCCAGCTTGATCGGCCACCAGATCAGTCCACCGGGATTCGACGAAGCCTCGCGGGTTTGGTAGGCAATCAGGAAGAAATTCCAGGAGTCCACGGCGATCAACAGGCAGACCGGCAGCAGGAACAGCAGTCCGCCGAGGATGTCGATCCAGATCCGGGCGACCGGCGGCAGCTTGGAGGACAGGATGTCGATGCGAACGTGGCCGCCTTCCCGCAGGGTCCACGCCGAGCAGAACAGGAACACCAGCCCGAACATGAACCATTGCGATTCCAGCAGGGCGTTCGAGCCCCAACTGAATACGTAACGCAGGGTGGCGGTCAGGGCGCTGATCAGGACGCAGCACAGGATCAACCAGATCATCCAGCGGCCGATCGCCGTGTTGATGGCGTCGATGGCCGCCGAGATGCGGAGCAGGAACTTCATGTCGCCTCCTGATGGTCCGAGCATTACGTGGGGCTCAAACTTCACAAGTGTAGTTATTGAAACCGGGCCTGCCACCGTATCGCCACCGGGGTTGACGGCGGTTTGCTGCTAGAATGCCAATCCATGGTCGATGTGAAGGCGATGACCCTGCGAGAGGCTCTCCATGCAATACCGTGATTTGCGCGATTTCATTAGCCAACTGGAGCGGCTCGGCGAACTCAAGCGCATTCAGGTCGCGGTAGATCCCAAGCTGGAAATGACCGAGGTTTGCGACCGAGTGCTACGCGCCGGTGGGCCGGCGATTCTGTTCGAAAATCCTAAGGGTCACGTGATTCCAGTGCTGGGCAATCTGTTCGGCACGCCGCGCCGGGTGGCGCTGGGCATGGGCGCGGACGATGTGGATGCCCTGCGCGAGGTCGGCAGGTTGCTGGCGTTTCTGAAGGAGCCGGACCCACCCAAGGGGATGCGCGACGCTTGGGAGAAGCTACCGATTTTCAGAAAAGTGCTGGACATGGCCCCGAAGAAAGTGAGCCGGTCGCCGTGTCAAGAACGGGTGATCGAGGGCGCCGATGTCGATTTATCGAGCCTGCCGGTGCAACACTGCTGGCCGGATGACGCCGGCGCGCTGATCACCTGGGGGCTGGTGGTCACGCGCGGGCCGAACAAGCCGCGTCAGAATCTGGGCATCTACCGCCAGCAGGTTATTGGTCGCAACAAGGTGATCATGCGCTGGCTGGCGCATCGGGGCGGGGCGCTGGATTTTCGCGACTGGCAACAGTCCAGATCTGACGAGCCGTTTCCCATCGCAGTGGCGCTGGGCGCCGATCCGGCGACGATTCTGGCCGCTGTGACGCCGGTGCCGGATACGCTGTCGGAGTACGCTTTCGCCGGGTTGTTGCGCGGGTCGCGGACGGAGTTGGCGCAATGTCTGGGCAACGAATTGCAGGTGCCGGCCTCGGCCGAATTCGTGTTGGAGGGCCATATCGCACCCGGCGAAACCGCGCTGGAGGGGCCGTTTGGCGACCATACCGGCTATTACAACGAAGTGGATCGTTTCCCCGTGTTCACCATCGAGCGGATCACGCACCGCGAGAATCCGATCTATCACAGCACCTACACCGGTCGGCCGCCGGACGAACCGGCGATTCTCGGCGTGGCGCTGAACGAAGTGTTCGTGCCGATTTTGCAAAAACAGTTTCCCGAGATCGTGGATTTTTACTTGCCGCCGGAAGGGTGCTCCTACCGGTTGGCGGTGGTGTCGATGCGCAAGCAGTATCCGGGGCACGCCAAGCGGGTGATGCTGGGCGTCTGGTCGTTCCTGCGCCAGTTCATGTACACCAAGTTCGTGATCGTGGTGGACGAGGACGTGAACGCCCGCGACTGGAAGGATGTCATTTGGGCGATGACGACGCGGATGGACCCGGCGCGGGATACCGTCATGATCGAAAACACGCCGATCGATTATCTGGACTTCGCCTCGCCGGTGTCGGGGTTGGGGTCGAAAATCGGTTTCGACGCTACTAACAAGTGGTCGGGCGAGACCACGCGCGAATGGGGCCGGCCCATCGCGATGAGTCCGGAGGTGAAACGGCGGGTGGATGCGCTGTGGGGGGAGTTGGGGTTGTAGCGCCTCGCATCGGTTTTCGACCCAATTCCTTGATGTGTTGTTTTTAACGACATTTCGGATTTAACTGATCCGCAGGTGACGGGAGAGGAAGATGGCTGATTACCAAGGAATGCGCTGGTTCAAATATGACTTGCAAATACAAACGCCAGAAGATGCCCGACATTGGAAAGATGATGATCTTTGCTTGGGAAGTCCCCGACGTCCATTGGTCGATGGAACGCATGATGAATCTGAAATTCAGGAAAAAGCGCTTATTTTTATTTATTTACGATACTGTCACGCTTTAAATCTGGAAGTCGTTGGGATCACGGATCACAATTTTTCCGATAAAATTGATTCCAGAGATTGGTTCATCACTCATCTGGTCGAACAAAATAAAGCAGTTGCGCAAGAACTCAATCGTTTGCCTCTTTATATTCTGCCTGGCTTCGAGGTCGATATCGGATTTCATGTGCTCTGTTTGTTTAAACCGGCAAAAAAACGAAGTCATCTGAGGCGGATTAGTCAGATACTAACCAAGCTTGGACTCTCAGAAAACCAGCGATTCAAAAAAGCTTGTCCGGAACCGCTACGCTACAACGGCGAGATGGTGAGTCTCAAGCGGCTACTCGAAATCGTGCAAAATGAACACGAAGGAATCGTCATTGCTGCCCATGCTGACCAAGATAAAGGCGTTTTTTCCGACCCCCGATATATCGGAGATTACCAGCTCCCTGATTTGCTGGTAGTCGAGTTAACTTCCAATCCGCCCCAAGCAAAACATATTGAAATCCTGAGCGGGAAAAACAGCCAATGGTCTCGCCCCGAACGGCAACCTGCATGGATCATGTCCTCCGATGCGAAGTCCCTGAAAAGAGATAAGGATGGCAACCCAACCGCGAATTCGCTCGGCTATCGATATACCTGGATCAAGATGTCGGAACCGTCCATCACGGCGTTGCGGCAGGCTTTTCTGGACTCCGAATCACGCATCTGGCGGCCCGAAAACGGATGTTCGCCAGTTCGCCCATCGGACCGGCAAACTCATCCCCGCATTCGTCGCCTGCATATCAATGGGTTGGGATTCCTGACCGACCAGGATATCGTTTGGTCTCCCAACTTGAATTGCGTGATCGGCGGGCGCGGCAGCGGCAAATCCACGCTGCTGGAATGTCTGCGCCTGGCCTTGGGCAAGGAAGGCTCCACCTCTGGGATCGTGGCTAAAAAACTGCAACGGTTGCGCGGTGTTTTCACGCCGGACACGGAAATTCGGGTGGAGTGGGAAGGTGTGCCGGGCCAAATCGATACCTTGCTGCTGCGCCCCCAGTCGGACGAGCACCGCTTGGTCGATGGCGGAGTACCCGATTTTCCCACCTATCTGCGCCAACTGCCGATACAGTTCTTCAGCCAGCAGCAATTGAGCGAACTGACCGGTGCAGAGATCGGCGGCAATCGCCTCCTGCCCCTGATCGATGCCGCTTGCGGCGCAGACTTGCAAGCCCTGGAAAGTGAAGAGCGCACGGTGCGAACGGAGATTCAGCAACTGTTCGCTGCTCAGGATCAATACGATACGGTGCGGGAGAATATCCGGCGGCTGCGTCAGGAAATCGCTGAATTAGACCGTCAGTGGCAGGCGCGGCAGGACGTGCAACAGGAGGCGTCAGCCCACCAGTATGCCCAGCAGGCCAGCCACTTTTTGGAAACGTTGCGGGCGCGGGTCAGGGAAGCAGCCGACCGCATTCGGAGTTTGGCCGAAGATCTCGGCGAGGCTCTTGCGCCATTGGGGTCCGAATCCGCCCATTGGCCTCGGGCGGAATGGTTCCAGACTCTGGACCGGAACATCGAAACTCTGACCCGGAGCGTGCAGCAACAATTGGAGCAAGCCGCCTCGTCTTACGAAACCACATTTTTGACGTACACCGAGCGGAATAGCGACTGGCCGGCGCTCGGCCAGGAATTGGCGTCCGCCGAGGGCCGCTTTCTGGAAGCTTGCCGGGAACGTGGCCTGCAACCCTCGGATGTGAGCCGCTTGCAGGAGATTGACCGACAGCGCCAAGCCAAACGCCTGGAGTTGGCCGCGCAGGAGAAACTGGAAACTCAACTGGATGGGCGCGTTAAAACTTTGTCAGATCGATTCGCCGCCCTGCATGGCGCTTGGCAACGGCAATTCGAGTTGCGGCGGAAAGCGGTCGATGACATCAACAGCAAAGCCGACGGTACCATCCGGGCTTCCGTGAGCTACGCCGCCGATCAAAGTACCTTTGACGCTGTATGGAATCGCCTAAGTCCCGACCGAAGATTCCGGTTGGGGAAGAATTGGGAAGAATTGGGCAACCAGATATTCCAGGCGTTTGTCCGACATCAGCAAAACAACGGCTGTACTTCGCCGTGGGAATGGATCTCCACCCTGATCCACGGAGAGGCCGAGTCACTCATCGAATGTCAGGATTTGTTGCCGGATTTGAATCAGCACCTCAATTCCAAAGTGACGGATTGGCGCCAGGCCCGATTCACGCGCGTGGCTGACTTCGCGGATATCGAACTGCTCGACGTGAAAGATGGGAGGCCGCTGGGCAAGGTCAGCGATCCCCAACTTTCGGAGGGCCAGCGCAATACTGCGGTGTTGAATCTGTTGCTGGCCCAAGGCGACGGTCCCATCGTGATCGACCAGCCGGAAGACGAATTGGACTCGAATTTTATCTATCGGGACCTGGTACCTCTGTTACGTCGGGTCAAGGAACACCGTCAGATCATTCTGGCGACGCACAGCGCCAACCTGCCGGTTAATGGCGACGCGGAGCTGATCTATGCTTTGAAGGCGCGCGGCGATCATGGCTACCTGCGCGCTGCGGGCGGGTTGGACCGGCCAGCGGTTACCCAGGCCGTGCTGGATATCATGGAAGGGTCCCGCGAAGCCTTCCGCCGTCGCCGCGAGAAATATCATACCAATTCCGCATAGGTTTTATACCGTTTGGCATAGGGCGTAGGTTGGGCAAAAGTGGAGCGTTGCCCAACAATAGGTCGGGATGTTGGGCTTCACGACGTTCAGCCCAACCTACCAAAAGCCACCAAAAGCTCAATATCTATTCGTAAATGGTATCACTTCTAAAGAATCCGACATGTACGATGATGTTGCGGAGCTATTGCGGGAAATCGCTGCCGGAGAAGACACTTATCTGGAGTTCAAGGAAGTTCGCTTCCAGGGCGACAAGGTGCGTTTCGCGAGCGAGGAAGGCAAGGCCACGTCGGCTATCGCCGAGGTTTTGGTGTCGTTGGCCAACACCGAGGGAGGCGTGGTGTTGTTCGGGGTCAACAAGGCGCGGGAGATTGTCGGGCTGGAACCGGAACGGCGGGACGTGCTGGAACAATTCGTGATCAACTGCGCCCTGAACAATTGCGTGCCCGAAATCGAACCATGCTTGGACTGGCTGCTGTTACCTGGCGCGGATGGCGTGGATCGTCTGTGTCTGAAGGTGGAAATTGACAAGGCTCGATTCTACGTTCATCAGACCGTGGATGGGCGTTTTCTCAAGCGGGTCGGTAGCCACCGTCGCTTGATACCGGCAGAGCAGTTGGGCCGATTGCTTGCTACCCGGCGTCTGCCGGCACCGTTCGAGGAACGTCCGGCGCCCGGCAGCCGGATCGAGGACCTCAATCTCGCCAAACTGGATGCCTATCATCGAGCCCGTTTCGAACGTCCTTACGCCGAAGCCAGCTTGCCTTTGGAGCAGTTGTTGAACAACTGGAAACTGGCCATTCAGATCGAGGATAGACCTTGGCAATTGACCAATCTCGGGGTGCTGCTGTTTTGTGATTGGCCGGAACGGTTCCTGGTCGGTGCCTACGTCGATATCGCGGTCTATGCTCACGATACGCCCGACGGCAATACGGTGGACGCCAAAAGGATCACCGGGACGGTGCCGGAACAGATCGAAAAAACCTTGGAATACGTGCTGGTCAGTCCCTATGCCGCGATTCGTTCGACTAAAAGCGGCATGGGCCGTCTGGACGAATCGCGCTACAGCCCGGTCGCGTTGCAGGAAAGTATCGTCAATGCCCTCGTCCATCGCGACTACGAACTCACTGGTTCCCAAGTGATTGTCTATGTCTTTCCAGACAGGATTGAAGTACGCAATCCTAGTGGGTTGCACAACACGCTCACCCCGGAGAATCTCTATGCCGGTTGTCAACCCATTCGACGCAACCAGCACATGGCCGGTTTTCTTCGGGATTTCAAAAGTTCCCGCACGGGACGCGCCTACATGGAAATGCGAGGCGAGGGTTTCCTGACCGTGTTGCGGGAAAGCTGGCGTCTGTCGGGGCGCTGGCCCGAACTGAAGGTCGTCGGACAGTCGATAGGGCTGACCCTCTTCAGCGCCAGCGACGAACCACCCAATGCATGAGAGAGTTCGAACGATCATGCCTTATCACGTCACGCTCCAACCGAGCGGTCACGAGTTCCAGGTCGCCGATAACGAGTCGGTGTTGGACGCCGCCCTGCGCGAGAAGGGTAGCGTTTTGCCCTACGGGTGTCGCAACGGCACCTGCGGCTCCTGCATGGGCACGATCCTGTCCGGCGAGGTGAGCTATCCCGACGGCCGGCCACCCGCTCTCAGCGAGTGCGAGCAAGCCGAGGGCAAGGCGCTCCTGTGCCAGGCCCGGCCACGTTCGGACTTGGTAATCGAAGCGCGCGAGGTCAAAACCGGCGGCGACATCGCGGTCAGAATTCTGCCGTGCCGGGTCGAGCGGCGGGAACTGCTAGCGCCGGACGTGATGCGGCTCTATCTCAAACTACCGAACACCGAGCGCCTGCAATTCCTGGCCGGGCAGTACGTGGACATTCTGCTGGCCGACGGCCGGCGCCGGGGATTTTCGCTGGCCAATCCGCCTCACGCCGACGAGTTGCTGGAACTGCACGTGCGCCACGTACCGGGTGGCTTCTTCACCGGTTTCGTGTTCGAGCGGATGAAGGACAAGGCGCTGTTGCGCTTTCAGGGCCCGCTGGGAACCTTCTTCCTGCGCGAGGATTCGCCGCGGCCGATCATCCTGATGGGCGGCGGCACCGGTTTCGCGCCGTTGAAGGGGATGCTGGAACACGCTTTCCATATCGGGCTGAACCGGCCGCTGCACCTGTACTGGGGTGCGCGGGCGAAGGTGGATTTGTATCTGGACGAATTGCCGCGCCACTGGATGGAGGAACATCCACATTTCCGCTATACGCCGGTGCTGTCGGAGCCCCGCCCGGAAGATGGCTGGAAAGGCCGCGCCGGCTGGGCGCATGACGCAGTCGCCGCCGATTATCCCGACCTGAGCGGTTACGATGTGTACATGAGCGGCCCGCCACCGATGATCGAAGCCGCCAAATCCGCGTTCGCCGCGCAGGGGTTGCCGGCGGAGCAGTTGTTCTACGATTCCTTCGAGTTCTCGGTGCGTTGAGAAGCAAGCCCCCCTCTCCCCTTGCGGGAGAGGGGTTGGGGCAGGGGGCGTTCAGGTCGCCGCCGCTGGCACCGGCGGTTGTCCCGGTCCCTGGAGTTGCTGCGCCGCTTCGGTGGCGGGCAACATGGCGCCCTGTTTCTCCTGCGGTTTGCCGACCAGCAGTCGCAGCCCGGCGTGGAAGCACTGGCTGGCGTGAGTCAGTTCGTGCAGGGATGCCAGCAACTCGCCCAGTTCCTGATAGGCGTCCGGAGTCGGCATCAGTTTGATGCTCTGCTCCAGATAGGCACGGGCCTTGCCGTTCTGCTGGCAACGCTTCGCCAGCCGGCCCAGCGTCAGCAGCAGATAGGCATCGTCGCCGTGCCGGACCAGCCAACCCTCGGCGGCAGCCAATTGCGCGGTGGCGTTGCCGCGCCCCAGCATCCCGTAGCCCACCACCAGCTTCGAGTTCCACCGCCGGTCGATCGCCTCGCGCAACAGCGCCTCGGCGTCGTCGATGGCCTGGAGGTCGCACAGGGCGGTGGCGTAGGCGACCAGAAACGCCTCGTCTTCTTCGCGCAACGCTGCGGGGGCCTGCTTCCACAGTGCCCTGAGTTTGTCCAGCGAGCCGGCGGCGGCGGCGATTTCCAGCAGTGCCTGATAAGTCTGTTTCTGCATCTCCGCGAGTGGCTCGGGACCGAGCGCCTTCTGTTTCTGTACTTCCGGCAGCAGCTTCTGCAACGGTTCCCAGGATTGCAACTGCTGGTAAGTCCGGGCCAACCACAGCAACACGCCCGGATGGCGCGGGTTGAGAGTATGCAGCGACTCCAGGATGGGTCGCGCCTGTTCGGCTTCCCGGTCGTCCAGCAGGAATTCCACCCGGGCGAGTTGCACCGTCAATTTATCGGCGTCGGGCGAATCTTCGGCCTTGCGCAAGTGCAGGTCGCGGCGCCACTTGACGTCGCTGAGGTGATGAGTGGCCCGTGCCGCGTTCAGATAGTGCAGGGCGGGTGTTTCGCTGTATTCCGCACTCTTGAGCAGGGTCTTTTCCGCCGCCGCCCACTGGCCGGCCGCCAGTTGCCGGTTGCCCAGGTTGAACAGCCGCCGCGCCTTTCTTTGCAACCGCCGACGGTTGGCGCTCAGGGTTTGGGCCGGCGTCCGCCACAATCGGATCGCCAGCCGGACCAGGGCGTAGAACGCGAGGAAGGCGAGAATCAGGACGATCGCGAAAAAGGCAAGGCTGGTCTCGATGGTCCATTGGCCGATGCTGACCATCGCATAGCCCGGATCCTGCTGCAGCGCCAGCGCCATCCAGACCGAGACGAACAGAGTGACGATCACGCCGATGAGCAGTCTCATGGTTTTGCCTCCTCATCCGCCGCCGGTTCCTTATCCGCCGCCGGGGTTTTCAGCACCGAACGAACCGGTTGCCGGCGGCTGAGCGCGTCGCGGAAGGCCTGGTTGAGCCCGGTCAGGTCGGGAATGTAGGGATTGAACTGGACGGTCTGCAAGGCTTGCAGTTGGCTGAGGAAGGTCGCCACGCGCGCGTCCTGGGTGTCGAAATAGGTCTCGGTCCATTTGCGGACCAGGTCGTAGGAATCCTGGTAGGACTGGGCGTCGCCGCGCAACAGCGCCATCCGCATGCTCTCCAGTTCCAGCCGCAGGTTCTGGCGTAGGAAGAATTCTTCCTCCATGGCGATCAGCGGCGGCGCTTCGCTGCGCACGCGGCGGATTACCACGATATCCTTGAACTGGTTCCAGACCGCTTCGGTGCTGCGATCCCACCAGGACCGCTCGGTGTCGGCGCTGACGGCGACGCTGGCGGCCGGCTTGACCCGATTCTTGATGTCCGGCACGCCGGAGTCGATCTTCAGCGGCAGACCGCCGACTTCCTTCTCCATGTCCACCAGTTTGTGGGCCAGACCGGTGATGTCGGGCAACTGCACGCCGCGCAGGGTGGCGATGGCCTCGGCCAGCATGGTTTGCACCGAGGCCAGGCTGGCTTCGCCGACCACCTTCAATCGTTGCTGGGCGGTATCCAGCGCCAGGCGGGCGTTGGCGACGTTGCGTTCCAGCTTCAGCTTGGTGTCGGCCAACCGTAGGAGATAGTCCACCTCGGCCAACGGGAAGGCGTTGACGTCGCCGCCCTTGGCCGCCACGGTCTTGACCGTTTCCAGATTGTCCGCCAACCCGCCTTGGCTCAGTTTCAGGTTCTGAATGTGTTCGTCCGTCTTCGCCAGGTGGTTCTGGTGTTCCTGCAACTGCTTGGCCAGTTCCTCCTTTTGCTGCTGGACGCTGGCCTTGTGGGCGTCCTGGCCTTCCCGAACCAGCTTGATTTCGCCCTTGATGACTTCGTTCTCACCCTTGTACAACTCCATGGCGTTCTTCAACGGTTGCAGGTCACCGGCCAGACCGAGCAGTTGACCCCTGAGATCCTGATTTTCGGCGCGCACCTGGTCGAGAGTGGTCTTGAGCGCCTGCAGGGATTGAACTTGGGCCTTCAGCGCCTGGAACTCGGGATCCCGCTGAGCGATGGCCTGCTTGATCGCCTGGTCCAATCGGCTGGCCTGCGCGACCTGATCCTGTTGCCACAGGTACCAGAGATAGCCGCTGCCACCGGCGGCGCTGAGTCCGACCAGGAGCGCGAACCACGCCACGCCGCGGCCGCTCTTGGGCGCGGGCGGGGCCGTTGGCGCGGGTGCTGATTTCTTGGCGTCGGGTGCGAGGGATGGCCCAGCCGTCGGTTCCACGAGCGGGGCTTTGGCGTTGCCGTTATCGGATTTCTTTTCTGTCATGTCGCGTTACCAACTGATGGAGTGGGATTCGCCCTCAGGCAGAGCAGGGCGGCGGCGATGGCGTCGTCGCTCGCTTCGCGGGCGAGCAGAAGTTGACGACAACCGAGATTCGCGGCGGTCTGCACGGTGCGGGCGCTGACCGCGATCATCGGGGTATGACGCAGATAATCTTGCCCGTCAATGCCCAGCATATCAAACAGATTCAACAGGCTTTCGGTACTGGCGACCACTACCGCGCCGATTTCGCGCCGGCTCCAGCGTTCCAGCAGTATGCCAACGTCCGCCGCTGGCCGTTCGCGCCGGTAGACCTCGGCGCGATCCACCCGCGCGCCGCGAGCGGTCAGGGTTTCGGCCAGCAGTTCCCGGCCGCCCTCGCCGCGCACGATGACGATAGCCTGGCCGGCTACGTTCCCAATGCGCGGCAGGGCCAGCAGCGCCTCGCTGTTGAAGCCATGATCGGGTTGCAGGCAGCGGTCGATGCCGTGCCGGGCCAACGCCTCGGTGGTAGCCTTACCGATGGCGGTGATTTCCAGCCGGGGTGGAAATCCGCCCCGTTCTCGAATCGGTGGCAGCGCCCGATCCACGGCGTTGGCACTGGTGAAGATTGCCAGATCGTAGTCGGCCAGCCGGTCGAAGATGGCCAGCGCCGGCACCCAATCGCGCGGTTCGGCGATGGTCAGGACGGGGAAACGGATAGTGGTGCCCCCGTGGCCTTCGATCCACTGGCACAGGCGGTCGGCCTGATGTTCCGGGCGGGTGACCAGCACCCCCAGACCGTGCAGGGAGGGAGTCATGTCATACGGTTCTGCTTGCGAATTGCCATGATTCGATCACCCGAAGGACACGAGGGACACGAAGGTAAACGATTAGGAAAAACTCACGTGATTATTGCTGTCCTTGGTGCCCTTGCTGTCCTTGGTGGTTGGCCTGTCTTTAGCGTAGCTGACGGAGAATCGCGCCGGCGCCGCGTTCGAGCAATTCGTCGGCCAGAGTGGCACCAAGTCTTTCGGCCTCCGCCGCGGGGCCGCGTATTTCACCGGCGACGATCCGGCTGCCGTCGGGTTCGCCGACCAGACCGCGCAGCCAGAGTCCGTCGCCATCCAGCAGGGCGTGACCGGCGATGGGTACCTGACAGCCACCCTGCAAGCGGGCGTTGAACGCCCGTTCCGCCGCGATTCGGATATGGGTGGCGGGATCGTCCAGCGCGGCGATCAACTCCCGCGTCCGGGGGTCGTCCAGCCGGCATTCCACTCCGATCGCGCCTTGACCGATGGCCGGCAGGCTGAACTCCGGTTCCAGTATCGCCGTAATACGCTTTTCCAGCCCCAGTCGCTTGAGGCCGGCCGTGGCCAGGATGACGGCGTCGAACTCGCCGGCATCCAGCTTGGTCAGCCGGCTGTTGACGTTGCCCCGCAGGCTGTGGATGGCCCAGTCGGGATAGCGGGCGGCCAGTTGGCATTGGCGGCGCAGGCTGGAGGTGCCAACCCGGGCACCGGAGGGGAGGGCATCGGGGTGGGAATATTCGCGGGAGACGAAGGCATCACGCGGGTCCTCCCGCGCCAGAATCACCGGCAGCCCCAGTCCAGCGGGAAAGTTTACCGGCACGTCCTTCATGGAATGGACGGCGAGGTCGGCGCGACCGTCCAGCAAGCCTTGCTCCAATTCCTTGACGAATAGACCCTTGCCACCAATTTTGGCCAGCGGGCTGTCGAGAATCCTGTCGCCGCGGGTGACCATCCCAACCAGTTCGACCCGCAGGCCGGGATGGGTCAGGCGCAGGCGTTCGGCGACATGTTCGGCCTGCCAGAGGGCGAGGGGGCTTTTCCGGGTGGCGATGCGCAGAGTGTCGGAGTGCATGGTTTTGGTAAGCTATGGCGTCCTTTTCAGCCTAAAGAATATCTTATGAGCGACACTCAAACCAACAAGACCTGGGGTGGACGGTTCACCGAGAGCACCGACGCCTTCGTGGCCGCCTTCACCGCCTCGGTGGAATTCGACCGGCGGATGTACCGGCAGGATATCAACGGTTCCATCGCCCATGCCCGCATGCTGGCGCGAGTGGGGGTGCTCTCGCGGGAGGATTGCGAGGTGATCGTGAAAGGCCTCGAAGCGATTCGGGCCGAGATCGAGCGCGGCGAGTTCGAGTGGTCGGTGGAACTCGAGGACGTTCACATGAACATCGAAGCCCGCCTGACCGAGCGCATCGGCGATGCCGGCAAGCGCCTGCACACCGGCCGCTCTCGTAACGACCAGGTTGCCACCGACATTCGGCTGTACCTGCGCGACGCCATCGACGCCATTCTGGTCGAGATCGCACGGTTGTTGGGTGGGTTGGCGGCAATGGCGGCGCGCGAAGCGGATACGATCATGCCAGGCTTTACCCACTTGCAGGTTGCCCAGCCGGTGACCTTCGGCCATCACCTGCTGGCCTGGTTCGAGATGCTCAAGCGCGACCACGAACGGCTGACCGACTGCCGCAAACGGGTCAACGTCATGCCGTTGGGCGCGGCGGCGCTGGCCGGCACCGGCTACCCGCTGGATCGCCACTACACCGCGCGACTCCTGGATTTCGACGCGCCATCGGCGAATTCCCTGGATGCGGTCAGCGACCGGGATTTCGCCATCGAATTCGCCGCCGCCGCCGCGATTCTGATGACCCATCTGTCGCGGATGGCCGAGGAACTGGTGCTGTGGTCCTCGGCCCAGTTCGATTTCGTCGATCTGCCGGACCGATTCTGCACCGGTTCCTCGATCATGCCGCAGAAGAAGAATCCCGACGTGCCGGAACTGGTGCGCGGCAAGGTCGGACGGGTCAACGGTCACCTGATGGCGCTGTTGACGCTGATGAAGAGCCAGCCGCTGGCTTATAACAAGGACAATCAGGAGGATAAGGAACCGCTGTTCGATACGGTGGATACCGTGCGGGGTTGCCTGCGCGCCTTCGCCGACATGATCCCGGCGGTGCGCCCCAAGCGCGACCAGATGCTTCAGGCCGCCCGACGCGGTTTCGCCACCGCCACCGACTTGGCCGATTATCTGGTCCGCAAGGGGGTGCCGTTCCGCGATGCCCACGAGATCGTCGGCAAGGCGGTGCGGCTGGGAGTGGAAACCGGTCGGGATCTGGCGGAGATGAAACTGGAGGAACTGCAACAATTTTCGCCGCTGATCGAGGACGACGTATTCGCGGTGCTGTCGCTGGATGGCTCGGTGGCGGCTCGCGACGTGTTGGGGGGAACCGCCCCCGATCGGGTGCGCGAGGCGGCGTCACTGGCGCAGGCTTGGGTGGCGGAGTTGCCGTGATCCCGCTGTGGCCCGCTCCGCTACTTGATGCAGTACCCGGCCACGCGCCAGATCCCATCCTTGTCGCGCATGGGGGGCGACTGTTAGGTTGCCATGAAAGTACCGACTTTCATCGTCCGGGGTGACGTTCCAACGACATGATCGTTGGGGCAGGGCGGCGGCGTACTCGTACCATTCGGGATTGGTTGAAAATGATGGCGATGGATCAAAGAGATCCGGCGAGATGCGCGTTGGGCTTCGAGCGTCCGAAATTGGGCGAGGTGAGGGTGTTCGGCGCGATGGAGTGTCAAAGTAACGCCATGCCAAGCGCGTCTCCAACTCTGGATCCCGTTCGGACTTGGCTGGCGGCGTTGTTGCGCGGTACGGAACCAGGCGTGGCGCCGGCCGAATCCGTGCTGCTCGATATTGCACGGGCGGAAGGGGTATTGGCCCTTTGTCATGACCGGTTGCGCCGGTCCGCTGCCTGGGACCGCCATCCGGCAACGTTGCGCGCGGCGCTGGCCCGGCACGCCTACCAGGAAGTCGCTGTGGAGATGGCGCGCGCGGCGGAACTGCGAGAGGTACTCGATGCGCTGGCGCGACATAGTTTGTCGGTGCTGTTACTCAAGGGGGCATCCTTGGCCTATATCCTGTATCCCGAGCCCCATTTGCGCAATCGCTGCGACACCGATCTGCTGCTGCCTTCCCGTGACGATGCCGAGCGGGCCTGGCGCCTGCTCCAGACTCTCGGTTACCAGCAGTCGATGGACGTGCCCGGCGATCTGATCGGTTACGAACTCGGCTGTTATAAAAAAACCCGTGGCGGGCTGATCCATGCCTTGGACGTGCATTGGCGGCCGAGCAACGCAACGTTGTTTGCCGAGCGTTTTACTTTTGCCGAACTGGCGGCGGCGGCCGTGCTCGTCCCGGCGTTGGGGCCACATGCCCGCGGTCTGGGACCGACGCACGCGCTGCTGCTGGCCTGCATGCACCGGATCACCAATATGCCGAGGGGTACCGCTGATCGGTTAATCTGGCTGTACGACATCCACCTGCTGGCTCAGCGTATTACCGATGAGGGATGGCAACAGGTCA
This sequence comes from Candidatus Competibacter sp., assembly GCA_031732875.1. Taxonomy (GTDB): domain Bacteria; phylum Pseudomonadota; class Gammaproteobacteria; order Competibacterales; family Competibacteraceae; genus JAVMKJ01. The sequence continues at coordinate 14,636 of JAVMKL010000276.1, read as the reverse complement.
CGGCGCTGGCGGAAGAGCGGGCACTGTGCGGTCCGTGCCTCGATGGCCTGGGCGGCGCCCAAATGCTTTTCGCGACGGCACTACCCGATGAAGTCCAGCACCGACTGCGGGTCGGCGCCGACCGGGATGGGTTCGATCCCCGCCAGATCCGTCCGCGGTGGCGCTATGAATGGCTGAATTTCCGTGCCCTGCCTTCCACCACCGCGCGCCTGCGCTGGCTCGGCCAACACCTGTTTCCGGATACCGGTTTCATGCGCCGACACCATGGTGTGCGCGGTCCGCTGGGGTTGCCCTGGTTTTATGCGGTGCGGATTGTGCGGGGAGTCGCCAAGTGGTTGCATCGAGGCTGAGAAAAAAAACGATTTCACGATCGAACGTATGGTTTCACTCGCTTCGCTACTTGATGTAGTAGCCGGCCACGCGCCAGATCCCATCCTTGTCGCGCATCGGGGTTACCGTCTCTACCGCCGATGCTTTGTGCTCGAACTGGCTGTCGAATTGAATGACGACGTATTCACCGTCCGGAGCACCGGGTAGGCTGCGAGTGAAATTCGCGGATTTGAGGGTGCGGGATTTCAACGCGCCAAGCGGGGCGCGGACCGCTGTGACGGCATTGACCCAATCGACTTGCATGACGGCGCTTCGGAACAATAACGCCGCTTCGCTCCAGCTCTGCCCGTATTTTTCAGCATCGACCAGCGCCAACCACGCCAGGGCAGCGGTTTGTGCCTTGCCGGTGGCGTTATCGGCGGCGTGAGCGGTCGAGCCCAGCAGGAACAGGAAAATAACGCCGAACCGTAAGATTTTGATCATGTTGGGTTCCTTGTGAAAAGCCCGTCGGTTGGCCGTTCGATTCAAGCGAGGGGCACCGCCAGAACCTGTCCGAGCCATTTGGCGATGTCGCGAATTTCCTCCCAGCAGACTTCGTGCCCCATGCCGTAGTCGCTCCATTCCACCCGGTAGCCCAGGTTCTCCAGCAGTTCGGCACCCTGTTGGCCGTAACGCATCGGGATGACGGCATCATAATCGCCGTGGGCCATGAAGATCGGCGCGTGCTGGTTGGCGGGCCGGCGCTCTTCGTTCAGCCGGCTGGCCAGCGGGATGTAGCAGGACAGGGCCAGAATACCGGCCAGACGGTCTGGATAGCGCAAGCCGGTGTGCAGCGCCATCGCGCCACCTTGAGAGAAGCCGGCCAGCACGATTCGATCGGCGGGGACGCCGCGCTGTTGCTCCCGTTCCAGCAGGGCGTAAATGCCCCGTTCGGAGGCGTAGACGCCATCGGGGTCCTCCTGACGGGGCAGATCCATGCTCAGCACGTCGTACCAGGCTCGCATTCGCATGCCGCCGTTGACGGTGACGGGGCGAATGGGGGCGTTGGGAAAGACGAAGCGGATGCCCAACTCGGACGGCAGGCGCAGTTCCGGGACGATCGGTTCGAAATCCCGGGCGTCGGCACCCAGGCCGTGCATCCAGATCACGCTGGAGCGAACGGCGCCCTTAGGTTCGATTTCGAGGGTGGTGAGCGGCGTGTCGGTCATGAGGATATTCCCGTGAAAATCAGTCGGACGGCATTAGTGGGGAAGCGTTCCGGCTTGTCAAGCCGCCCTCGCGGGACCGAGAGGGCGGGCGCGAGTTCTGGATCAGGATGAGAGAAGTGGCTCCTGGAGCGAAGCCTGGCCCAGTTCAACCGACAACGAAGTTCGCGACGTCCACCCGGATCGCCGGGCGGTCCAGGGACACCACAACCGCGATCGCATAATTCCTGGCCCATTCCCCATCGCCCTCGAAGCATTCCTCTCCCGCATACTTGGCGACGTTCAGGATCATGTCGAGCAGCAGGATCTTGCCCACCGGGTTGGACGGCACGCACTCCAATTCCTCGAATTCCCGTGCCAGCCAGGTACGTGCCTGCTCCTTGTCCATGCCCAGCACGTCACCGTCGTGCAGCATGATTTCGTATTCGCTGTTGCGGTCGAACGAGACGGTGACGGCGTGGCTCACAGTGATCTCCTCAGGCGTCGGTCGGGTCTTTTAGGGTCATTATACGACGCTCGCCCGCCCGTCACTGTCTGTTCCAAGAAAACTTCAACAAAATGAGCAAATTTTCGCATGGAGGGTCACCCAAACACGCTCTAGACTTATTTCAACGCCAGCGCGACACCCATCCATCCCGCGAGGACGGTCATGAATATCGACAACCACGTTTTTCTGGTAACCGGGGGCGCTTCCGGTCTCGGCGCGGCCACCGCGCGAATGCTCGTCGCCGCCGGCGGGAGGGTGGCCATCGCCGATCTGAACCGAGAGGCTGGCGAGGCGCTCGCCGCCGAACTTGGCCCCGCCGTCCGATTCGTCGTCACCGACGTGGCCGACGAAGCGAGTGGCCGGGCCGCGGTCGAATCGACCGCAAGCGCGTTCGGGACCCTGCATGGTCTGGTCAACTGCGCCGGCGTCGCGCCGGCGGAAAAGGTTCTGGGCAAGGAGGAGCCGCCCGGGTTGGCCACTTTCGCCAAGGTGGTGCAAATCAACCTGATCGGTGCGTTCAATCTGGTGCGTCATGCGGCCACCACCATGGCGGGCAACGAACCCAGCGAAACCGGCGAGCGCGGCGTCATCGTCAATACCGCGTCGGTGGCCGCCTTCGAGGGCCAGATCGGACAGGCTGCCTACGCTGCGTCCAAGGGTGGCATGATCGCCATGACCTTGCCCATCGCGCGGGAACTGAGCCGGAACGGCATCCGCGTCATGACCATCGCGCCGGGCGTGATGGAGACCCCCATGTTGCTGGGAATGCCGCAAGAGGTGCGGGATTCGCTCGGCAGGATGGTGCCGTTTCCCCCCCGTCTCGGCAAGCCGACCGAGTTCGCCAGCCTGGTGCGCCACATCGTCGAAAACGCCTACCTCAACGGCGAGGTCATCCGCCTCGACGGCGCCATCCGCATGGGTGCCAAATAACTTTTCGTTCGGATGGGGGCCGGAACATGATTCTCACCCAGGAGCAGGAAATGATCCGCGACACCTTGCGCCAGTTCGCCCGGGAGCGGCTGGCACCCAACGCGGCCGAATGGGAACGTACCCGGACCTTCCCGCGCGAAGCCCTGCGCGAACTGGCGGAACTGGGGGTCATGGGCATGGTGGTGCCGGAACGGTGGGGCGGCGCCGGCCTGGATTATCTATCGATGGTGCTGGCCATCGAAGAGATCGCCGCGGGTCACGGGGCCACCTCCACCATCGTCTGCGTGCAGAATTCGCTCGCCTGCGGGATTACGCTGAACTACGGCACCGACGGGCAGAAGGAACGCTATCTGGCCCGGCTGGCGCGGGGGGAATGGCTGGGCTGCTTCTGCCTCACCGAACCCCACACCGGTTCCGACGCCGCCGCCATCCGCGCCACCGCGCGGCGCGATGGCGACGATTGGGTGCTGAATGGCGCCAAGCAGTTCATCACTACCGGCAAGGAAGGCGATGTCGCCATCGTCTTTGCCGTGACCGATCCGACCGCCGGCAAGAAAGGCATCTCCTGCTTCTTGGTCCCGACCGACACGCCGGGATACATCGTGGCCCGGCTGGAGGAAAAGATGGGGCAGCACGCCTCCGATACGGCGCAGATTCTGTTCGAGAACTGCCGGGTGCCGGTGGAAAACCTGCTCGGCCGGGAGGGGGAAGGCTACAGGATCGCCTTGTCCAACCTGGAAGCCGGGCGGATCGGCATCGCGGCCCAGGCCGTGGGCATGGCCCGGGCCGCATTCGAGGCTGCGGTGGACTATGCGCGGGAAAGAGAGACGTTCGGCGTGCCCATCGTCCAGCATCAGGCGGTGCTGTTCCGCCTGGCCGATATGGCGACCCAAATCGAAGTCGCTCGGCAGATGGTTTGGCACGCCGCCAGCCTGCGCGACGCCGGCCGTCCCTGCCTGAAGGAAGCCTCCATGGCTAAGTTGTTCGCTTCTGAAATGGCGGAGCAGGTTTGCTCGGACGCCATTCAGATTCACGGTGGTTACGGTTACAGTACCGATTTCCCCGTGGAACGCCTCTATCGGGACGTCCGGGTGACCCAGATCTACGAAGGCGCGTCCGACATTCAACGCTTGGTGATCGGTCGAGCGGTGGCGGTCGGCTGATCGTTGGGAGGTAATCGTTCGCTCCCCTTGCCCGTTTGCGGGAGAGAGGTTGGGGGGGAGGGGATCGAACGCTGATGTTTGGAGATTGACGATGGGACCATTAGCAGGCATCAAGGTCGTCGAATTCGCCGGACTCGGTCCGGTGCCCTTTTCCGGCATGGTGCTATCCGACCTGGGGGCGGAGGTCGTGCAAATCAACCGTGAGACCAGCGCCCCGGAAGCCAACCTGTTCGCGCCGGAAAAGAACATTCCCGACCGGGGGCGGCGAATCCTCCGGCTCGATCTGAAAGCGCCCGCCGACGCGGCGACCGCGCTGCGCCTGATCGAACGAGCCGACGCGCTGATCGAGGGCTTTCGGCCCGGCGTCATGGAGCGGTTGGGGCTGGGGCCGGAGGTCTGCCTGGCGCGGAACCCGCGACTGGTCTACGGCCGCATGACCGGTTGGGGCCAGACCGGGCCGCTGGCGCACACCGCCGGTCACGACATCAATTATCTGGCGCTGTCCGGCGCGCTGCACGCCATCGGCCGCGCGGATGGCGGGCCGCCGCCGCCGCTGAATCTGATCGCCGACTACGGCGGCGGGGCCATGCTGTTGCTGGTCGGCCTGTTGGCCGCCCTGCTCGAAGCTCGCGGCTCCGGGCAGGGGCAGGTGGTGGACGCAGCCATGGCCGACGGTTCCGCCCTGCTGATGGCCGCCATATACAGCCTGAAAGCGATGGGGCATTGGACCGATCGGCGAGAGAGCAATTTTCTCGATGGCGGCGCCCATTTCTACGACACCTATGAATGCGCCGACGGCAAATGGCTGGCGGTGGGTCCCATCGAACCCCATTTTTACCGGATCCTGCTCGAAGGCTGCGGCGTTGCCGATCCCGACCCCCGGCGGCAATGGCATCCGAAATCCTGGCCGGTCATGAAGGAAAGCCTGCGCGCGGCGCTGCGAACCAAGACCCGCGACGAGTGGTGCGCGCTGTTCGAGGGCAGCGATGCCTGTGTCACGCCGGTGCTCGGCCTGGACGAAGCCCCCGCCTACCCGCACAACCAGGCCCGGCAAACCTTCGTCGAGTTCGCCGGCCTGATGCAACCGGCCCCGGCGCCGCGTTTCAGCCGCACCCCGGCCGCGATTCAGGGTCCACCAGGCCAGCAGGTCGACGCTTCGAGCGACTGGCTGGCCGACTGGGGATTTTCCGAAACCGAGATCGCCCGGTTCGCTTCCGCCGGAGCCATTTGAGAGCGCCCATCCACCATGAATTTCACTCCATCCAACCCCGATTTCGCCACCGTGGTGCAGGCGAGTTTTGCACGGCAGGGTCTGATGCGGATGATGGAGGCGACGCTGGATCGCGTCGAACCTGGGGCGGTCGATATCTCGATGCCATACAGCGAAAGCCTCACCCAGCAACATGGCTTCATGCACGCGGCGGTCATTACCGCCATTGCCGATACCGCAAGCGGGTATGCGGCGCTGTCGCTGATGCCCGCCGGAAGCGAGGTTCTCACCGTCGAATTGAAAGTCAACTTGCTCAGGCCGGCCGCTGGAACTTATTTCGTCGCGGAAGGCCGCGTGATCAAGCCCGGCAAGACGATCACGGTTTCGCGCGCCGACGTGTTTGCCCGCGCCGACGACGGGGTTACCACGCTCGTTGCAACCCTGATTGCCACGATGATCGCGCAGGCTGGGCAGAATAATTAAGAAAACCGTTTCCTGAAATTTGCAACCAACCCAGGAGCCATCATGACCGCCGATTACGAAGATATCCTGTACGAAATCAAGAACGGTGTCGCCACCATCACCATCAACCGCCCCGACAAGTACAACGCCTTTCGCGGCCAAACCTGCGAGGAAATGATCCACGCCTTTCTAAAGGCCGGCTGGGATCATTCGGTCGGCGTCATCGTCCTGACCGGCGCCGGCAACAAGGCGTTTTGCACCGGCGGCGACCAGTCGTCCCACGCCGGGCACTACGATGGGCGAGGCGTGATCGGTCTGCCGCTGGAGGAGTTGCAGAGCGTGATCCGCGACGTGCCCAAACCGGTGATCGCCAAGGTGCGCGGTTACGCCATCGGCGGCGGTCACGTGCTGGCGCTGCTGTGCGATTTGACCCTCGCCGCTGAATCGGCCAGGTTCGGTCAGGTCGGTCCCAAGGTCGGTTCGGTGGACCCCGGGTTTGGTACCGCCTACATGTCCCGGGTGATCGGCGAGAAGAAGGCGCGGGAGGTGTGGTATCTGTGCCGGCAGTATACGGCGGCGGAAGCGGTGCAAATGGGGCTGGCCAACAAGGCCGTCCCCGACGACGAACTGGACGCCGAGGTGGAGCGCTGGTGCGCGGAGATTCTGGAGAAAAGCCCGACCGCACTGGAGCTGGCCAAGCGTTCGTTCAACGCCGACACCGCCCACATTGCCGGCATTTCCTCGTTGGGTCTGAAGGCGGTCAGCCTGTTCTACGGCACCGAGGAATCGCAGGAAGGGGTGCGAGCGTTTCAGGAAAAACGCAAGCCAAAATTCCGCGACTGATTGAATGGGTCGAACCCCCCGGCCAAGCCGGGGGACTGTCATACCATTACTTCCATGCAGGCCGGATGGCTGAGAAACGCGGCCGGACTCGCGGTCAACCCATAAGCACCGGACTGGAACACCACGATCAGATCGCCGATGTCGGCCTTGGCCAGTTCCATCCGGTCGGCCAGGAGGTCGAGCGGCGTGCACAGCGGGCCGACCACCGTCACCACTTCCCGTTCGGCGCCGACCACCCGGTTGCCGACCACCACCGGGTAATTCTTGCGCACCACCTGGCCGAAATTACCGGACGCCGCCAGATGGTGGTGCAGGCCGCCGTTGGTGACCAGGAAAGTGTGGCCGCGCGAGACCTTGCGGTCCACCACCTCGGCGACGTAAATGCCGGCCTCGCCCACCAGGTAGCGACCCAGTTCCAGCACCACTTGCGCCAGGGGTAGCCGCTCCTTCACCACCGGCAGCCAGCGGTCCAGATTGGCGGCGATGGGATCGAGATCCAGCGGCGCGTCGCCGGGGAAGTAGGGGATGCCGAAGCCGCCGCCGATGTTGAGCAGCCGCACCGGTCCCGGCGCGTCCGCCGCCAGCCGCAGCGCCAGTTCGAACGTGCGGTCGTGGGCTTCGACGATGGCCTCGGAACGCAGATTTTGCGAACCGGTGAAGATGTGAAAGCCCTGGAAATCCACGCCCAATTCGCCGATCCGCCGGAGCAGGGCCGGCACCTGTTCGGCGTCCACCCCGAACGGCTTGGGTCCGCCGCCCATCTTCATGCCGGAGGCTTTCAACTCGAAATCCGGGTTGACCCGCACCGCCACCCGCGGTCGCCGGCCCTGGGCCAGGCCCAGGCGGGCGACCGTTTCCAGTTCCCGGGCCGACTCCAGATTGATCGTGATGGCGGCGGCGATGGCGGCGGCCAGTTCCGGCGGCCGTTTTCCCGGACCGGCGAAGCTGATCTCGGCGGGGTCCATGCCGGCGTCCAGCGCGACCTTCAATTCGCCCAGCGAGGCGACGTCGAGACCGTTCACCCGTCCGGCCATGTGCTGGACCACGGCCGGCATCGGGTTGGCCTTGACCGCGTAATGCAGGGCGATAGCGGGCGGCAACGCGTCGCGCAGCAGGGTGACCCGCCGGTCCAGCAGGTTGCGGTCGTAGGCATAGAACGGGGTTTGTCCGACCCGGGCCGCCAGTTGGGTAAGGGGAATGCCGCCGATCTGGAGACAGTCGGCGACCACCGCGAACTGATTCATCGGCGCGTGAACCGGTTTGGCGGCGCTCATGCGGTTGGCTCCTGAAACAGCGCGCGCAATTCCTCGGCCAGGGTTTTGCGGTCGATCTTGCCGTTGGGGTTACGCGGCAGGTCGCTGGGGCGGGCGATGATTTGCAGCGGGACCATGAAGTTGGGCAAATGCTGTTTGCAGTGAGCGATCAGACCGCTCTCGTTGAAGTCGTCCCGTAGCGGCTTGACCACCGCGACGATGGCCTGACCGAGGGCGGGGTGCGGAATGCCCAGCGCCGCCGCCTCGGCCGCCCGGCCGCTGCCGTACAGGACTTCCTCGATTTCGGTCGGGCTGACCCGATAACCGGAGGTTTTGATCATGTCGTCCTTGCGGCCGATGAAGTACAGGAAACCGTCCTCGTCCATGCGTACCGTGTCGCCCGACCAGACCGCCAGTTCGGGGATGGGAAGGCCGGGATTCTGGCCGGGGACCGGGCGATAGCGTTCGGCGGTCTTGGCCGGGTCGTTCCAATAGCCCAACCCGACCAGCGCGCCGCGATGCACCAGTTCGCCGGGTTCGCCGGGAGCGCAGGGCGTGCCGTCCTCGCGCACCACCAGGATTTCGGCGTTGGGAATGGCCTTACCGATCGAATCGGGCCGGCGGTCGATTTCCGCCGGCGGCAGGTAGGTGGAGCGGAACGCCTCGGTCAGACCGTACATCAGGAAGGGCGTGGTTTTCGGCAACGCGCGGCGCAGCGCGGCTAGCGTGGCGCGCGGCATGGCCCCGCCCGAGTTGGTGATGTAGCGCAGGCTGTTCGCCGCCGCCGCCGGCCAATCCAGTTGCGCCAGTTGCACCCACATCGGCGGTACTGCCGCCAGGCCGGTGATCTCCTCGCGGGCGACGGCGTTGACGACGTCCCGGGGCAACAGATAGTCCATCAACACGGCCCGCGCGCCCGCCACGAAAGCAGTGGTGAGCTGGCTGAGGCCGTAATCGAAGCTGAAGGGCAGCACCGCCAGCAGACGGTCGTCGGAGCGGTTGCCGAGGTATTCGGCGACGCTGTAGGCGCCTGCCAGCATGTTGCGGTGCGACAATACCACGCCTTTGGGTTTGCCGGTGCTGCCCGAAGTGTAGAGGATAGCGGCCATGTCGACGTCGATGGCCCGAGCCGGCGGGCGGCCATCGTCCGCTCGCAGCAGCGTTGGCCAGTCGGATACATTCAAATGATGCGGATAACGGGGCGGGGGAGTGGGTTCGTCGACCAACACCAGACCGTGCAGGTCGGGGCAGTCGGCGAGCAGGGGCGCCAGCGCGTCGGCCCGGTCGCGGGCCGTGACCAGGATGCGGACGTTGCAATCGCGGAGGATGTAGGCAACCTGCTCGGGCTTGAGCAGCGGATTGATCGGGACGAACACGCCTCCGGCCAGGCTGGCGCCGAACAGGGTGGCGACGGTTTCGGGCTGTTTGGGCAGATAGACGGCGACCCGTTCCGCCCGGCCCAGGCCGAAGGCCAGCAACCCGCGGGCCGTGGTTTGGATCAGGTTGGCCAGGCTGGCGTAGTTCAGGGCCGTTTGCCGGTGGACGATGGCGGTGGTGGTGGGTTGGCGGTCCGCCTGTTCGAGAATGAGTTCGTGCAGCAGTCTGGCCATGCGCGTATTCAAGTTGGAATGGTTATAGGGTGAATGACGGGAATTAATGAATGATAGTGGATTCCGCGCCGACACGGCGGTTTCGGGGGTGGTTTTGATCGTTGGATCGGGGGGATGCATGACGAATCAGGATAGTGGGCCAATTCTGGTCCTGTACACCACTATCGGCTGCCATCTGTGCGAACGGGCGGAAGGGCTGGTTCGGCAACAGACGGACATGGCCGTCGGCCTGGTGGAGATCGCGGACGATGCGGAATTGCTGGAACGGTATGGCGTCCGCATTCCGGTACTGCGCCGGCTGGATACCGGCGGAGAGTTGGACTGGCCCTTTGATGTGACGGCGATCCGGCGCCTGCTGGCGGTGCAAAATCCACATGGCTGACCAGATTGTGCATTGCGAATGTTCGTATCCGATACCATAATCAAACAGACGTTTGAATGAAGCCGATGCGATGGAAACCGATACACAGCAACGTCTCTTGGACGCCGCCGAAGCCTTGTTCGCCGAGCAAGGTTTCGCTGAAACCTCGCTGCGGGCGATCACGGCGCGGGCCCAGGCCAATCTGGCTGCCATCAACTACCACTTTGGATCGAAGGACGCGCTCGTTCGGGCGGTGTTTTCTCGCCGGCTGAGGCGGTTGAGCGAAGAGCGGTTGTCGCGGTTGGCGGCGCTGAATGCCGGCGGCCAGCCGGTGGCGGTGGAAGCGGTGCTGGATGCCTTTATCGAGCCGTCATTGCGCCTGCGCCGGGAAGGGCCGCACGGCGAGCGGTTTACTCGCCTGCTGGGCCGGGCTCAAATCGAGGGTTCCGAATCGTTGCGCGAATTCCTGCGGGATTGCTATGCGCCGGTGCTGGAGCAGTTCCAGCGGACGCTGGGGAGGATCCTGCCGCGCCTGCGACCCGAGGAATTGCGGTGGCGGCTGCACTTTACGCTGGGGGTACTCTCGTTCACGTACGCGGGCGCGCGGTTGCCGCCAGTACCGTTCGCGGTTCGAGTTGCCGGGGACGAGGAGTGGCTGTTGCGGCAGTTGATTCAGTTCCTGGCGGCCGGGCTGCGCGCGCCGCCGCTGATGGAAAGGGTGGAAACGGCTGTTTGATTGCCGGTCGGACGAAAGACGGGGGGAAGCCATCGACCCGTTCGGGTTGATGGTCGAGGATAACATTTACAAATAAATCGATTGAAAACGAAAAGGGCAACCCAATGACATATCCAAAGTTGCACAGTTCGCTTCTGGTCCTCAGTTTCGCCGGGACCTTAGCGGTAACCGGCCAGGCTCATGGTTCCGGTTTCCAATTGTTGGAACAAAACGCCAGCGGCCTCGGCAACGCCTACGCCGGATCGGCGGCGGTGGCGGCTGACGCCAGCACCATCTACTTCAACCCGGCCGGCATGGCTTATTTGCCCGAAGGGAAGATGCAGGTCGTCGGCGCGCTGAACTTTGTCAAACCTTCATCCTACTTTTCCAACGACGGCACGGTACTGCCGGCCGGAATTTACAATCTTGGCGGCGAGGGTGGCGACAACGGCGGCTGGAATGTCGTGCCGAGCGCCTATTTCGCCATGCCGGTCAACGACCAAATCAGCATCGGTCTCGGCATCGGCGCGCCGTTCGGTCTGGTGACCGAATACGACCCGGACTGGATGGGCCGCTTCCGCGCCATCAAATCCGACATCAAGACCATCAACATCAACCCGTCTATTTCCTACCGGGCCAGCGATACCATCTCCCTGGGTTTGGGTGTGAGCGCCCAGAAAGTTGATGCCACATTCAGCAGCGCCTTTAATGCCAGCGGGTCCTTGTGCCAGGTTCTCGGTGCAGCCTTGTGTGCTCCGGGTGGCGCGCTGAGCAATCTGGAAGGCAAAGCCACGCTCGAGGGTGACGACTGGGGCTATGGCTTTAACCTTGGTGCCATGTTTCAACCTTCGCCACAGACCCGGATCGGCCTCTCCTATCGTTCGACCATCAAATATAAGGTAACCGGCAACGCCACCTTTGATCGTCCGGTGGTGACCACCCTGGGACCCAATAATGCCGCCGCGAACGCGGCCCTTGCCGCTGCTACCTACGACGGTGGGTTCAAGACGGACGTCGAAGTGCCCGACACCGCGATCCTGAGCGCCTGGCACCAGATCGACGACCGCTGGGAAATCATGGGCGACCTGAGTTGGACCGGTTGGTCGTCGATCCAGGTCCTCGAATTTTTCCGTACCGATGGACCCGCCAGCGGAACCACGCTTTCCAAAACCGAGGAGAACTGGCGTAATACCTGGCGGGTGGCGGTCGGCGCCACCTACAAGTACGACGACCAATGGAAATTCCGTGGTGGCCTCGCCTACGACCAGTCGCCGGTCGATGGCGCCGAATACCGCACGCCGCGACTGCCGGACAACAACCGTACCTGGCTATCGGTGGGTGCCCAGTACAAGCCGAACAAGGATCTGTGGTTCGACTTCGGCTACACCTATATCTGGGTGCAGGGGATGTCGATCGACGACAGCGGCGGCATGTATCCGACGGAGGCTCAGAACGTCGCCGCCTATGGCTGGCTGAGGGGCAGTTACGACAATAACGTCAATATCCTGGCCGCGCAGGTGACTTACAATTTCTGACGGGTGTTGATCCTCGCGCGCCCGGGCGGCGTGCGTCGATTAGCCAAATCGAGAAAGCCGGGGCGCCATCCCCGGCTTTATTTTTGGCACAACCGTTCGCTCCCCTCTCCCCTTGCGGGAGGGGGGTCAGGGGTGAGGGGGCGTTTCGACAGCCTGACGAGAGGATACCCACGAGTATGAGTAACGCAGCATCCATCCGCCGGGTGGCGGTTCTGGGCGCTGGCGTGATGGGCGCGCAGATCGCCGCCCATCTGGCCAACGCCGACGTGCCGGTGGTGTTGTTCGATCTGCCGGCCAAGGACGGCGATCCCAACGGGATCGTGACCAAGGCCATCGCCAGCATGGTCAAGCTGAGCCCGGCGCCGTTCGCCGTCAAGGAACGGGCCGCGCTGATCCAGCCCGCCAACTACGACCAGCACCTGGAGGAACTGCGGAGTTGCGATCTGCTGATCGAAGCCATCGCCGAACGTCCGGACTGGAAGGCGGATCTCTACAAGCGCGTTACCCCCTATGTCAACGACCGGGCGATCCTGGCCACCAACACGTCCGGCCTGCCGCTGAGCCTGCTGGCCGAGTCGGTGCCGGAGAACCTGCGCCCGCGTTTCTGCGGCATCCATTTCTTCAACCCGCCGCGCTACATGGCGCTGGTGGAGCTGATTCCCTGCCGGACCACCGATCCGGCGATTCTCGATCTGCTGGAAACCTTCCTGGTCAGTACCCTGGGCAAGGGCGTGGTTCGCGCCAAGGATACCCCCAACTTCGTCGCCAACCGCATCGGCGTGTTTTCGATGGCGGCGACCATCCATCACACGCAGGCTTTCGGGTTGAGTCTGGACCTGGTGGACGCACTGACCGGTCCGGCCATCGGCCGGCCCAAGAGCGCCACCTATCGCACCGCCGACGTGGTGGGCCTGGATACCATGGGCCATGTATTCAAGGGTTCCGCGCTGGCGTTGCGCGACGATCCGTGGCGGCAGTATTTCAATCCACCCGCCTGGTTGAACGCACTGATCGAAAAGGGCGCGCTGGGCCAGAAAACCAAGGCCGGCATCTACGCCAACAAGGGCAAGCAGGTGCTGGATACGGCCACCGGCGAGTATCGGGACGCCGGCGCCAAGCCCGACGAAGCGGTGCAGGCGCTCCTGAAAATTAAGAATCCCGCCGAGAAGTTCGCCGCCTTGCGCACCAGCGATCATCCGCAAGCCCAGTTTCTGTGGGCGATCCACCGCGATGCATTCCATTACGCGGCGGTGCTGCTGGCGGAAATCGCCGATACCGCCCGCGATGTCGACTTCGCCATCCGCTGGGGCTTCGGCTGGAGCATGGGGCCGTTCGAAATCTGGCAGGCGGCCGGCTGGCGGCAGGTGGCAGCCTGGATCGAGGAGGACATCGCCGCCGGCAAGGCCATGACCGCAACGCCGCTGCCCGCCTGGGTCAAGCAGGTGGACGGCGTCCACCGGCCCGAGGGTTCCTACTCGGCGGTGGAAGATGCCTACAAGCCGCGGTCCACTCTGCCGGTCTACCGGCGCCAGCTCTATCCGGAGCAGGTGCTGGGCGAAGCGCGGCACCGCTACGGCGAGATGGTGTTCGAAAACAGCGGCGTGCGGCTGTGGACCACCGGCGACGACATCGGCGTGCTGAGCTTCAAGAGCAAGATGCACGTAATCGGCGACGACGTGCTCGACGGGGTACTGGAAGCGCTGGAGATCGCCGAGCGGAAGTTCGACGGACTGGTGCTGTGGCAGACCGAAGCGCCGTTCAGCGCCGGGGCCAATCTGGCGCAGGCGGTGCCAGTCCTCATGGCGGGTGATTTCGTCACGTTCGAGAACACCGTCGCCAAGTTCCAGCAAACCACGAGCGCGCTGCGTTATTCCGCAATCCCGGTGGTGGCCGCCGCACAGGGGCTGGCTCTGGGCGGCGGCTGCGAGTTCCTGATGCACTGCGACCGGGTGGTGGCGGCGCTGGAAAGCTACATCGGCCTGGTGGAGGTCGGCGTCGGCCTGATTCCGGCCGGCGGCGGCTGCAAGGAATTTGCCCTGCGCGCCATGACCGAGTCCAAGGGCGGCGATCTGCTGCCGTTCCTGCGCCCGTACTTTGAGGCGATGGCGATGGCGAAGGTCTCGCGCAGCGCCGAGGAGGCCAAGCAACTCGGCCATCTCAAGGCCAGCGATGTGATCGTGTTCAATCCCAACGAGCTGCTCCATGTCGCCAAGGCCCAGGTCCGGGCGCTGGCCGAAACCGGTTATCGGCCGCCGCAGCCGCGCCAGATCCGGGTGGCGGGCCGCACCGGTGTCGCCGCCTGCCAGATGGCGCTGGTCAACATGCGCGACGGCGGCTTCGTCTCCGCTCACGATTATCAGTTGGGACTCAAGATCGCGACCGCGCTATGCGGTGGCGACGTGGACCCCAACACGATGGTGGACGAGGACTGGCTGCTCGGCTTGGAGCGCAAGGCGTTCGTCGAGCTGGCGCAATCGCCGCTGACCCAGGCCCGGATCGAGCACATGCTCAAGACCGGCAAGCCGCTGCGTA
>JAVMKL010000275.1:0-14103 GCA_031732875.1 Candidatus Competibacter sp. | reverse complement strand
CCCCTGCTGTTTTTGATCCGGCTGGATGATCAAAAATACAAGGAAACACCCGGTTTATTTCAAGAACACATCGTCGGTCCGGAAAACCGCGATATTGTCATCTAAAAATAACAGCCTAATGCTCAACGCCGGGCCTTCAACCGCTGCCAGTACTGGTCGTAAACCGGCAGGGCCGCGCCGACGTCGGTTTGGAACTCGACGTTCTTCAGATCCTCTTCGGACGGATAGACGGTGGGATTGTCGCGCACCTTTTCCGGCAGCAGCTTGATGGCCGCCAGATTGGGCGAGGAATAGCCGACCTCCTCGCTGATCTGCCTCGCGATTTCCGGGCGCAATACGAAGTCGATGAATTGGTGGGCGGCGTCCACGTTTTTGGCCCCCGCCGACACCACCAGATTGTCCATCCACTGCATCGCCCCTTCCTTCGGGTAGACGTACCGGATCTTGGGATTCTCCCTGCTGGCCTGATAGGCTTCGCCGTTCCACAGCATCCCCGCCGCCACCTCCCGCGACAGAAACTTGGTTTTGGGCGACTCGGCATCGAACACCCGCACGTTGGGCATGATCTCGGCCAGTTTTTCATAGGCGGCGCGAATCTGGTTCTCGTCGGTGGTGTTGATGGAATGGCCGAGCACCTTGAGTCCCATCGAAAACACTTCGCGCATGTCGTTCAACAACAACAGCTTGTTCCTGTAGGCTGGATCCCACAGTTCCGCCCAGCGCGTCAACGTGCCGGGCGCCACCTTGTCGGCGTCGTAGGCGATGCCGGTCGTGCCCCACAGATACGGAATGCTGTACCGGTTGTCGGGGTCGTAGGGCTGATCGAGCAGGCGCGGGTTGAGATTGCCGAGATTGTGCAAGCGGGACTTGTCCAGCGGTTGCAGCAACCCCTCCCGGCGCATTCGGTCCACATAGTAAGTGGAGGGCACCAGGATGTCGTAGCCGACGCCCTTGACGGTCTTGACCTTGGCGTACATCGCCTCGTTGCTGTCATAAGTCGAGTACTGTACCTTGATGCCGGTTTCCCGGGCGAACTGCTGGAGGACCTTCTTCGGCAGGTACTCCGCCCAGTTGTAGACGACCAGGGTCTGCTGTTCGGCCGCGATGACGATGGCGCCGGACAGCAGGAGCAGGCTGGCAAGCAGGATTTTGAGCATGTCGCGATCCTCGTGAGTGGCGGGCACGGCCAGTTTACCAGCGTTCCCCGCCACCGGCAGTCGCGCGCCATCCCAAAAGGAGCGGGACTATGCTTAACAGGAAGAACCCCCGAAGGTTTGGCGCGGCCAAACCTCTTGTCGGGAATCCGGTTTAACCATCGGGAGCATGGAAAATGGAGGCACAACCACAAGCGGGAAGCCGTGTGTTACTGGCCGGCGCGACCGGCCTGGTCGGCGGGCACTGTCTGACGAAACTGCTGGCGGACGACGACTTCGGCCAGGTGACGGTTTTGGCCCGCCGGCCGCTGGAACGGACGCATCCGAAACTGACCGTCCACGTGGTGGACTTCGATCATCTCGGCGACCACGCCCGGGCGATCGACGCCGATACCGTCCTCTGCTGTCTGGGCACGACCCACCGGATCGCCGGTTCGCCGGAAGCTTTCGCCAAGGTGGATCACATTTACGTCGCCGAACTGGCCCGGCTGGCAGCGACCCGGGGCGTGCGCCGCTTCGTCCTGGTCTCGGCGGTCGGCGCCGATCCCAGTTCCCCGATGTTCTACAACCGCGTCAAGGGCCGGGCCGAGGCGGCAGTCAGCGAACTGCACTTCAAGTCGGCTCATCTGCTGCGCCCTTCCCTGCTGCTGGGAGAACGCCCGGAACCCCGCCCGGTCGAGGACTGGAACAAGCAGTTTGCGCCGGTCTGGTCGCTGTTCCTGATCGGGCCACTCAGCCGCTACCGGCCGGTGCCGGCGGAAACCGTCGCCGCCAGGATGGTGGAATTGGCCAAGAGCGAGCAGGAAGGCACGCACATTCATTACTTTTGAGCGTTGGCGGCTTCCGATGAGGCGCGCAAGACGGCAACGACGGCTGACCCTGATTTCGATCACACTGATCGCCGTGCTCGGTTTGCCAGTCCCGCCACTGGCGCCAGCCAAAACCCTCTACAAGTATCAGGATGCGTCCGGCGCCTGGGTGTTTGCCGACCGACCGCCGGAAACCGCCGACACGCCCGTCGAGGTGAAACCGCTCCCGGTCAGCCAACTCCCGATCAGGATCAGCATCCGCAATCGCGGTACCCAGGACGCGCCGGTTCTGGCCGCGATCAACGACTATTACGGCCCGGTCGAAGTGGAGATCAGCGCCGAGATGCTCGACAACATGCGCGCCGAGCCGCCGTTGCCGGTTCGGGTGGTGGTACCACCCCGCGCCGAAATCATCGCCGTTTCCTTCACGCCGTCCGGACCGCGCTGGCGCTATTCCTACCAGGTACGAGCCGTACTGGGCGATCCCGCCGCCGAACACCGGCCCGATGGCCCCTACACGCCGCCGTTCGCGCCGGGACAACGATTCGCGATCAGTCAGGCCTTCGACGGCGTTTTCAGCCATCAGCACCCGCAGAGCCGCTACGCCGTGGATATCGTCCTGCCGCTGGGCACTCCGGTCCGCGCCGCCCGGGCCGGCGTGGTGATGGAAATCGCCGACGATTTTCTGGATGGCGGCACGGATCCGAAATATCAGACCCGCGCCAACGCGGTGCGCATCCTGCACCAGGACGGGACCATGGCGGTTTACGCCCACCTGCATCCCGATTCGGTTCGGGTGGCTCCCGGACAGCGGGTGGAACGCGGGGCTTGGCTGGCGAACTCCGGCAACACCGGCTATTCCACCGGCCCGCACCTGCATTTCGCGATCCAGCGCAATGCCGGGATGGAATTGGTGTCCCTACCCTTCGAATTTACCGGTCCGGACGGGCGTGGCGTCACTCCCATCGCGGGGATGGTACTGACGGCGCCCTGAGGATTTTCACGCCCGCCTCAGACCGGCAGCGGCCGCGGCGGCGGTTCGCTGGCCGGATCCTCATGAATCAGCACGTCGGCGTTGGGGAATGCTCCCTTGATCGCCGCCTCCACTTCGTCGGCCACCCGGTGCGCCACCACCAGCGGCAACTGATCGTCCAGCATCAGGTGCAACTGGATGAAATAGGTCTGTCCGGAGCGACGGGTGCGCACGTCGTGAACCCCTCGTACCTGAGGGTGGGCGCGCACGATCTCCCTGATGCGGGCATGAACCTCGGGCGGTAACTCGTGATCCATCAGCAACTGGATGGCCTCGTAGCCGATCTGGCCGGCGCTGTAGAGGATGTACAGAGCGATGCCGATGGCGAAAATCGGGTCGGCGAGCGGCCAACCCAGCATCGCCAAACCCAGCGCCAGAATGGTGGCGGCGTTGGTCAGCAGGTCGGTGGCGTAATGCAGCGCGTCGGCGCGGATCGCCGTGGAGTGGGTACGACGAATCACGTGGTGTTGGAACAGCAGCAACACAACGGTGGCGACAATGGAGAAGATCAGTACGCCGACGCCGACCAGGGCATCGTTCAACGGCTGCGGGTGCAACAGCCGATCGACCGCGTGCAGGATCAGGAACACCGCCGAACCGGCGATGAATGCCGCCTGCACCAGACCCGCCAGCGGTTCGGCCTTGCCGTGGCCGAAGCGATGCTCGCGGTCGGGTGGTTGCAGCGAGTAATGCACCGCCAGTAGATTGATGATCGATGCCGCCACGTCCATCATCGAATCCACCAGCGATGCCAGCACGCTAACCGATCCCGTCAGCAGCGCCGCCGCCAGTTTGCCGGCGATCAGGGCCGTCGCGGTGGTCACCGAGGCATAGGTTGCCAGGCGCAGCAGGCGGGCAGTCCGCGCCGGGTCGACGGTCGATTGCGTTTGGTCGCTCATGGCCCTGTATTGTTCTTAGGTAACCTGAAGTCGGTATATTCTACTTGGCTTCCGCCCATCGCGCGGGGCGAACTATCGAGTGCAACGGTCGCACTAATACCGTTAGTGATATCGACCGACCAAGACCCAGCAGCCACCGTGGACTACTTACACACTCACACTCTGTTGCGTTATTCCGCGCTATCACCATTCATTGTGATGATGGCTTACTCTATGCTCCAGAAAATTTCCAGTCGGAAGGAATCTCGCTTCATGCTCGAAACCCTGCGCCGTATCGTCCAGGATGTCAGCGCGGCGCCGGATTTGCCCAGCGCGCTGGCGATCACGGTCAACCGGATTCGGGATGCGATGGGTGTCGCCGCCTGTACCGTCTATCTGGCCGATGAGGACAACCGGGAATACGTCCTGATGGCGACCGCCGGTCTGAATCCGCAGGCGGTTGGCCGGATCCGGCTGAACCTCCGGCAAGGGTTGGTCGGGCTGGTGGCCGAACGCCAGGAACCGCTCAATCTGCAAGACGCGCCACTCCATCCGCGCTTCCACCCGGTCCGCGAAGTCTGCGAGGACGACTACCACGCCTTCCTGGGCGTGCCCCTGATCCAATATCGCCGAGTGCTGGGTGTTTTGCTGGTCCAGCACACCGCCGTCCGCCAATTCCAATCCGGCGAGGTGGATTTTCTGGTCACCATCGCCGCGCAACTGGCCAGCATCCTCAACCACGCCATCCTCAGCGGCGCCACCCAGGAACTGCTCAACCCCCTGACAGCCGGCACCCGCGCCCTGCAGGGCGTACCCGGCGCCCCAGGGGTGGTCATCGGCACCGTCGCCATCCCGCATCTGCTGGCCGATCTCGACGATGTGCCCGACCGCGAGGCAGCCGATCCCACCGCCGAGGAGACGGCATTTCGGGCCGCCATCGCCGCGGTCGACCGGGAACTGCGCGAAGCCAGCGACCGGCTGGCGCCGTTGCTGCCGCCGACCGAACAGGCGCTGTTCGCCGTCTACCGGATGATGCTGAGCAGCGACAGCCTGCTCGGCGACACCCACGCCCGTATCCAGGCCGGCCAGTGGGCGCCAGCTGCCTGGCGCGACGCCGTGCTGAGCCGGGTCCGGTTGCTGGAACAGGCCGAAGACCCCTATCTCAGCGGCCGCGCCGAAGACATCCGCGATCTGGGACGGCGGGTGCTGAACCACCTGCGCGCCGTTCCGACCGAGCCGCTGGATTGCGCGAACGGGCGCTGCGTACTGGTCGCCGAGGAGATGAGCGTGGCGCATCTGGCGGCGGTGCCGCCGGAACGGTTGGCCGCCATCGTCTGCCTGCGCGGTTCGGCCCTGTCCCACGTCGCTCTACTGGCGCGGGCCATGGGCATCCCGGCGGTCATGGGACTGGGCGAACGACCGCTGGGCCGTTTCGACGGTTGTGAAATCATCGTCGATGGTTACCAAGGCCGGATCTACCTCAACCCCGATCCATCGATGCGCGAGGAATACCGGCACCTGATCGCCGCCGAGGTGGAACTGTCCACCGAACTGCGCGAACTGCGCGAGTTGCCGACGACGACCCAGGACGGCCATCACATTCCGCTATACGCCAAAGCCGGCCTGCTGACCGACATTGCCGCCGCCCGCGACAGCGGTGCCGAAGGCATCGGCCTGTACCGCACCGAATTCGCCTTCATGGTGCGCGAATCCTTTCCCTGCGAGGATGAGCAGTGCCAGATTTATCGTCAGATGCTGGCCGCCTTCACCCCACAACCCGTGGTCATGCGCACCTTGGACATCGGCGGCGACAAGACCCTCCCCTACTTCAGCATCGACGAAAACAACCCCTTCCTCGGCTGGCGCGGGATGCGATTCACGCTGGACCATCCCGACATCTTCCTGACCCAGTTGCGCGCCATGCTGCGCGCCAACGCCGGGTTGAACAACTTACGAATCCTGTTTCCGATGATCACCACGATCGAGGAAGTGGATGAGGCGTTGCGATTGCTGGAACAGGCGCACCGGGAACTGCAGGAAGACGGCTGGCCCGCCGCCAAGCCGCAAGTTGGGGCGATGATCGAGGTGCCTTCCGCCGCCTGGCAGGCCGCGCAACTGGCCCAGCACGTGGATTTCCTGTCGGTCGGCACCAACGATCTGACCCAGTACCTGTTGGCGGTGGATCGCGACAACGCCCGAGTCGCCGGACTGTACGACAACCTGCACCCGGCGATGCTGAAAATGATCGCTCACATTATCGAGGGCGGGCGCCAGACCGGCCGACCGGTGAACCTTTGTGGAGAGATGGCGGCCGATCCCGGCGCTGCCGTGCTACTGCTGGGGATGGGGGTGAACAGTCTGAGCGCTGGCCCCACCAGCGTGCCGCGAGTCAAATGGGCGATCCGCAACTTCACCCTGGCGGAAACACGGGAACTGGCCCGACAGGCGCTGGAGCTGGACACCGTCCGCCAGATCCGCCGACTGCTCGACGACGCCCTCCGACGAGCCGGGTTGGGCAAGATCGTGCACGAACTGGCTTGAGTGACTCCAATAGCCCAAAAGCAAAGCGCGGGTCGAAACCCGCGCCTCGTGGTCGATCCCGGAGCGCGGTGATCGGCCGCGTCCCGGTTCTCCCGGATCAACTTTCGATCGTGATCCTACGGGGCTGCGCCGCCTCGCGCTTCGGCACGATCACCTCCAGCACGCCGTCCTTGCACTTGGCGCTCACCTTGTCGGCATCGGCCACATCCGGCAGCGAAAACCGCCGCAGGAAGGTACCGCGCACCCGTTCGACCCGGCGATACTGTTCGGTCTCTTCCTTCTTCTCGCTAGCCCGCTGGCCCTTCAAGGTCAGCACGCCGTTTTCCAGCGTGACATCGATATCCTTGAGATCCACGCCCGGCAGGTCGGCATGAATGACGAACTGGGCCGGCTCCTCCTTGATATCCACCGCGGGCATCCAATCCGCCAGCATGTGCCCGGTTTCCTCATCGCCAAACCGGCTGGTCTCAAACAGGCGGTTGACTTCCCGCTGTAACTGATTCAACAAATTTAAGGGTTCATAACGCATCAGAGCCATAATCGATCCTCCTCGAATTTCGAGTTCCGGCGTTCCACCGAACGCCTCTTCGGGTTGCTTGATAAATAGGGACGGTCGCCCCGATTTCAAGGGCACTCCCCGGACATTTTTGCGCTAAGCTACTCAATGCCTTGACCTTCCCCCAAGCTTTCTGGAACCGCACGATGGCCGCCGCCCCCATTTTCATCTGTCACGCCGCCCCCGACGAAGCCTTCGCCCGGGATCTGGGTCTGGCGCTGGAAACCTTTCGCCTCGGTGTCTGGCGAGATACACGCAACCTGCGCGGCGGCGAGCGACTCGCGCCGGAAGTACGCTGGACCATCGAACAGGCCCGGCAAGTCATCGTAGTACTCAGCCTCAATACCGGCAGTCCCACCTGGTTGCGTCGGGAAATCGAGGTCGCCCAGGAGACGGAACGACGGCGGACCGATACTTATCGCGTCATCCCACTGCTGTTGCCTGGCACGGACAGCGGCGTGCTCGCCAACTGGTTCACGCCCATCCCGTGGACCGCTCCGATTCAACTCACCACCGACGGACTGGGCACGGCGCTGC
Source organism: Candidatus Competibacter sp. (assembly GCA_031732875.1). Lineage (GTDB taxonomy): Bacteria > Pseudomonadota > Gammaproteobacteria > Competibacterales > Competibacteraceae > JAVMKJ01. The sequence goes on along the minus strand of JAVMKL010000275.1, from coordinate 6,595 downwards.
CAGCTTTGCTGGCTGCCTTGGGCGAACCACCACCCGGCGATACCGTCACCGACCGCAATCCCCCGCAGATTGCGGAACTGGAATTGTCCTTCAACTCGACCGATTCGCTTCCCCCCGGATCCTGGCAACTCACCGCCCGCCTGAGCCGCCGCCCCGGGCTGGATCCAGACGCCGGCAGCCGCGCGGTCATTGGCCCGCTTCCCCTACCTCCCGCCCCCCGGATCCTGCGCTGGTATCTGCAAAGCCATCCATGCTGGCCGACGGATACCGTCCGGCAATTCGCCCGGCGCACCGATACCCTGTTGGCCGCATGGGGTCACGCCCTTTACCAGGCCACGCTTGATACTCCGGAACCGGGCATGCCGACAACCGCCTGGCGCGACACTCCGGAACCGCGCGAACGCCGCCTGGTGGTGCGGGCGGACGCGGCACACCCAGCCGCTGCGGGCCTGCTCGACCTTGCCTGGGAACTCCTGCACGATGGGTCCGGTTTCCTGATCCAAGGCAAGCGGCCGGTTCAGTTCCAGCGCCGGCTACCCGGTGGCGGCGATGCTTTTCCACCCGCCACCCCACCCCTGCGGATTCTCGCCATCAGCCCGCGTCCCGATACCGAACCGACCGGTCATCCCGATTACCGGCGCAGCGCCCTACCGCTGCTCGAGGCACTGGGCGGCTTGGGCGACCTCGCGCAAATCCGGGTGCTCGGCCCCCCAACCCTGGCGGCATTGGAAAAACAATTGAACGATGCCTGGAGCGCCGGACAACCGTTTACCGCGCTGCATCTGGATAGCCATATCCGCGGCGATCCCGAAAGCGGCGCCCTTCTGTTCGGTTTCGAAGCCAGCTACGACCTGCACGCGCCGGTCTGCCGCGACGCGCACTTCGTCGCGGCGACGGCGTTGGCATCCCTCCTGGTCACCTACCACATCCGCCTGGTCGCCCTGGTCTGCCCCAGGAAGGCAACCGGTCCCTGCGTGGCGGCAGGGCTGGCATCCACCCTGCTGGCGGCGGGGATCACGGCGGTGATGACCGTTCATCCCAATACGCCGGCGGAAACCCTGCGTCGGTTCTGGATCGCGTTCTATGAGGAACTGTTACGGGGAGCTCGGATCAGTCAGGCCATGTTCGCCGGCCAGCGCCGGTTGGCCGGCGACAGCTACCGCATCGAGGGACTGGGTGGTGGGGGCGTCCATCTTCAGGACTGGTTTACCTGCAAGCTGTATCTGGGCGAACAAGACCTCCGGTTATTCCTGCGCCCTCCGCTGGAGCTCTGGCGCCGATTGCTCGGTCACCCCCAACCGCGCGCGCTGGGCCTGCTGCCACCACCACCGCCAACCGGCTTCATCGGTCGCAGCCGCGACCTGCTGATTCTGGAACGATTGCTCGTAACCCATGCGGCTGTTTTCCTGCGAGGGCCGGGCGGTTGCGGCAAGACCGCGGTTGCGACGGCCTTGGCGGATTGGCTGGCGCGCTGCGGCCTCTATCGTCACATCGCCTACGCTCGCGCCGCCGACGCCGGCGATACCCGAACTCTGCTGGAAACCTTGGGACGACAACTGCTCCCCGAAGGCGCTTACTGGTCGATCGGGCGTTACCCGACCCTGTGGCAAGCCACCGACCATCTCCGGCAAACGTTGCGAACGCGGCCGACCCTGATCGTGCTCGATCAACTCGATCAATGGCCCTCGGAGCAGGCCGAAGCTTTCGATCGATTCTGGAAACAGTTGATGGAAGCATGGCCGAATCTCCGCCTGTTGGGACTCGGCCGTCTGGGACCGCCGCCCTTCGCCCAACCCTGGACGGAGGCGATCTTGAGTCCTCTGGACGAAAGCGACGCCATTATCCTAGTTGGACGAACGTTGATCGCGGCCGGAGAAATCCCCCCAGCCGCCGACAACGGCAGCAATTTTCAGCAATTGCGCGATCTGGTTGCGCTGGCTGGCGGACATCCGAGCGCGCTGCGCCGTCTGGCGCATGAAATCGGCGTTCGGGGCGCGGACGCCACCCTGACGCTGCTGCGCCCGCTCCGGGACGAATTGCTGCGTCTTCACGGCGACGATCCGCAATGGCCGCTTTATCTGGACTTCGAACTGACCTTGCGCCAACTGCCAGCCAGCGACCGGGAACGCTTGGCCATCCTGGCTTTCTTCAAGGACGGGGCGAACCGCATCGCTCTCCGTCATGCCTTGACGCTCGATACCACCGCCATCGACGCGCTGGGCGAACGGATCATCAACCTGGGCTTGGCCGACGATCAGGGTTATGGTCATTTGCGCTTCGATTCGGCCCTATCGCACTATTTGACCAGCCAGATGGATCCGGGCCAGCGGGCAACCTGGCGGGAGCGCTGGCGCGCCGGGATGGAGCAACTGCTGGTGGTCCTCTATCAGCAATACTTCAAGGACAACACTCGCACGCTCCGGCTGCTACGGCTGGAACTGCCCAATCTGCTGGCCCTGCTGCGCGACTGCCAGCAACACGCCAAACCGGAGCGAACCGCCCGGTTGGCCAATCAGATGGAGCAATTGCTGGCCAGTCTCGGCATCCCGGCAGCCCTCGCCGAGATCGTGGCCGCCCGCGAGCGGGCCAGCCAGGCACTGCTCGACTGGAGCCGGGCCCGCTTCGAAGCCGAACGGCTGCGCATCGAACGTCTGCGCGACGAGGGTTTGCTGGAAGACGCCCTGCAAAACACCCGGCAATTGTTGCGCCAGTGTCAGGATGTCGGCGCCGATGCCTACCCTGGCGCCTCCTACGACCTGGCCCGCGCCCATTTCCAACTGGGCAAGCTGCTGAAGCTGGCCGGCGCCGCCGAAGCCGCGGCGCGGGAACTGACCGCGGCCCGCCAGCAGTTTCAAGCGCTGGCCGATGCCGGTAACGCCAGCGCCGGTCGCATGGCGGCGGTCGCCGATGCCGAAACCGGCGACTGCCTGACCTATCTGCGGCGTTTGCAGGACGCCGCCGACGCCTACGAAGCCGCCCTCGCCCAAGCCGATCCGAACGCCGTCAATCCGACGGTCGCATCCAATAAGATGCAGTTGGGGCTGGTGCGCCAGCGACAGGGACGCTATACCGAGGCCGCGACGCTGTATGATTCCGCCCGCCAGATTTTCGAATCCCTGGGCGAACCGGAAGGCGCCGCCCAGGCTTGGCGGCACCTCGCTGTGGCCCAGAAGCTCGACGGACGGATGGAACCGGCGATTCTGGCCTGCCAACAAGCGTTGTATCTGTACGAACAACAACGTAATCGAAGCGGGATAGCCGATGTTCTGGGCGAACTCGGCCATTTGCATCAGGCGTTGAACCAGCTTGAGGAAGCTGTTCTGGCGTATCGCCGGATGGCAGAATTATGCGCGGAGCGAGGCGATGGTCGCGGCGAGGAAGCCAGCCGCAACAAGCTGGCGAACGTCCTCATCCAGTTGCGGCGGCACGATGAGGCCCGCCAGGAATTGTACCGCGCCAGCGAGTGCAACCTGCCCGAAAGCCCCACCGCCCGCAATTGGGCGATCCGCCGCGGTTTGCGCGACGTCAGTCAAGCAGTTCAAAACCCCGATGTGGCCGATCAAGCCCGGCAACAGGCGATCCAGAAATACCTGGCCTACCGACGGGCCGGCGGCGAAAACACGAACCCTGGCGCCCGGTTGTGCGCCCAGATCGGCCAAGCCATCCAGGCCGGCGATACCGGCGCTCTGGTCGCCAGACTGGAACAGATCGCGGCCAGCTCCAATGTCCCCGCCGCCGGTAAATTGCTGATCGTCAAGCTGCAAGCCATCCTGGCGGGTTCTCGCGACCCGGCGTTGGCCGCCGACCCAAACCTGCACTATCAGTACGCCGTGGAACTGCAATTGCTGCTGGAAGAACTCAGCCGGACTTGAAGGGGGCATCGGGACATCGAGACGCACAAAGCCGCCGAACCAGATGACGATGGGAAACCATTCGGCCGATACGAGAGGTTCCTCCATGGCGCGCAACGACCCTCAAGCGATGCCATTCCCGGATGATTCAACAACGGTTGCAGGGAGCACGAATCGTGCCCGCAATCGTTCCAGACAGCGTTCGAACGCACGACTGATACGAGTAGCGTTGCGGATACGCTCCAGTTTTGGCCAAGTCGCCCGTTCGCCGCTCTGAATAAACTCGGCGATCCGGACCGGGCTGGGATTGGAAAAAACATCGAGCAGATTGCTCAGCCAGGTCGGTGGAACGATGGTGATATCGCCGCTGTAGCTCTGGTCGGCTACCGAGTAGGCTTTGTCCAACAGCAACCCCAAGGCGTGGGAATCGACGTTTTGCCGGGCCAAGTCGAGAACGTGCTTGACGTAGAGTTGGAAGGTCGAACCGACGATATCGCGGGTAAACGACAGCAGGCCCTTCTCGTGTGGCTTGGGCTCGGATAAAAAGGGAACGACGTGTGGATTGGTCTGACTGACGATGTAGTGATTGACATTGTGCATCCGCGCCACCCGCAGCATCGGTAAATCGCTGTTGAGGGTACCGTCCACCCATCGATCATCGGGCATGTAGGGGACGATGATCCCCTCGAAATCCTTTGCTTCCAGCACCACCGCTGGAAACACCCCTGGAATGGCGCAAGACGCCAACACGGCGCGACCGACCAGCACGTTCGGCGCGCTCAGATAGTTGAGCAACCGCGAATGCTGATGCGCTCGAGCTGGAGATACTGGAATGTTGATGATCCGGCCGGTGCGGTCGAAGGCCTCCTCGAAGGTCAGGGTACTGACGTTCTGCTCGATACACCGCTCCAATTGCCGGATGTCCATGAGCGTGCTGCCCCTGAGCAGGCTCTTGAATCCCAGGCTGCGCCAAGCCTCCACCACGAACGTGGCCGGATCGAAAATTCGAGCCAGTTCTGCACCGGTATGCGTGCCGAGCATCGCCGCGGCGATGGAACCCGCGCTCGAACCGGAAATGACCTGCGGCAGCAACCCCTCCGACCAGAGCGCCTTGATGACTCCCAAATGGAACAACCCGAGGGTCGCGCCACCGCTCAACATCAGCGCCGAGCGACCGAAGCTTTGCGCGGTACGCTCGAAGAAGCGCAGCTTGTCCACCGGCGAAAACACAGGGGTTTCGTAATCACACAGATAATCGAGCGCGGTGGCAACCTCGTCGAGATACTCGGTCAGCAACCGCTTGGTACCGAACCGGCATTGGGAATAAAGCGTCGGATTCGCGATGTTGCCCAGGTTGCCGTGCAAGCCCTCATGCAGGCAAAACACCAGCCGGGCAACCTCTCCACGCCGACGCAGGGTGCTTAATTCCTGCAACCGCGCCTGGATCAGCCGATAATCGAACTCGGACGATTCAGTCTGTTCCTTCCAGTCAGCGGCACCGGATAGTCGGTCATGCTCGCGCGCCGCCTCGCTCCAGTCGGCATAATCGGTCGCATGCGCCATGGCATCCTCGCATCGCCGCAAAGCTTTTTTCTTGACACTCACGATCGCGATCACGGCAATTCGGAATGGGAGGTGGTCAGACCGGCTATCACAATGGAAAGTTGTGACCTGGCTTTTCAGATAACAAAAAACCGTGCCCAATACCATGTAGAAACCGGTTCAATTTGGCATCATCACCTCATCTTCCAAAACCGCGAGCGCCGCCCCGTGAGGTCCCACCCCCCTATCCGGTTTGTTCTCCGCCATCCGCTGACCTTCGCCGGCCGCGTGCTGCGTCGCTTTCAGGCCAATCGGGGCCTGTTGCTCGCCGGAGCGATCGCCTACTACGCCCTGCTGTCGCTGGTACCCTCGATCATCCTGCTACTGGTCGTGCTGTCTCAAGTGGTGAGTGAAGCCCAGCTACTGACCATGCTGCATCGCTATCTGGAGCAACTGGTGCCCGGCGAGTCGGAAATAATCCTGGATCAGGTGGCCCAATTTCTCGGTCACCGGCGTGCGCTGGGCTGGATGATGGCAGGCACTCTGCTGTTCTTCAGTTCGGCGGCTTTTGGGGTGCTGGAAAATGCCTTGGCGGTCATCTTTGCCCACCGCCACGCGGTCCATGCACGGAACGTTCTGACCTCGCTGCTGCTGCCGTATCTATACGTACTGCTGCTGGGATTCGGCTTGCTGGCGGTAACCTTGATGATCGGGGTACTGCAAACCCTGATGGCCGGCGATATCCGGCTGCTCGGCTGGCAATGGTCGCCAGGCAGCCTGCTGGTCACCCTGCTCTATCTCATCGGCTTGCTGAGCCAGATCGGGGTATTGACCCTCATCTACAGGTTGATGCCGGCCGGCCGGTTGCCTTGGCGGCATGCCTTGATCGGAGGTGTCGCCGCGACACTGCTATGGGAAGGAATCCGCTACGGAATAGTCTGGTATTTCGCCAATCTGTCGGCGGTCAACATGGTCTATGGATCGCTGGCGGGAGTGGTCATCATGCTGATGACCTTGGACGTGCTCGGCATCATCATCCTGCTGGGCGCGCAGGTGATCGCCGAGTACGAGCGGTTGCTGCCGGAATTCAGCGACGGCGACACCACGACCCGCGACCGAGCTCGTCTCAATTCGATTCTTACATCCGGAAAACCTCCCCGTCTTTAGTGGGGAGGAGGGGGATAGGGGCCTGGCGGTGGCCT
>JAVMKL010000274.1:0-14338 GCA_031732875.1 Candidatus Competibacter sp. | reverse complement strand
CCGGCATAGGCGATCATCGCGCCGTTGTCGGTGCAGAACTCCAGCCGGGGATAATAGACCCGCCCCCCCAGTTCCTCGGCCAGTTCCCGCAAGCGCTCCCGCAAGCGCCGGTTGGCACCCACCCCGCCGGCCACCACCAGCCGCTTCAGCCGGGTGGCTTCGAGCGCCCGTCGGCATTTGATCGCCATCGTCTCCACCACCGCGTCCTCGAAAGCGCGCGCCACGTCGGCCCGGTTCTCCGGCGTCGGTTCCAGTCCCCGCCACGTGTTGATGGCAGCGGTCTTCAGACCGCTGAAACTGAAATCGCAGCCGGGACGGTCGGTCATCGGCCGGGGGAAGGTAAAGCGTCGGGGATCGCCCTGCTCCGCCAACTTGGCCAGCGCCGGCCCGCCCGGATAGGGCAGGCCCAGCAACTTGGCGGTCTTGTCGAAGGCCTCGCCGGCGGCATCGTCCACCGACTCACCCAAAATCCGGTAGCGACCGACACCCTCCACCCGCACCAGCAGGCTGTGGCCCCCGGATACCAGCAATGCCACGAACGGAACCGCTGGCGGATCCGGCTCCAACATCGGCGCCAGCAGATGGCCCTCCATGTGATGCACGCCGATGGCCGGCACCTTCCAGGTCCAGGCCAAGCTGCGACCGATGGCCGCCCCCACCAGTAGCGCGCCGATCAGCCCCGGCCCCCGGGTGTACGCCACTCCGCCCACCTCGCGCGGAACCGCGTCGGCCTGCCGGAAAATCCCGCGCAGCAGCGGCAACGTCTTGCGCACGTGATCGCGCGAGGCCAGTTCCGGTACCACCCCGCCGTATTCGGCGTGCAATGGGATCTGACTGTGCAGGGCGTGAGCCAGCAGGCCGCGCTCGCCGTGGTACAGCGCCACGCCGGTTTCGTCGCAGGAGGTTTCGATACCCAAGATCAACATATCACGTCACTATTTTGCATTTGGAGAGAGGGGTGATTACAATTTACTATTTTCCGATCATCCAACCTCTGGTGTCCGTCCAGATCATGAATGAGGTGCCGTTTTAATGCCTGCCGTGAAAGTCAAGGAAAATGAACCGTTTGACGTCGCGCTGCGTCGCTTCAAGCGCTCCTGTGAAAAAGCTGGCGTGCTGTCCGAGGTCCGCCGCCGCGAGTTTTACGAGAAACCCACCCAGGAACGCAAACGCAAGCGTGCCGCCGCCGTCAAGCGCCACCTGAAGAAGCTTTCACGGGAAGTCGCCCGCCGCACCCGCATGTACTGAAACCGGACCTTTCACCTCCTCCATCCGCGAGCCTGTCGTCATGTCCCTCAAAGACCGCATTCAGGATGACATGAAAGCCGCCATGCGCGCCAAGGAAAAGGAGCGTCTCGGCACGATCCGCCTGATTCTGGCCGCCATCAAGCAGCGCGAGGTCGACGAGCGCATCGTGCTGGACGATGGCCAGGTGCTCGGCGTGCTGGAAAAGATGATCAAGCAGCGCCGGGAATCCTTGGCGCAGTACGAGAGCGCCGGCCGCGCGGATCTCGCCGCCCAGGAAGCCTTCGAGATCGAACTGATCCAGTCCTACCTGCCGGCACCGCTGAGCGAGGCCGAAATCGACGCGCTCGTCGCCGACGCCATCGCCGTGACCGGCGCCCAGTCGGTGCGCGACATGGGCAAGGTCATGGCGCTGATCCGGGATCAGGCGCAGGGCCGAGCCGATATGGCCGCGGTCGGCGCCCGAGTCAAGGCCCACTTTGGCGGCTGAATCGATCCCCTCCCCCAAAGGCCGCCGCCAAAATCCACTCCGCCGCCCGCTCGTCGCGCCCGACCGCTGACGGGTACGCGTTTATCCACTAGGCTTTTGGGCTATGGCTGGCCGCATACCCCAGGAGTTCCTCGATCAAGTGCTCGGCCGTGTGGATCTCGTCGAGATCGTCAGCGCCCGGGTGCCGTTGCGCCGCGCGGGCCGTGAATTCATGGCCTGCTGTCCGTTTCACGCCGAAAAAACCCCGTCGTTCTCGGTCAGTCCCCGCAAGCAGTTCTATCACTGTTTCGGCTGCGGCGCCCACGGCAACGCCATCGGCTTTCTGATGGCCTACGAGCGGCTGGAATTTCCCGACGCGGTCGAGGAACTGGCCCGGCTGGCCGGACTGGAAATGCCGCGGACCCGCGGCGGCGAGAGCGGCTTCACCGCCCGGCCATTGCTCGATCTGATCGCCCGGGCCGACCATTTCTTTCGCCAACAACTACGCGAGCATCCCAACCGGCAGCGGGCGGTCGATTACCTGCGCCAGCGCGGCCTGACCGGCCAGATCGCCGGAACTTTCGGCATCGGCTACGCGCCGCCGGGCTGGGACAACCTGAGCCGGGCGCTGCACGAGGCCGGCGCCGAGGCCCAGGCGCTCGTCGACACCGGTCTGGCCAATCGAGACGAACAAAACCGGCTGCGCGACCGTTTCCGCGACCGCATTATCTTCCCGATCCGCGACCGACGCGGCCGGGTCATCGCCTTCGGCGGTCGGGCGCTGGACGCCGACACCACGCCCAAATACCTCAACTCACCGGAAACGCCGCTGTTCCACAAGGGTTCGGAGTTGTACGGCCTGTACGAGGCGCGCGCCCACAACCGGGACCTTCAGCGGCTGGTAGTGGTCGAGGGATACATGGACGTGGTGGCGCTGGCCCAGCACGGCATTTCCCATGCCGTCGCCACCTTGGGCACCGCCACCACCGCCGAGCATGTCGAACGGCTCTTTCGGACGGTCAACGATCTGGTATTCTGCTTCGACGGCGACCGTGCCGGACGCGCGGCGGCCTGGCGAGCATTGGAAGTGGCGTTGCCGTTCCTGCGCGATGGCCGCCAGGTTGGCTTTCTGTTCCTGCCCGAAGGCGAGGATCCGGATACATGGGTCCGCCGGGAGGGTCAAACCGCTTTCGAACGGCGACTGGCGCAAGCCACGCCGCTGGCCGATTACCTGTTCGCCGAACTGCGCCCCCAAGCCGATCCCAATACCTTGGCCGGCCGCGCCCGGCTGGCCGAACTGGCTCGGCCGCTGCTGGAAAAACTGCCCGAGGGACATTTCCGCGATCTGATGGAAGAACAGTTGCGACAGGAAGCGCAGGTGGTCAGCACCCGGCTGCGACCTCCCCCGTCGACTTCCGCCAATCCGGCCGACCGCAATCTACGGCTGACGCGTACCCCGCTGCGCAGAGCCATCGCCCTGCTGCTGTACCGACCAGAACTGGCGCAACAGGCGACGGACGACGATCTCGCGCTCGGGGACGGCGACGAACCGGGTGTGAAACTGCTGGCGAACGTGCTCGCCGTGTTACGCGCCAATCCTCAACTCACCACCGCCGCGCTGTTGGAACGCTACCGGGATACCCGCGAGGGCGCGATCCTGGAACGGCTGGCGGCCTGGGAGCCGGAGGTGCCGGAGCACGAATTTCGATTCGAACAGGAATTCAGCGACATCCTTGCCTCCCTTGGACGGCGCGATGATCTGCGCGAACGATTGCCCGAGATGCTGATGCGTTGGGGTACGCCGCGCGCGCTCAGCGCCAAGGAACGTGAAGAGATCCTGCGGAACTTGAGAAAAGCAAAAAAGGTCTAATTCTATCCATTTATTTCTTATTAAGTACAGTAAATTGTGATATGATTGGAAATTTGGATTTTTCTTCACTTCAGCGCGTGAACAGGTCATGAGCGAGCAGCAACAGTCGCAATTGAAGAAGTTGATCGCCCGCGGCAAGGAAAAGGGGTTCCTCACCTATGCCGAGGTGAATGACCATTTGCCCGATGACATCGTCGATCCCGAGCAGATCGAAGACATCATCGCCATGATCAACGACATGGGCATCGAAGTACACGAATTCGTGCCCGATACCGAGACTCTGCTGCTCAATGAAAACCCGGTCAGCGCCGACGACGACGTAGTCGCCGAAGAAGCCGCCGCCGCGCTGGCCGCCGTGGACAGCGAATTCGGCCGCACTACCGATCCGGTGCGGATGTACATGCGCGAGATGGGCACGGTCGAACTGCTGACTCGCGAGGGCGAAATCCAGATCGCCAAGCGCATCGAGGAGGGAATGAGCCAGGTGCTGTCGGCGCTGGCCAGCTATCCGCTGACAATCGGCGAACTGCTGCGGATCTACGACTCGATTAGCGAGAACGGCACGCGGCTGGCCGATGTGATCAGCGGCTTCAAGGATGTCGAGGAAATCACGCCGCCGTTGCCAGATGTCGAAATGCTGCTGGCCGCGGACGATCCGGACGCGGTGGGAGTCAGCGAAGAGGTGGTGGCGGTGGTGGTCGGCGACGTCGAGGACGAGGACGAGGACGGCACGCAGGGCGTGGTCGAAAACGGCCCCGATCCGGAGGAAACCGCCCGCCGCTTCGCGGATCTGCGCGCCCTGCACCAGCAGACCCTGACCAGCATCGACGAACTCGGGCTCCAGCATTCCCAGACCCAGACGTTGCGCCAGCAGCTTGGCGACCGTTTCCTGCAGTTCCGGCTAGTACCGAAAACGCTGGACCAGTTGATCGGCAGCCTGCACGAAATGGCCGAGCGCATCCGCAACCATGAAAAGGAGGTGATGTACATCTGCGTCGGCAAGGCACAGATGCCGCGCAAAACCTTCATCACCTCGTTCCCGCAGAACGAAACCCGGCCGAACTGGGTGGACGAACAGATTCAGACCGGCAAGAAATACTCGGCGGCGCTGGAGGAACATCGTGAGGAGATATTGAAAACGCAGCGGCGATTGCAGGCCATCGAGCAGGAAACGTGGCTGTCGATTCACGAAATCAAGGATATCAACCGCCACATGTCGATCGGTGAGGCCAAGGCCCGGCGTGCCAAGAAGGAGATGGTCGAGGCCAATCTGCGGTTGGTGATTTCCATCGCCAAGAAGTACACCAACCGGGGATTGCAATTCCTGGATCTGATCCAGGAGGGCAACATCGGGCTGATGAAGGCGGTGGACAAATTCGAATACCGGCGCGGCTACAAATTCTCGACTTACGCCACCTGGTGGATCCGGCAGGCGATCACCCGCTCGATCGCCGATCAGGCCCGAACCATCCGTATCCCGGTGCACATGATCGAGACCATCAACAAGCTGAACCGGATTTCCCGGCAGATGCTTCAGGAAATGGGTCGGGAGCCGACCCCGGAAGAACTGGCCAAACGGATGGAGATGCCGGAGGACAAGGTGCGCAAGGTACTGAAGATCGCCAAGGAACCGATTTCGATGGAGACACCGATCGGCGACGACGAGGATTCGCACTTGGGCGATTTCATCGAGGATCTGAGTGCGATGTCGCCGGTCGAGGCGGCTACGGTCGAGGGCCTGCGCGAGGCGACTCGCGAGGTACTGGCGACGCTCACCCCGCGCGAGGCCAAGGTGTTGCGCATGCGGTTCGGAATCGACATGTCGACCGACCACACGCTGGAGGAAGTCGGCAAGCAGTTCGACGTCACCCGCGAGCGCATCCGCCAGATCGAGGCCAAGGCCCTGCGCAAGCTGCGCCATCCGAACCGTTCGGAACAATTGCGCAGCTTCCTGGATCTGGAATGAGCCGCCGTCTGGCGGGAATCCGCAACGGTGGTTAAACTTTTCCCCGCTTCGGGCCCTTAGCTCAACGGTCAGAGCAGGGGACTCATAATCCCTTGGTTGTAGGTTCGAATCCTACAGGGCCCACAAAAAATTCAAAGGCTTACCAGAGAGTATTCGGTAAGCCTTTTTCATTGTAAGCATAGTGTAAGCAGCAGGCGCGAAGTCGCCGATTTTTTCAACTCTACGGGCGTCGGATCGCCGCCCTGCCGGCGGGCACTATGCCGTTCTCACCGCCTTGAGAATGGGTGTGAAATCATTGCGGGTGGGCATGACGAACCGGCAGCGCCCGCCGCTCCGCGATTCCCACACCGCGCCGACCGCCCGCTTCTCCTCGGCGTCGGCGGTGTCGTACCGATCCTTGCCCTTGTACTCCACCACGACCGCCCGCCCGTCGTTCAGTAGGCAAAGGAAATCCGGGTAGAACCAATCCGACGAGGTTTGCAGCCGGAACGAGGTGGTCTTGCGCGCCAGATTGCGAATCCAGAATTGCACTTCCGGCAACTGGTCGAGGAATTGAGCGCATTTGAACTCTTCGGTGAGGGCGCCGCCGGGCGTGATCTCGCGCAGTTCGCCGGGCTTCGATCCAAAGTAGTGTTTCTGGAATTGAAACCCACCTTCGTAGAGCCAACCGGGTTCGTAGCGCAGCGTCTTGAAGTTGATCGCCTGTTCCTCGCTGGTCTCAAGCGGTCCGTCCGGTAGCAGGAACCGTTGAAACGCGGCTTTGCGTTCTTGCTCGCGATGTTGCTGGATGCGGGCTTCAATTTCGTCGCGCAGCCGAAACCGATCCAACGCCAGCACGCTCGCGTCCGGGATGGCGTACTTGGCCATCAGGCCGCGAATGACCTTGCGCAGAAATGCTGCCGATTCGCTGGCGGTAATGTCGGGGTGTCGGATTTTCCGGTCGAGCCACGCGACCAGCTTTTCCAGCGTCCAGTCGTCGGGTATCCCCAGCGCGAGGGTATGCTGGTGCAGTGTGGCGATGAAATCAGCGGCCGCCGGTTCGGGCAGGGCGCGAGTTTGGACTTTGCCGGTGGCGTCGATGTCCACCACGCCGACCTGGCCCGTGGGGCGTTCCAGCGGGTTGTAGCGGTCAGATAGCGAAGCATCCTTGTCGCTGAGTTTCCAGCGGTGTTCGATCAGGAAGGTGCTCTCGAATTCGAACAGCCGCCCACTCTCCCTCACGCAAAGCCGGGGCACGATGAAATCGAGTCCCCGTTCATAGGGCGATGGCTTGCGGGGCTGGCCGCTACCGCCGAAGGCTTGTTCGGCTTCGCGGACCTGATTGACCAGCTCCGTTACCTTGGCTTTCGCCTCGGGCGAATAGACACAGTTCGTCAGGCGCTCGGTTTCGTCCGGGTCGAGAGGAACATAGACGGTGATTTCGCCCCTGGCCGGGTCGATCCTCACCTTGCCGATCAACGCCGCCGCCTGGATGTGCGCCACATCGGGGTCTATCTCTTGGCCCGGTTCGAAACGAATCGTTTGCGGTTGCGCGCCCAGCGGAAGCACGCCGGGGACGGGAATGAGGATACGTTCGGCTTCGGTTTTGGTGAAGCCGTTGCCTTCCAGCGCCTCGCGGAGTTCCTTCAACACCTCCGGCAGGGAGTCGGACACCGAGAAGACATAGGCGGCATTGAGGTCTGGATGGTGTTTCTCCTGGGCGCGCGGCAGGCGGAGGATGCGCCCGACGATCTGTTCGATGGCGGTGGCGGAGCGGGTCTCCTTGAGATTGCACAGCACATAGGCGAACGGGCAATCCCAGCCTTCGCGCAGTTTTTCCACGGTGATGATGACCCGCACCGGACATTGCGGCGAGGCGATGTCGGGCACGTCCTTCAATTCGTCGTGTTTGCCCGTGGCAATTTTCACGGCCTCCCTGGCGATGTTGAACTCGCTCGCCAGCCGCTCGCGCAGCGGCTCGCAGGCATCGACCCGCTCGGCCTGGATCAGCAGGATGGGCCGCAGATATTCGCGGGTTTGCTGGGCTTCCGCCGCCGCCAGTTTTTCCAGGTCGGCGCGCAAGGTGAGGGCGTCGGCCAACAGTTGATCGCGCTGGCCGGGGGGGCGGATGACGACCCACAGCGGCAGCTTGATCATGTTTTCCCGCCATAGTTCGCCCGCCGAAACGTAGTGCAGCACGTTCGAGGGGTTCTTGGCGCGCGCCGGGGTGGCGGTGAATTCGACGATGCAGGATGGCAGCACGTCGCCGAGGGCGGAAAAAGACAGGTCGGTGCGGGCGTTGTGGGCTTCGTCCACGATGACGATGGGCCGGCGCAGCCGCAGCACGTTGACCAGCGAGGGTTTCGGGTTGCTGTCCGCGCCTTCCTTCAAATCAGCAAGCCGGTCGGCGGGGACGTGCGTGAAGTGTTCGAGAAAAACGCCGTTCTGTTCGTAGACCTTGCGCCCGGTCGGGTCTTCCACCCGAAACGCCTGAATGGTCGAAACGATGACCACGGTCTGCCCGTCCACCGTGGCGCGCGACAAACGCAAGGCTTCCTCGATGGTAACCACTTCCACCGTGCCGCAGGCCGATTCCAGCGCCCAGCGGTAGGGGTGGCGCGGATCGCGCAGCGCGGCGGCGGTCTGGTCGAGAATGGTGTTGCTGGGCACCAGCCACAGCACCACTGCCCGTTCGGCGTGCTGGAGTTCGTCCATCGCCAGCCCGGCGGCGTGACAGGCGAGCAGGGTCTTCCCGCCGCCCGTGGGCACGCGCAGACACACATACGGCATTCCGGGCGACAGGCCGGCCACCGCCACGGGGAGGTAAGGTGCGGGTTGACGCACATCGTTGCGGAGTTGCACCGCTTGAAAGGCGGCTTCCGGGCGTCCGTCCTTCGAGCACTGGCGGAAAAAATCGCGCAGCGAGCCGAGCACCCGATTCTGATAATCCTTGAGGACGATCATGACACCTTGATCTCGTAGGGGATTTGTGGCGTGCGGAGGATGCGTTCCGCCTGCAATCGGTCATGCCCCAGCAGGCAGCCAGCGCAGTAGATGATTTTCGGCCCGGCGAAGGGCGGCAGTTGCGCCAGCACCGCCCGCGTCAGCATGTTGCCGCCGTCCTCGCTCGCGTCGCCCAGGATGCCGTTGTAGAGGAGGTAGATGCCGACGCCACGGTGGACGCCGATCAGCGGCGTGTCGGGTATGGAATCGCTCGGCAGGGGTTCGCCCCCGGTTGCGTCGAGATAGACGTGCCGCGCCAGGTCGGCGAAGCGTACCGTGTCGTGAATCTTGCCGTGTTCGTCGAACAGCGGTTCGCCCAGTTCGCAGTAGCGGAAACCGCCGCCGAGTCCTTCCACCCGTTCGCCCTTGGCGTTGGTGTAGCCTTCCGCCACGCGGCGTACTCGTTCGGCGGTCACGTTGCGGGCGATGTGGGGCTCCATTTCTATGAGGATGAAGCGGCGGTTGCCGCCATCTTCGGCATTCTGTTTCAAAACAGCGTGCGCACTGGTGCCGGAACCAGCGAAGCTATCGAGAATCAGCGAATCCTTGTCGCTGGCGATTTGCAGGATGCGCTGAATTAAACGGGTGGGTTTAGGAGTGATGAAGACATCGCCTGATGCGTTGAACTCGATCAGTTCAAGCAGTTCTTTCTTGGCTTCCTGCGTGTGGCCAACGTCTTTGTAAAACCACATTGTTTGCGGAACGACGCCCTCCTTTACATCAGAAAGATAGCGTTTCAGACGAGGCATGTTGTTGCCAGATTCTCCCCACCAAATGCGTCCTTCCCTATCCAATTCATCAAACTTCGTCTTTGAAACTCTCCAGTACATACCTTTACCTGGGCCTGGGATAATTCGGCCCGCCGGGCAAGTGATGGGATAGGTTCCTTCAGAGTAATAGTTACGCGCTTGAAGATCACCAGAAGTCCAAAGTCCTCGCGGGTCGTTATCTGGGTTCTTGTATCGTCCTCTAGCTTCATCGCTGCGTGGTAGTAAGTTCGGTTTCCAAGCATCAGCATTCCGTGCGTACACGATAATGTAGTCATGATCTTCAGACAGATGACGAGCAGAGTTTTTTGGGGAAAATATCTTTTGCCAAATTACCGTAGTGATGAACTCGAATTGCAATGCATCCATTGCATATCGAAGCGCCTGCAACTCGTTATCATCAATGCTGATAAATATCGTCCCATCTTCCCGTAAAAACTGCTTCAACAGCGCCAATCGCGGATACATCATGCACAGCCAGCGGTCATGCCGGTCGAGCGTTTCGCCCTCCTTGCCGACCGTCTTCCCCAGCCATTCCCGGATGATCGGGCTGTTCACGTTGTCGTTGTAAACCCAACCCTCGTTGCCGGTGTTGTACGGTGGATCGATGTAGATGCACTTCACCTGCCCGGCGTAGTAGGGCAGCAGCGCCTTGAGCGCGATCAGGTTGTCGCCCTGAACGATCAGGTTGCCGTCGCCCGGCTGGCCGCACGCCAGTTCCGGCACGTCCTTGAGCAGGTGAAAGGGAACCTGCTGGTGGTGGTTCGCCACCGCCTCTTTGCCAATCCAGGTCAGCGTCGGCATGGTTTGAAGGTGTTGTTGAAGGGTCAATTGGCGGAAAAGTATACGGCATCCCTTGGAGTATCTCGGGCTTACTTTCCGCCAGAGAGGCTATACTGGGTTCAAAAGCGGCTGCTATGAACCTCGATCTCTGCCAACACTTCCAGATTCGGCCGACGGCTGGCGGATTCCTGATCGTGACCCCCCTGCGGTATGACGATCAGGATGCCATCGTGCCGATGGCCGCTGGTGCGTCCATGACAACGGCGATGCCGCGCTGCGCTTGATGTTCGACAGCGTGGATTTGGATAACCCCAAAATCCAGACCTGGCTTGAGGAACAGGCTTCGCGCGTGCGGTGGAACGACGCCCTGACCCAACTGGAATGTCCCGATGTCGCCGAAAATAACCTGACGGTCGTGGCGTTTCAGGTGGCGCAAGCGGCGGCGCAACTCCAGGCGATGACCGCCCTGCGCCTGTCCCGCGAGGAATCCTTATCCGTTCCGGGACTTTAAACCGATCTTCCGCGACGCGATAACGCAGACCGTGCAACCTCGCGCGTCCGTTCCGATGCATTGATTGCACTTTCGGACCTGGATTGGCTGGACTTCTTCACCCTATCTCAGTGCGGGCGGCTGATTAGTGGAGGGCGCGGCGGTCGATCAAGGCCTCAACCGCCTTCCGCTGTTCACGGGCCTGTGGTAGCAATTCCTCGTATAGCTCTCGAAACTCGGGATGCTCGACCAGGTCAGCTTCAATTTCTTCCGGCGTCGCGGCAATCAAATGCTGCAGCACGATGCGTTTTAACTGCTCGTCGGTCATGGCGCGAAGCTGGGCGGTGTGCCCGCCCCGGTCTTCCAGCTTTTTGACCCGCCTCTCAAGCGTGCTCATGCGCGCGGGCCTCGGATTCCCAGCGGATGAAGACCACCGATTCGGCGTGGCGCGGCGAACGCTCCAGCCGGGCCAGGGCTTCCGCTTCAGTTTCGCCAGAATCCAGCCAGACATACCGAGTCCGGGCCGGTCCCTGCCGGCGTTCGATTCGCACAAGACGGCTCTTTAGGGTCACACCTGCTTGCCCTCCAACGCGGCGATCCGTGCTTCCAATTCGTCAGTTTCGATCAGCTTGGCCAAGCTCCCCAAGCCTTGCAGGATGCTGGATGCCTGATTCACCGGCAGATGCCCGGCGGCCAGGGCGACCAGCACGGCGCGGCCCTGCTCGGCCAAGCCACCACCGACCGGCAGGTCGAGCGGGGCGGCTGCATCCACCGGGCGCAGCGCTGGCATAATGCGTTCCAAAATCAACTTGATGGCGCCGGTGTCACCTTCCTTGGCCTTGGCAACCAGGGCGTCCAACACCTCGGGCAATTCCTTCGTCAGCGCCGCACGCAGCTTCTCGACCTTGCCGGTACCGGGCGTCCGCCCTTTTGGGTTCCCGCTCCTGCCTGGTGCCCACGGCATTGCTAATCCTCTGCTATTGCAATTGAACATTGCTGATTTTTACCACTTCCAGCGCGTTCGACAAGCTGCTTCTGCAAATCCTTGCAAGTGTCCGTTTACTCCGCCGCCCTTGCCATCGTTGTCAGACACGGGCGGCGGCATCAAGGCGGGCTTTGCGGTTGTGTCCAGGCGACAAAAACCCCGCCGGGCGGGGTGGAGTAGCGTGAGGAAATTAAGGAGGGGGGGCCGTCCCGCTCGGCGGCGGGCCAATCGTTAGCGGGATAGGCGGCAATATAAATGTGCCCCACGGGGCGCGTGAGGTCAGGGTTGCCAACCGCTCGCGGATTACGCCAATCAGTAGATTAAATCCCAAGCCAGCGGCTTGGGCGCGCAACTGATCGGTCATTTCCAAATCAGTGGTCAGGACACCGAAGGCGTTGATGGTGAAAAAGTAGGGCGGGTTTTGGCTCTGACCTTCGTTCAAGGAAAGGTAGGCTTCAATCCCGACCGCATCAGGACGCCCCTCAAGAGCCACCAGATTGAATGACGTATTGAGATGGTTATCAGGCCGGGTTCCGCTCGGTTCGTGCACGGGATTGGCCCGTACCTCCTGATGCGGGAAAAAATAGGTTTCAAGCCGCCAAGGATAATCGTTCATGCCGGGGTCCAGATTGAGAAATTCGCGCCTGTCGTGCCCACTGCTGGACGCTGGGTTCAGTCGCAACGCGCGGCGGTTGATGCGCCAACACATCAAACCAGCGAACCCGAGCGGCTCGCGGCGCAATATGGACATGCAGCGCGCCCCCCGCCGCGCGGGCCAAACGAACCATGCTCTCCAGGGTCAGGTTCGCATCGCCACGGAGAATTTTCGTGGCATACGCGGCCGATGTTCCAAGTCGGGCCGCCAAATCCCGTTTGATCAAACCTTCGCGGCTCATCTGCCGGGCCAAATCCACCGCAAAATCAATCTTGGCTGCCTCGATTTGGCTTTGTTCGTCATCGGTCAGTTGTCGATACCAACTCAGTGCCTCGTCAATCATGGGGTATATCCTCGATCCAGGTGAGTTGATGGGTTTGTTTGGCTTGGCGGTAACGACGCTTCAGTTCGACCGCCCGCGCTACATCCTGCGGGTTCGCTGTTTGTCGTTTTTTACGGTTTCCGTGGCTCAGAATGACCAGGTTGCCACCGTCCTGAAAACAAAATACCCGCAAGGGACCCTTGATAAACTCCCAAATCCCCTCAGATGCGCTGGCTTCATGAAACAACTCGGGCGTCAGCAGCGCTCGGCCACCGTCGGCGTAACGTTTGAAAAGCGCACGAAACCCTTTCGCGGTTCCTTGCAAGTTCGCCGGCTGGTTCCGCAAAAAGTCGAGAACAGGGCAGGTTTCATGACCTTCGTCGCCTTCCCAACCGGCGACTACTTGGTTTTGACCCTTTTCGAGTATCACCAGTTTCATAAAAATTAACTTATAGGTTAAGCATTCAGAGATGTTGACGCAAGTTTTACCGCCATCACTGCCTCATGCACACCTCATCATGGTCGCACTTCCAGCGCTTCCTGTTCGGCCCGCGCGCGGGCATTCCAGGGCGACCAACCTTGCGTCACCAATTCGGCAACGCGGCGGGTCATCGTGTCATCGCCTACCCCGTCGCCTTTTACTGAAGAAGGACACGCACCCTGAAGAGGGTCGCGTTTTTTACTTGTCTCTCTCGGTCCTTCTTCAGGGGTATTGTCCTTCTTCAGGGGGTCAGGCCGCCGCCAAACCCATTGCTGTTTGTTCTTGGCAAAGTAGCCGCCGATCTTTTCAGCGATGATGCCAAGGTCTTTTTTGGCCCGCTGCACGGTCTTCCAGTTGTGGCCGGCGTCCTCGGCGTCCTTTTGAATCTGCTTGGCTGGAACCGGACCATGGACCAAAAGCGCCCGTAGAAAATCCTTCGCCTCATCCCGCGCGCTCCGCTCCTCGGGGTCGGTGGAGACTTCCGCCACATCCAGCAACTCCCGCGCCTCACCCGTTAGCGGTTCGCCCCATTCCGCCCATGAGGCCGTGATGCCGGAGTGATCCGGCAGTTCGCCTTGTCGCAGTTCGTACTTGAAGCCGCCGTTGTCCATTCCGATGTTGGATTTCGCCCGGACCAGGATGCGACCACCGCCCTGCTGTTCGTTCACCTTGGCCGCGGCCATGACGATGCGGGCCAGGGCGCCGAAGGCGATGGAACCGACCACCCGCTCCACCGGGTCTTTCCCGGAAGATGCTTTGGAAAAATGGGTGACACCCAGCGCGGCAGCGCGGGTCATCAGAGCCAGGTCAACTAGCGGTTGCAGCGAACGGCGGACCTCGCTGTTTTTATGCGAATCGCCGGTCACCGCCGAAACCAAGGGATCGATCATGACCATGCCGACGTCGCCGATCGCGATGATTCGATCCAAAAGCAAGCTCATGTCTTGGGCAGGATCGAACGCCCGCTTGCCGTCGCGGGACAGCACGCGATCAACGAAATAAACCCGGCTCATGTCGGCGCCGCACGCCATGAGACGCGGAACGAGGGTATCGGTCGGATCGTCTTCACCCGACCAAACCACCACGTTGCAGGGCGGGCACGTTTCCCCTGATGGCCAGCGCCCGCCGCAGGTCAGCGTTGCGGCCATGGCGATTCCCAGTGTCGTCTTGCCCGCGCCGGGCGGTCCGGCCATGACGTGGACCTTGCCGCGCGCCAGCCAGCCGGGCCACAGCCAATCGATAGGCACGGGCTTGAGGTCTTGCCCGCGCTTGTCAGGCGACATCATAAATTGACCCTTTAGCGACATTGAAAATTGACCCCCT
>JAVMKL010000273.1:0-14779 GCA_031732875.1 Candidatus Competibacter sp. | reverse complement strand
CGGCGCCCGCCAAGTCGTTCAATCGCGCGACTTCCTCGGGATCGACGGGGGGCAAATCCAGTGGCAAGGGTGACTTGGCGCCGGCGGCGTAGTAGGCGACCACGAAATTATCCGCCGCCTCCACGTCGATGATGGGGGTCTGCCGCTGGCCGGACCATTGCGGTACTTTCTCCCGCGCGTGGAGTGCCAGATCGAGCGCGCGGACGTAGCCATCCCGGCGAGCCACCCCTTGCCCGCTCAGGCTTTCGATCACGGCGCGGGTGAACAGGCTGTAGGGCTTGCCCGCCAGCGAAAACTCGTCGGCGCGGGACGAGGCGATGCGGATGCGCCCCTGGCCTCGGGCGAACAGCGCTTCGGCTTCCGGCGGCAGCGGGGCCTTGGCGAAGGTCAGGCCGACGGCCTTGGCGCGCTCCGCCGTCAACCCCCCGGCGTGGCAGCAGTCCAGCAGGAGCAGCAGCCGCTTGGCGGGGATGACCGCCAGCCGGTCGGTCCATTCCCGGCCGCCGATCGCGGTCTGGTACAGCCGGGCCAAATCGTAGCCGTGGGTCATCAGGTAATAGCTTTCTCCCACGGAGGAGGTCACCCGATACCCGTGCCCAGAGTAATAGATCAGGACCGTGGCGTCGGCAACCATCGGCGTCGCCAGCGCGTCCAGGGCGGCTAGCACCAGGTCGCGGGTGGCGTTGCCTTCGGTAAGCACCGCGACGTTCGCGGCGGGATACTGGCAGCGGGACGGATCGGTCAGGATGCCGGCCAGCCCCTCGGCGTCGGTGACCGTGTCGGGTAAATCCGCGCCCACGCCGACCAGCAACGCTCGGTTGTTTGTGATCGAATCCATCAAGCTCTCTCTCATGATCCAATGACGCCACCCGCCGGGGAAGGGGGCAAGCCCCCTTCCCCGAACCACATCCCCCAAAAAATCAGCGTCTTAGAACTCAGCAGCTCAGAATTCGCCAGGGAGATCACCACCCGAAACCCCAAGCCGTCGCCGAAGTGGTCCGGGAGGAGCTTGAAGCGACACACGGCGCGCGCATCCTGTCGGACGTAGTACCAGGAACCGCCCCGCACGACGAAGGGGTCATCCGTATCTATATTGTTACGACCATCGTGGGGGTCATACGGGTAATCCCCGTAGTGGCTCCGCGTCCACTCCCAGACGTTGCCGCTCGCATCGTGCAGCCCACCCGGCGTCGCGCCCTGGGGGTACATACCGACCGGCGTGGGGTGGCCGATTCCACTATCACCGATATTCGCGCGCTCTTCATTCCAGTCCACATTGCCCCAAGGGTAACGGCGCCCGTCGCCGTTCCGCGCCGCCTTCTCCCACCCCGCTTCCGTCGGCAGGCGCACGGAGTACCGCTCGTCCGCCAAGAGGCTCACCTTTCCCGAGCGCCGCAGGGCGTCGTCCAGCCAGCGGCAGTAGGCCACGGCCTCGAACCAGGACACGCCCACCACCGGGCGGTTGGGATGCAGGCGCTGGTCGTCCCACCAAAAGGGCATCGCACGTAACTCCACGGGTCGCTGTTTGAGCCAGTTCCGCAACCCTTCGCCCTCGACTTGACTGTCCCATTGCCCCTGCCGCCAGGACCAGCCGGTTGCGGTCCACCAGTCCGGGTTTTCGTAGCCGCTCGCTTCGACGAAACACTGGTATTGCGCGACCGTCACCGGGTAGCGGGCCATCCAGTACCGATCAATCGCCAGTGCTTTGAGATTGCCCGCCTCGTTTCTCAAAACATCCTCAGGATTATTCGGGGGACTTCCCATTACGAACGGTTCTTTCGCCGGAATCTCGACGAAGCCCAGCAGGGGTTCCGGCTTGCCCCGGTAGCGACAGGGCAGGAAAAACAAGGCTGGGTCGAAGCGCGGATCGCCCAACTGGCCCAACACGTCGCCCGCCGCCAGGCGTTCCCGTGGCGCGAGTTGTCCCTGCTCCACCAACGCGCACAGCCACGTTTTGACTCGCTTGATGGTGGCCCGGTAATGCGGTTGATCGGCGACCTGGTTCAACTGCCGCAGTTCCAGCAACGCCGCGCCAGCCAGCGCGGCGGCCTGCCAATGGCGCGGGGTGATCGCATCGACGCTGTCCGGTCCCTCCGGCACCAGGGTGTTGATAACGTTGACGGCATCGCCCAAGCCGCCCTGGCGCTTCTTGCCCACCCCCAGCAGAAACGCTTCCCGCCACCAGTCCAAATCCCGCCACACCAGTTCCCGCAGGCGCGCGGCGAAGTCGGGCTCGGTATTAGCCAAATGGCACACGGCCAGATATTCCTGGAACGAGCGGTGGGGAAAGGCGTACACGCCCTCGCGCCGGCCGGTCAGCAAACCGGCTTGCTGCTCCAGATAGTTGAGCAGCACTTTGGGATTGACATCGTCGGGGAGCAGCGGAGTCAACACGCTCAACACCTCGCCGGAGGGGATATCGGCGGGCGCGTCGGCCCGCTCGGCTTCACCGCCCTGCCGTTGGTGAATCTGAAAGGCCAGCTTTTCCAGGGCCGCGCGAATGGTCGGCTCGCCCAGCCCCAAGGCTCTGGCCAGTTCCGGTTCTTGCAGAATCTGCCCGTCAGACCCTTCGACCCGACGGTTCTGCTGCCAGCGCGACAGCAGCAGCTTGACCGTTTCCTCGAACAGGTCGGCCCGGTCGTCGGGCAGTTGCCCCCAACTGGAATGCAGCGTGGCCATGAGGGTCAGCAACAGCGGTCGCGCCGCCAGATCGGCCAAATAGGCACGTTCGGACTGGAAGAGCGCCTGGGACAGCCGGCGGGCGCGCGCCTCGGCGGTCACTTGGTCCCAGCCCAAAGCCGGCTGCACGGCCCGATGCCAGCGGTCGACGAAATGCTCCACTTGTTCCCGGCGAAAAGGCGCCAGCGCCAGCACCGGAAACCCGGCCAGATGCCAGCGGGGATCGGCGTAGGCATAAGGCCGGGCGGTCAGCAGAACGCGGGTCTTGTCAGCGGGCAGCGGCGCGACAAAGTCCTGGATGCTTCCCAGCAGACAACGCCGGCGCCGGGCGGCTTCGGGCACTTCGTCCAGCCCGTCCAGCAGCACCAAGCCGCCGTCCCGCAGCAGACGTTGTTGCAGCGTCGGTACGAGACGTTCGGCCGCCGCCTCGCCCAGCCGCTCGGCCACGTCGGCGCGCAGCGCCCGCCACAGCAGGTCCGCGCAACCACGCGGGCCGTTCTCCGGAACCCAGCGGGCGGCCCGCCGCAGGATCAAACGCACCGGCAACACGCCGCGCAGCGCGTCGGGCAGGGGCGGCGGCGCGCCGCCGGCGAGGGCTTCCGCCAAGCCGTAGGCGACGTAGTTGACGAAGGTGGTTTTGCCGGACCCGGCGTCGCCCACCAGCACCAGCCGCCGCGCCGACGGCTCGGCGATCACTTGCAGCAGGGGAGTCCGCTCGCCGCCCTCGCCCCGCGCCAGCCGCAATCCCCAGCGCGAGGCCGCTTCGTCGTCGGCGCGCGGCGCCGATACCACGTCCAGATCGGTGTAGACCTCGACCAGCGAGACTTCGCCTTTCGCGCCCGGCTGGGCGAAACGGGGATCGACGATGCCCAGGGGCAGCCGGCGGCATTCCTGGGCCAGGGCGCGGTAGTAGCCGCGCAGCAAGTCTTCCTCGGAAACTTGATCGGCCGAAACGGCGACCCGGTTGCCGTCGCCGGTGATCACCATGACGTGGCGGGCATCCCCGCCGATGTCGACCGAACGGTTGTCCCGGCCGACGAATTTACCGCCGCCGGTGTCGATGTTGCCGGTGATGATGGCTCCCCCGCCAGTGTCGACCAAGGCGCTCAGCCGGGCTTCCAGCGTGGCTTTTTTCTGAGCGATCAGCGCTTCGTCCAACACGCCGCGCAGGGCTTCCAGACTTCGGATTTGTTCCCGAAGCCGTTCGGGGTCTTCAGATTCGTTCGGTTCCAGATCCATTACCGTTTCCCTCAATGGGCCATAAAGGTCTTCCGAACGAATTGTGGCGGATTGGCGGGCGGAAATCCCCCCTCACCCCCCTTTGCAAAGGGGGGGCGATCCGCCACTCGATCGTATCAGCCGCCGACGCGGACGAACATCATGGCGCTGCGCGGCGGCACGTTCCATTGCTTGATCGCGCCGTCGGGCCGCACGTCCAACCGCCAACCGGTGCGCACCTCCTTGTACTCGCCCGGCTTCAGGCTGGTGCTCAAATCCTTGATGTCGTACCAGTCGCCTGCCTTGTTGATGATGATGAAGCGGTCGTTGCCGCGCTGCCAGCCGATGGCGTTCGGCGTTTCGATCCGCCAGATCTCCTCGCGCCGCTGGACGCCTCCGGCGCCGCCCAGACACAGGTTGTGGAAGCGGATGCCGGCGACGACGAACGGGTCGTCTTGACGGTCGTCCCGTTGCTCGGGGGGCAGGGTGTTCATGTCGACGAACACGTAGGGCAATCCGTCCTCCCGGCCGAACAGGTAGGCGTAGGCCAGGCGAACATCGGTCCGATCCAGTTTCCTCGACCCCTCGTCCCAGCCGACCCCGTACATCTGGCGGCCACCGGCGTCGAGGCCGCGGTCGTCGGCCTGACCGCGGTCGATGTCGTGATTGCGGACGAAGGTGATGGCCTTGGGACCGTCCAGCGCCCGGTCGGCGCTCTTCGGGTTTTTCAGGTCGCGCAGGTCCCCGCCGAACGCAAACGCCTCCCGCATCGTTTTGGTCAGCGGGAAGTCATAGAAATCCATCGCGGGGATGGCGGTCCAGGCGCTGAAGTAGCTCGGCCGGTCCTTGATGATTTCGCCGAACGCCAGCTTGCCTGGCACCGCCGCGAGCACCTCGGTATAGAACTCCGGTTCGATATGGATGGCGGCGTCGAATCGGTAGCCGTCGACGCCGAGATTGGCGAGTTTCTTGAGATAATCCTTGGCGACCTGACGAACCTGCGGATCCTGGGTGTTGAGGTCGGCCAGGTTAAATGACAACCAGCACTTCTGCTCGGTATCGGGGGCGGCGACGTTGCATCGCTTGTGGAAGTGCTTCGGCTCGAACTGCGGTAACCTCTCTTCCGAGACCCCTTCCCCATCGAGTTTGATGAAGGGTGGATCCGGTTGCTCGGTCACGTCGACCGTGTGATTGAGCACGGTGTCGACGATGATTTGCATGCCGTTCGCGTCGGCGACCTCGTTCATCTGCTTGAATTCGGCCTCGGAGCCGAGGGGACCGCTGATTACGCTGAAGTCGACCGGCTGATAGCGCCCCCACCATTGCCAGACCTTTTCGTTGCTCTTCTGGGGCGGCGAGACGTGAATGTGGCTGTACCCCAGGGCCTTGAGGGTTGGAATTTGGCCCTTGATGTCGTTGAAGCTCCAATTGAACATCTGGACGATGACGTTGCGCTGGTCGGGCTCCGGAATACCCGGCGCCACCCCGGGAATATCCGCCAACACTATGCCAGACAACAGCAGGACGCTGCCCAGCAGACAATAAAGATGGGTTCGCTTCGTGGTTCCGATCATGACCGATTCTCCTCATGAATGGCGAGGCCGCGTTTTCGCGACGGACCCCACGGAATTGCAACAGGGCGCGGATGGGGTGAAATGGGTAGAGGGTTTTGCTCGCATCGGATGGAGCGAACTCGGGCTGAAGTCCGCTAGGGCGCGTTGGGAAAAAGCCCTCTCCTCCTGGAGGAGAGGGATGGTCTGCTACAGCCTTCTGGAATTCCCTTCCAGAAGGTGACCCCGCTACCGAGAGGATGCTTTGCTATCATCGTGCCATCTCGCCAAGATTCGCTCGATCGACCTGTTATTAGCCAATCGGGCCAGCAAGTGTAGAAAATCAGGCGACATTCGCTAAAGATCAGACTGACAAACTGCATTAAAAATGGTACTAACCAGCAAATAATCGATAAGATTCGAACGGATTGTCATGACTCGGGATGATGATGTTTGAAACATCGATTTTTCAACCCGTTTCACTTTGAAACGGATGCAACCTACAATGGCGCGAATCGAGTTCGGGCAACGGCTTCCATTCGGTGCCTCATTTGGAATAATGGGGGTCAGGAGATTTCCGGCCCGGCTAACGTCGCAACGAACAGGAGACCATCACGATGCAGACCATCAAGATATTTCTCGCCTCCTCCTCCGAATTGAAGGACGACCGGAAGGAGTTCGAGATTTTCATCGGGCGCAAGAACAAGGATTGGGTGAACCGGGGTATCTTTCTCGAAGTCGTTCTGTGGGAAGACTTTCTCGATGCCGTCTCGAAAACCCGGTTGCAAGACGAGTACAACCAGGCCATTCAGGAGTGCGACATCTTCGTCATGCTGTTCTGGACCAAGGTCGGCCCCTACACCGAAGAAGAGTTCGAGACCGCCTTCGGGCAGTTCCAGGCCACCAGCAAACCGTTTATCTTCACTTATTTCAAGGATGCGCCGATCAGCCCCAGCAGCACCAACAGAAAGGATTTGATGAGCCTGTTGGCGTTCCAAGACAAGCTGGATGCCCTGGGGCACTTCTACACCACCTACCAGAACATCGACACGCTCAAACTCCACTTCAACCAGCAACTGGACAAACTGGCCGCCAGCGGATTCATCGAGTTCGAACCGGACAAGGGCGAAACCGCCGCCAGTGGTACCACCTATCAGGCGAACCTCACCGGCAACGGCGCCATCGCGCAAGGGCCGGGCGCGACGGCGGTCGGCGCGGGGGGTGTGGTTGTCCGCAAGAATGTCGTCGGCAACATCAATACCGGGACGCAAGCGAACATCGACACCGGGGGTGGCGCCTTCGTCGGTGGCAGCGTCAACACGGGTGGCGGTGCCTTCGTCGGGCGGGACAAGCGCTGATCGTCCCGCATGGTCTCCGAAGGCAACAATCCGAACGACATCGAGGTACCCCCCCTACGCCGCCTTGACCGCCGTGCTCAACCGCCATTCCACCGCCTCCCAGGGCACGGACACGCCGTCCGGCGTTCTGGCGATCAAGCCGAGTTCCAGCAGAGCGCTGACATCGGCGTGGACGTTGCTGTAATTGCGTCCCAGCGCCTTGGTCAGAGCGTAGATGCTGACCGTGCCCAGCCGCTGCAGGGTTTCCAGCAGCCGGAACCGTTCCGGGGTGATGTCGCGGTAGGCGGCGGTCGCGTCGACGTAGTTGAGGATGTAGTCGGCCTCGGGCAAGTCTTCGCCGGCATCGGCGCGCCGGGCGATGTCCATGGCGTGGGCGTGCATTTCGGCGTGGCTCCAGTTGGTGATGATCGCTTTGGACATGGCTCAGTCTTCCGTCAAGTAGGGCTGAATCGCTGCTTCAAAATCCGTCAACAGTCGCGCCAGCGTGGTGAAGGTATAGGGCTGCTCGGTCTCGCCGAGATGGACGTGATCGCCTTTGCCGGTTTCGTTATCGAAGCGCACCAGGGTTTGGCCGGTCCGTGTCCCGCAATGGAGCTGGTAAACGTAGCCATGCGGCGCAGCGGCGGTCGGTTCCGTCAGCCGGTGAATCCGCTGGGCAATGATGACGCCGTTGGGCAGGTCATCCCGCTCGTTCAGAATCAGGGTTGCTTGGGGCATATATAGCATTATAACCATATATGGTTAAAACGCCGCGCGGCGGGGGACATCTCGCCGCACCCCCTCCAGAAGCCGGGAGTCGGAGTCCCGGAGTATGGAGATTTCGGAGGCCGGAGCCAACGAACCAAGGCCGGACGCAACACTACCCAAAAATCGAAGTTGCCGCAGCAAGCAGTAGCGGGTGCTCGGCCAACTTGTGGAGGCGTTCGCTGCGCTCGACCACGCTTCAGCACTCCGGTTGGGAACCCCCACCATCCCGACCCACCAAGCAAGAAAGGAACCACTCCGGTCCGATTTGACCCGGCCACCATGACCGGTTCGGTCGCCGGATCGCCTCCCCCACGCCCGATTTCTGGAAAAAATCTTCCGACAAATAGGCAGTTTGATCCTTCCTACTACCCGAAAAACCCAAAATTCATGCTTGGCACGGCGCGTGCTCCGACTGGCCGGACTTTCCCCCAGCGGGGCGATCCGGTTCCAGTTCAACACTCCCAACGGAGACAAAGCGATGGCGATTCCAACAACAAAGCGGTCGATGGCTCTGGCGCTCGGTTTGATTCTGGGCGGTACCGGCCAGGTCGCGCTGGCCCAGGACGGCGCCTGGGTCTCGTCCTCCACCGCCGCCTACACGGAAGTCGCCGGCACGCTGCTGGCGTCCAATGGCGCCGACGAGGACCGGTACGCCTACCCCACCGGCACGGCGGACGACCGCTACGATCCCTATACCTGCGCCGCCGCTTACGGCGATGCGTTTTGCGCCGCGTTCGAACGCTGCATGGCGGTTCACGGCTTCGAAACCTGTTACGAGCGGATCAGCCAATAATCGCGTTCGGCAATCGCCCGCCGGACCCGCCGCGACGACACCGCCGATCCCCGGCGGTTAGAATAATCCGGCACCCCGGCGACAACCGAACGATTCAGCCATGTCCACGATCCGACTCCCGGCCACCTGGATGCGCGGCGGCACCAGCAAGGGCCTTTTTTTCGACCCCGTCGACCTGCCCGCCGACCCGGTGCGACGCGACGCGCTGCTGTTGCGCGCCCTCGGCAGCCCCGACCCCTACGGCACCCAGATGGACGGCCTCGGCGGCGCCACGTCCAGCACCAGCAAGGTGGCGCTGGTGGCCCGCTCCACCCGGCCGGGTTTCGACCTGGATTACCGCTTCGGCGCCGTGGCGGTCGGCGAACCGGTGATCGACTGGTCCGGCAACTGCGGCAACCTCAGCGCCGCGGTCGGCGTGTTCGCCCTGGCGCGCGGCCTGATCGCCCCGCCCCCGGACGGCATCGCCGCCATTTGCATCTGGCAGGCCAACATCGCCAAAACCATCGTCGCCCATGTCCCGGTACGCGACGGCCAGGCTGTGGAAAGCGGCGACTTTCGCCTGGCCGGCGTGGCCTTCCCCGGCGCGGAGATCGTGCTCGACTTTCTCGACCCCGGCGGCGGCGAGACCGCCCTGCTGCCGACCGGCCGGCCGACGGACCTGCTCGACGTGCCCGAATTCGGCTCGATCCGGGTCAGTCTGATCGATGCCGGCAATCCGACCATCCTGGCGCGCGCCGCCGACCTGGGACTCACCGGCCGCGAGAGCCGGGCCGAATTCAACCGCGACGCCGCCCTGCTCGCCCGCTGCGAGGCCATTCGCGCCCGGGGCGCGGTGGCCATGGGGCTGGCGGCCAGCCCGGAAGAAGCCACGGCCCGCCGTCCCCACACCCCCAAACTGGCCTTCCTCGCTCCGGCCCAGGATTACCTGGCTTCGGACGGTGCCCCGATCACCGCCGGCGAGATCGATCTGACCGCCCGCATCCTGTCGATGGGCGCCCTGCATCACGCCTTCACCGCCACCGGCGCGGTCGCGCTGGCCGTGGCCACCGTGTTGCCCGGCACGCTGGCCCACGAACTGGTCGGCGGCCGGCTCGCCTCCGGCGCCGAGGTCAGAATCGGCCACGCCGCCGGGGTGATGGCGGTCGGCGCGGCGGTGGCGCGGCGGGACGGCGAATGGCGGGCGGAGAAGGTGATCATGCGGCGCAGCGCCCGGCGGCTGATGGAAGGCTGGGTGCTGGCGCCGAACCCACCGTGATCCATTCCCGTCGGACCGAGTCCGGCCCAACTCGACCGCGCGCCGGTCAGTCGGATGCTCGCCGGCTTCGAACACAATCTCGAGTTCGCCGTCGCCCTGCGTCATTTCCACCAGAACCAGCGCCGTTTCCGGCCGGGCGGCTGTTCCAGCCATTCCCGGACCCGCCGCGACCAGGCTTCGAGCCGTACCCTCGCATCATCCTCGTCCCCTTCGAGCCGCCGGGCGATTGCCCTCCCCTCCCTGACCAGTTCGGCGGCCGGCTTGCCCAGGGCATCCAGCGCCGCCAGGGCTTCCCGCAGGGCGGCAAGCAGTTCGGCGTTATCCGGAACCGGGGCGTTCAGGCCCGTTTCCAACCGTTCGAACCAGGGCGGCAACGGAACCGGTTGCGCCGGCCTCCGCATCGAACGCTTTCGACCGATTTCAACGCGATCGGTGACTCCAAGCCGTTTCGTCGGCTGTGGGGCCGCGGCGGGCGGCTCCGCGAGCATCGGGAAGTCTTCGCGGGGATATCCCAGATGGTCGCCAATGCCGGCCGAAAACAGACGGCTCGTCCCCCTCATCGACGCGACCATCGGCGCCATCGGCGGCGGCGCGCAGGCGAGCACCGGTATCGCCCATTCGGCTGGCAATTCCACCGTCTGGACGACCTGGTGCAGCTCGCCGCCGGCGTTGACCACCTCCGACCGGTCCACCGCGACGAAGGCGGTAAAACGGCACAACACCCCATATTTCAGCGAGAACGCGGCGATCGCCTCCGCCAGCCCGGCATCATGGCCGGCGCCGGCGGCAAAGCGGTGCTCCAGATCGAGCACCCGCGCCCGCGCCCAGATCGTCCGCGCCGCGCTGTCCGGGGTCTCGACCGGGACGAGCGTCTGCTGGAAGACGGCGCCCTCGGGAGTACGTCCGGTCACGGTGAACCGGGTCGGCACGGGGCCGGACCACCGTCCGCCCAGGCGCAGGGGCACGCCGGGGAACAGATCGGTGGCGTCGGGCGCCAGGTCGTCCAGCGCCGGCTCCAGCCGCAGATCGGTCAGCAGCGGCGCGCCCAGCCGGCGATGCACGGCGCGCAACACGTCATCCAGCCGGTCTTCCGACTCGACCAGCTCGCAATGCCCTCCGCCGTACCCGGCCAGCCGTTCCAGCAGCGCGGCGTTGACCGCCCGGTCGATGCCGACGGCGAAGATCCGGCAGTCCCGCGCCTGCTGGTGGATCTGACGCAGCAACTGATCCTCGTTGCCGACCTGGCCGTCGGTGACGAACAGCAGGATCCGCTCCCGGTCGGGCTCGGGTGGGCTGGGGAAATACTGAAGAGCGCGGGCCAGCGCGGGCGCGATCTCGGTGCCGCCGCGCGCCTCGACCCGGGCCAGGAATTCCACCGCCCGGAAGCGGGCGCGGTCGGTGGCGGGGACCAGCCGTCCGGCGCTGGGCGCGGGCTCCTCCAGCCGGTCGTCGAACAGGATCAGCCCGAAGCGGTCCCGCTCGGTCAAGGTGTCGATCAGCCGCGCCGCCGCCCGCCGCGCCGCCGCCATCTTCCAGCCGCCCATCGATCCGGAGCGGTCGAGTACCACCACCACGTCGCGGGAGCGGAAGGTCGCGGGCAGCGTCGCGGGCGGCGCCACGGTCAGCAGCGCGGTGACCTCCCCGTCCGGGTCCCGGTGGACGCTGATACCGCCGTGAATCGTTTCCTCGCCAACCCGGAACCGCAGGATGATATCCCGGTCCAGCCGTTCGGCGCCGGGGGTGAGTTCGACGACCCGCAACCCCTCCACGGTTTGGCCCAACCGGAGGGCGTGCAGGCTGGCGCGCGGATCGCTCAGCGGCAGTCCGGCGGGATCGAGTTCGAGGTGGAATTCCAGATGCACCGGGTTGGGTTGCCCCGGCAGCAGGACCGGCGGCACGATGCGGCTGGCATCGGGCACGGCGTCGGTGTCCGGCACCGTCCCCAGCCCGACCCCAGGACCGTCCAGCGGCACGCCGGGGATGTAGCGCGGCGCCACCACCAGCGGGAAGCGGAACGTCGCCTCGCCGTCGGCCACCGCCAGCGGGCCGGCCAGTTCCAGATCCACCGTCACCACCTCGCCCGGCGGGATGTTGCCCGCCCGCATCGTGAACACCTCGGGCCGTTCCTCCTCGGCGATGGCCGCGCGGTGGCCCCGCTGGATGGCCCAGTCGTACTCTTCCCGCGCCGCGCCGCGCTCCTTCAGCACGCCCTCGATCACCCGCTCGCCGACCCGCAACCGGAATTGGGTGACGCCGGCCCGCGCCGGGAGCGGGAAAATATAGGTGGCCTCCAGCGGCTCGGCGTGGGCGTTGACGAAGGTCTGCGTCACCGAAAGCCGGTACAGCAAGCCGGTGATACGTCCGTTCACCGCCAGCCGTTGCAGCGGCAAGCCGCCGCAAACCGTGTCCAGACAGCCGAAACCGGCTTCCTCGGCGCCCGCCTCGCTCCAGGCTGGCGCCTCGTCCAGGATCTTCATGGCATCAAGCATCGTCGTTCTCCTCCGGAGGTCGAGCGGCACGCAGGCAGGCGCGCAAGGCCCGCGCCGCGTCCCGCAACGAGTTCGCATCGAGTTCGGGATACCGGCGGCGATCGATCGACAACCGGACGCCGGGCGCCAACCTCACCACCAGGCATTCCTCCACCGGCAGGGCCGGCGCGCCCGTGGCAGAGGGAGCGGATGGAGCAGCGGGACCGGGAGAACGCTCCCAGAACCGCGCGCCGCCCGGTGCCGGTTCCGCCACCTGGCTCGGCGGCGGCGGGGTCTCGATCGTTCGCCGATCTCCGGCATCCAGCCGCTCTACCCAATCCGGCGGCAGGCCGATCAGCGCCGCCAGCGCCGCGTTCGACTGCCCTGCCAACCGCGCCTGCACCGCTTGCAGGCTCTGGCCCCGTGCCTGTAAGGATTTGATCGCCAGCAACTGCAACAGATGGCGATCGCGGTAGTACGCCGTCCGCCCGCGCAGTTCCGCCGGCCGGTCCAGCAGCCCCAGCGTGGTGTAGTAGCGCACCAGCCGCTCGTTGGGCCGCCAGCGCACTCGCCGCGAGTCGCCCTCGCCGCCCGGCAACAACGCCAGCAAGCGCTGGCTGCGCCGCACCAACTCGTCCAGCCGCCATGGTGATTCCATCGCCGTTCTCATGGAAAAATCAACTTAACACTGATATATATCAGTGTAATATAAAACATGAATAACCGCAATGGCTAACAGAACGATGGAAGATTGGCCCCACCCATCAAAAGGGGCTTCAGACCCTCAATTGGCGGTTGGATTGATTCGACGCGGTTCCCATCGGTGTAACCGGAGGGGGGCGGTCAAGGATCCAGTCCCGGGCTGTTCGGTCATCGGTTGAATGTCATTCGGGCTCAAGCCGCCGTCGCGCGGTCGAGGGTTGGGAGCCGAGCCGGCGGCGCGTCCGCGCTGAAGCCCTCGCGAATGTAACCGGCCAAACGCTCCGCCACCACCGTAACCGCGCGGCCCCGGTGCAGCGTGATACTCGCCGACGGCAGCGACGGAAAGCCCTCTCCGACCCCCAGCGGTCGCACGCCCGCCGGCAGCACGCTGCGGCACAACACGGTCACCGCGAGTCCGGCCGTGACCGCAGCCAGAATGCTGCTGAAGCTGGCGCTGGTGTAGGCGATCCGATACGGCCGCCCCTGCTCGTTCAGGCTGGCGAGCGCCCAGTCCCGGAACGGGCAGCCGGGCTGAAACAACGCCAGCGGCAACGGTTCGTGCTCGTGCGCGAGATGGCGTTCGGCGGTCGCCCATACGGTCGGCTCGCGGCGCAGCACCTCGCCGGTTTCCGCGCTTGGCGCGCAGGTGATCAGCGCCAGATCCAGCCGATCCTCGGTCAATATCCGCCGCAAATTCATGCTGGTTTCGCAATGGACTTCGACCTGCACGCGCGGGAAGGCGCACGCGAAGCGCGCCAGGATTTCGGGCAGGAAGCGGTCGACATAATCGTCCGGCGTACCGATGCGCACCAGACCGGACAAATCCGGGCGGGTCAAGGCGGCGACGGCCTCGTCGTGCAGTTTCAACAGCCGGCGCGCGTAGCCCAGTAGCGCCTCTCCGTCCGGCGCGAGTTGCACGCCGCGACCGTCGCGCTGGAACAGCACCCGGTCCAGCGTCTCCTCGAGCCGCCGCACTTGCATGGAGACGGCCGATTGCGTCCGATGCACCTGCCGCGCGGCTTGGGTGAAGCCGCCGGCATCGACGATGGCGACGAAAGTGCGCAACAGATCGGGGTCGAGTTGGGCGGACATGATGGGGCTCCTCATTCATCATGAACAAAGATGAATCATGCCGGATTTATTCGTTTAATGAATTAATGGCGGGTCGGTACCCGCGGTTTCAGGGCCGGTGTTTGTGGGTTCTGAAAACTCTTCCGCGGTTTCAGGGTCTTCCTGTACAGAAACCGAGTCCGGTACTCTGGATTCCGACCGCGCGGCTGGCGCGCCTTGCGTCGGAAAGGGCACCAAAAGCATTATCGACCCGCCGTCGCCTCCTATCGCCTGAATTTGCCGCATTCAGAACTCGCCTGGCTATACCCATCCTCCGCTGGAGGATGGGTGATCGCGACGCCACGCGTCGGAGCGGACCAAGCTGGGATCGAGGTTCAAGGTCCAATGGGATTCGCGTTCAGTCTGTTGTTCGACGCCGACGATGAGCCCGTGAAATTGGGTCTTCCCAGTCACCGACCGGGGCGAATGGCGTACGGTGATGGATACCGCCACCGACCCAGGAGGCGTTATTTTCATGAGCACGTTCGAACCGGGTTCACGCTATCTCGGCAACCGCCAATGTGCGTTTGCCCTGTGGGCGCCTTTGCTGAGGCAGGCGGCGGTGCATCTGGTCGCGCCCGAAGAGCGGTTGATTCCGATGACCCGCGACGGGCGCGGTTATTGGCATGCCACCGGTGCCGGCATCGAATCCGATGCCCTCTATTTCTACCAGTGGAATGGAGAAATCGACCGCCCCGATCCTGCTTCCCACAGCCAGCCGCAAGGGGTGCATGGCCCGTCGCGGGTGGTGGATCACACCTTCGCCTGGACGGATGCGGGCTGGCAACCGTCACCGCTGGAGCAATGGGTGATATACGAACTGCACGTCGGCGTTTTCACCGCCGAAGGCACGTTCGACGCCCTCATTCCCCGCCTGTCCGAATTGCGCGAACTGGGAG
>JAVMKL010000272.1:0-14862 GCA_031732875.1 Candidatus Competibacter sp. | reverse complement strand
GCCAGGACCTGCGCGAGGATACCTTGCGGGAACTGGCCGATTCCATCCGCGCCCAAGGTGTGGTGCAGCCGGTCGTGGTGCGCCCGCTGGGAGAGGGGCGCTATGAGTTGATTGCCGGCGAACGGCGTTGGCGGGCGGCGCAATTGGCGGAGTTGCGTGAAGTGCCCGCCGTGATCCGTGAGGTGTCTGATCAGGCGGCCATCGCCATGGCGTTGATCGAGAATATCCAGCGCGAGAATCTCAATCCCCTGGAGGAGGCCGCCGCCCTCCGGCGGCTGATTGCCGAATTCGATCTCACCCACCAGCAGGCGGCCGAAGCGGTGGGCCGGTCGCGGGCCGCGGTCACCAACCTGTTGCGCCTGCTGGAACTGGCGGAGGATGTCCAACAACTGGTGAGGGATCGCAAGTTGGACATGGGACATGCTCGCGCTCTCCTGCCGCTTCCGCCCCTTTTACAGCGGGAAGCCGCTCGCCAGGTGCTGCTGCGCGGTCTGTCGGCCCGGGAGACCGAG
The DNA here is from genome assembly GCA_031732875.1 of Candidatus Competibacter sp. Lineage (GTDB taxonomy): Bacteria > Pseudomonadota > Gammaproteobacteria > Competibacterales > Competibacteraceae > JAVMKJ01. Next base: position 14,350 of record JAVMKL010000272.1, on the reverse strand, counting down.
CAATTGGCGCGCCGCTTCCAGCAGGATGCCGTCGCGCCGCCGCCGTCGAAGCCGCTCGACCCCAATATCCGCCTGCTGCAGGACGATCTGTCGGAGCGGCTCGGCGCCCGGGTGCGGTTGCAGCATGGTACATCCGGCAAGGGATGCGTGGTTATCCACTACAACAATCTGGATGAGCTGGATGGCATCATAGCCCGCGTTAAGTGACACCGTAATTTTCGTTGACCCCGATATGCCAAATTCCCTATAATTTCGGGGTGCTCTGCGCGGTCGGAGAATAACCCGGAAGCCGGGTTTGGGGAGGGATTCCGAAATGCCGCGGAGATGAAAATCATACAAAACCATAACAGATCATAACTATATAACATGCCCGACGCAGTGCGGCGCCTGGACAATTAGAACTAACACGAGCCATGGGCGCAAAACAGGTCACTCGCAAAATCACCCTCGTTCAGCTGCTCGTCACGCTGGTGATTGCAAGCGTCGCTTTCGTGTTCGGCAACCTCCATGCCGCCTATTCCTCGGTAGTCGGCGGTGGCATCAGCACTCTCGCCACCTTGTACTTCGCCAGCAAGGTCTTTTCGGTACGTATCGGCTCGCCCGCCGCTCAAGTCGCCCGGGCGTTCTATGTGGGCGAGGTCGTTAAGATCCTGTTGACGATCGTTCTGCTGAGCGCCGCCCTCCTTTGGTTCGAGGTCTCACCCCTCCCGCTTCTGCTGGCGTATATGGCGGCGCTGATGGCGTACTGGCTGGCATTACCCTTCACATTCGATGCTTCGGTGAGGACGCTATGAGCGAAAGTGGTCATTCCGCAACAGGGTACATCATCCACCACTTGACCAATCTCCGGTTCGATCTTGCCCAGATGAAGTTCCTGCATGGAGAAGAGACGGGCGGTTTTGGGGTAGTGCATGTGGATACCCTGTTTTTCTCGATCGGTTTGGGGGCGCTATTCCTGTGGCTGTTCACGAAAGCGGCGAAATCCGCCACCAGTGACGTGCCCGGGGGATTGCAGAATTTCTGCGAGATCATGGTCGATTTCGTCGATACCCAGGTTAAGGATTCTTTTCATGGCCGCAATCCAGTCATCGCGCCACTGGCGTTGACGATTTTTGCCTGGGTGTTCCTGTGGAATGCGATGGACTTGATCCCGGTGGACCTTTTGCCGGCTATCGCCGGCGTGCTGGGCATTCCCTATCTGCGCACGGTGCCTTCCACCGACCTGAATTCGACCTTCGGCATGTCCATCTCGGTGCTGCTGCTCGTCTACTACTACAGTATCAAGGTCAAGGGGCCGGGGCATTTTACCATGGAAGTGTTGACCCATCCCTTCGGCAAATGGTTTATGCCCTTCAACCTGCTGCTGCGGATTGTCGAAGACTTGGCCAAGCCCATCTCGCTCGGTCTGCGGTTGTTCGGCAACCTGTATGCGGGCGAACTGATTTTCATCCTGATCGCGCTGCTGCCCTGGTGGATCCAGTTCACCTTGGGCTGGCCGTGGGCGGTGTTTCACCTCCTGATCATCACCCTGCAAGCCTTCATCTTCATGGTGCTGACGATCGTGTACCTGAGCATGGCGCACGAGGATCACTGAGCGAGCGAACGCGAATCCCGGATTCCGGCCTGTCGCTACCCGCCTGGCCGGTTCCATCGAACCCGGTTTTCTTTCATCCACACCCCAACCTTTATAACGGGAGACACTAATGGAAGCTGCAAGCCTAATTGCCAACGTGCAGGGTATGACCGTCATCGCCGTGGCCATGATCATCGGTATGGGCGCGCTGGGCACCGCTATCGGCTTCGCCCTGCTGGGTGGCAAATTCCTGGAAGGCGCCGCCCGTCAGCCCGAAATGATTCCCGCGCTGCAAGTCAAGATGTTCATCGTTGCGGGCCTGCTCGACGCGGTGACCATGATCGGCGTCGGCGTCGCGCTGTTCTTCACCTTCGCCAACCCGTTCCTCGGTCCGGTGCAGGCCCTGATCAAGTGAGCTTTCAGGGTTCTCCGACACGTCATACCCATGTATCCGAGGAGGTAACAGCGTGAACTTCAATGCCACTCTGATAGGGCAGATGATCACGTTTGGCCTGCTGGTGCTCTTTACCATGAAATATGTATGGCCGCCGATCATGCAGGCCATGCAAGATCGCCAGAAGCGAATCGCCGATGGCTTGGCGTCCGCGGAACGCGGCGTGCGCGAGCAGGAACTGGCCAAGGCCAAGGCCGCGCAAATGCTGAAAGAAGCCAAACAGCATGCCGCCGAAATCGTCGCCCAGGCCCACAAGCGCGCCAACGAAATCATCGAGCAGTCGAAACAGGATGCCCGGGTCGAGGGCGACCGCCAGCTCCTCGCCGCCAAGGCCGAGATCGAGCAGGAGGTTAATCGCGCCCGCGAGCAACTTCGAAATCAAGTCGTCAGTCTCGCGGTCGCCGGCGCCAGCAAGGTCCTCAAGCGTGAGGTCGACGAAGCGGCCAACGCGGCCATGCTGGATGACTTGGTCGCTCAGCTATAACAACACGGACCACGCCAATGGCTGAAACGACAACCGTCGTCCGACCCACCTCCGCCGCCCGACCCTACGCGCGTGCCGCGTTCGAGGACGCCCAGGACGCCCAAGTGCTACCGCTCTGGTCCGAACTTCTGCAGGTGGCCGCCGCCATCGCCGCCGATCCAGCCATGCAACGGCTGCTGGGTCCCTGGAATCCCGAATTGCGCGGCGAGCAGAAAGCCGAATTGGTAGCTGGATTGTGCCGCGACGTTCGCGGCGGCGCCGAAGCGATACCGGAGGTGTTCGTCACCTTCCTCAAGATGCTGGCGGAATTTCATCGCCTGCACCTGCTGCCGAGTATCGCCGTCCTGTTCGAGCGGTTTCGCGCGGAAGCCGAAAGTGTCCTCCACGCCGAACTGATTTCCGCCTCCGCCGTGACCGACGCCCAGCGCAAACGCGTGACCAAGGCGCTCAAGGCGAAGTTCAAGCGCAGCGTCGTGTTGAACTGCAAGACGGACCCGTCGTTGATCGCGGGCGCGGTGATCCGGATCGGTGATCGGGTGATCGACGGTTCGGCGCGCGGCCGGCTGGACAAACTCGCCACGGCCTTGAGCCAGTAAGGGGAATACCGCTTTATGCAACTCAAACCATCCGAAATCAGTGACCTGATTCGGCAGCGCCTGCAGGGTTATGAGGCGACCGCCGAAGCGCGCACGGAAGGTACCATCGTCAGCTTGGCCGATGGCATCGCCCGGATTTATGGCCTCGACAACGCGATGCAGGGCGAGATGATCGAATTTCCAGCCCCCCGGGAAGGCGATCCGGTCACCTATGGCTTGGCCATGAACCTGGAACGCGATTCCGTCGGCACCGTGATTCTAGGTGACTACGAGCATCTGGCGGAGGGCGACAAGGCGCTCTGCACCGGCCGCATTCTGGAAGTGCCAGTCGGCGAAGCGCTGCTGGGGCGCGTGGTCAATGCTCTGGGTCAGCCGATCGACGGCAAGGGACCGATCAGCGCCAGCCAGTCCTCGCCCATCGAGGTCATCGCGCCGGGCGTGATCGAGCGGCAATCGGTCAGCCAGCCAGTACAGACCGGCCTCAAGGCCATCGATTCCATGGTGCCGATCGGGCGCGGCCAGCGCGAATTGATCATCGGCGACCGCCAGACCGGCAAGACCGCCGTGGCGATCGACACGATCATCAACCAGAAGGGCACCGGCGTCAAATGCATCTACGTGGCCATCGGGCAGAAGAACTCCTCGATCGCCAACGTGGTGCGCAAGCTGGAGGAACACGGCGCGATGGACCACACTATCGTGGTCGCCGCTAGCGCTTCCGAATCGGCGGCAATGCTTTACACCGCGCCGTACTCCGGTTGTGCCATGGGCGAGTACTTCCGCGACCGCGGCCAGGACGCCCTGATTGTCTACGACGACCTGTCCAAGCAAGCCGTGGCCTACCGTCAGGTATCGTTGCTGCTGCGCCGCCCCCCGGGCCGCGAGGCCTTCCCCGGCGATGTGTTCTATCTGCATTCCCGCCTGCTGGAGCGGGCTTCCCGCATCAACGCCGACGAGGTCGCGCGCCTCACCAACGGCGCGGTGCAGGGCCAGACGGGGTCGCTGACCGCTCTGCCGATTATCGAAACCCAAGCGGGCGACGTGTCGGCGTTCGTGCCCACTAACGTGATCTCCATTACCGACGGCCAGATCTTTCTGGAAACCGACCTGTTCAACGCTGGCATCCGCCCCGCCATCAATCCTGGTCTGTCGGTATCGCGCGTCGGCGGCGCCGCCCAGACCAAGATCATCAAGAAACTCGGCGGCGGCATCCGCTTGGCGCTGGCTCAATACCGCGAACTGGCGGCTTTCGCCCAGTTTGCTTCCGACTTGGACGAAGCCACCCGCAAGCAGCTCGAACGCGGCCAGCGGGCGACCGAGTTGATGAAGCAGAAACAGTACTCGCCGATGTCCGTGGCCGAGATGGGGATTTCGCTGTTCTCAGTGGACCGGGGCTACTTGGACGACGTGCCGCTCAACAAGATTGGTGACTTCGAAGCCGGGCTGCTGGCGTTCGCGCGGGCCAATTACGCCGCCTTGGTCGACAAGATCAATGAAAAGGGCGACTACAACGATGAGATCGAAGCGGGCCTGAAGAAGGTCGTGGAAGATTTCAAGACCCACTACGTCTGAGCGGGGGTCAGCATGGCCGGCGCCAAAGAGATACGAACTAAAATCAAGAGTATCAAGAGTACTCAGAAGATCACCAAGGCCATGGAAATGGTGGCGGCCAGCAAAATGCGCAAGGCACAGGAGCGCATGAAAGCGGCCCGACCCTATGCGAGCAAGATTCGTAACGTCATCTCGCACCTGTCTCATGCTCATACCGAGTATCGCAGCCCGGGACTGGTGGAGCGTGAGGTCAAACGGGTTGGCTTGATCGTCATCTCGACCGACCGTGGTTTGTGTGGTGGTCTCAACACCAATTTGTTCAAAGCCACCATTACCGCCATGCAGCAATGGCGAAATCGCGGCGTCGAGATCGACGTCTGCACCGTCGGCACCAAGGCGTTCCAATTCTTCCGCCGACTGAAGGGCAATGTCGTCGCCCATGTTTCCCACTTGGGTGACTCGCCCCGTTTCGAGGATGTTCTCGGTCCGGTCAAGATCATGGCCGATGCGTTCACTGAAGAGCGGATCGACGCGATCTATCTGGTGTATAACGAGTTCATCAACACCATGAGCCAGAAGCCCAAGATCGAGCAACTGGTGCCCATCACTGCGGAGGTGCAGGATGCGGCCCCGGTCCATCGTTGGGATTACATCTACGAACCCGATCCCAAAGAACTCATCGAGCTGCTGCTCCGGCGCTACGGCGAGTCCGTAGTTTATCAGGCTCTGGTGGAGAACGTCGCCTGCGAAATGGCCTCCCGCATGGTGGCCATGAAAAGCGCAACCGACAACGCGGGCGCCCTTATCGATGAGTTGCAACTGATCTACAACAAGGCCCGGCAAGCGTCGATCACCCAGGAACTGGCCGAGATCGTGGGTGGCGCCGCTGCGGTATAGGGAACGCGGCGAGCGCCCGTCCCTGACGACGGGCGCGCGGGTGAAACAATCTAAGGGGAACCCAAATAATGAGTTCTGGCAATATCGTGCAAATCATCGGCGCGGTGGTGGACGTCGAGTTCCCGCGCGGGTCGGTGCCCAAGATCTACGATGCGCTGCGTCTCGATGAAAGCGGGCTGATCCTGGAAGTGCAGCAGCAACTGGGCGACGGTGTGGTCCGCACCATTGCCATGGGGCCGTCCGAAGGGCTGAAGCGCAACATGGTCGCCTCCAATACCGGGGCGCCGATCTCGGTGCCGGTGGGCAAGCCCACTCTGGGCCGGATCATGAACGTGCTGGGGATCCCGATCGACCACAAGGGACCGGTGGAGGCCGACAGCTATCGCGCCATCCATCAGCCGGCGCCCAGCTACGAGGATCAGTCGGGCGCGACCGAGCTGCTGGAAACCGGTATCAAGGTCATCGACCTGCTTTGTCCGTTCGCCAAGGGCGGCAAGGTAGGCCTGTTCGGCGGCGCCGGCGTGGGCAAGACCGTCAACATGATGGAGCTGATCCGCAACATCGCCATCGAGCACTCGGGGTATTCGGTGTTCGCCGGCGTGGGTGAGCGTACCCGCGAGGGCAACGACTTCTATCATGAGATGAAGGACTCGAACGTGCTGGACAAGGTGGCCTTGGTCTATGGCCAGATGAACGAGCCGCCGGGTAACCGGCTGCGCGTGGCCCTGACCGGTCTGAGCATCGCCGAGAACTTCCGCGACGAAGGTCGCGACGTGCTGCTGTTCGTGGATAACATCTACCGCTATACCTTGGCCGGCACCGAATGCTCGGCGCTTCTCGGCCGCATGCCGTCGGCGGTGGGCTACCAGCCGACGTTGGCGGAGGAAATGGGTGTATTGCAGGAACGCATCACATCGACCAAGACCGGTTCCATCACTTCCATTCAGGCGGTGTACGTACCCGCCGACGACCTGACCGACCCGTCGCCAGCCACCACCTTCGCCCACCTGGACGCTACGGTGGTATTGTCGCGTCAGATCGCCGAGTTGGGTATCTACCCGGCGGTGGACCCGCTGGATTCCACCTCCCGGCAACTCGATCCGCTGGTGGTCGGCCAGGATCACTACGATACCGCCCGCTCCGTGCAAAGCACGCTGCAACGCTACAAGGAACTCAAGGACATCATCGCCATTCTTGGCATGGACGAACTGTCCGAGGAAGACAAGCTGGTGGTGGCCCGTGCTCGCAAGATCCAGCGCTTCCTATCGCAACCGTTCTTCGTGGCGGAAGTGTTCACCGGTTCGCCCGGCAAGTACGTCGCGCTCAAGGATACCATCGCGGCGTTCAAGGGCATCGTCGCCGGTGAGTACGATCATCTTCCCGAGCAGGCATTCTACATGGTCGGCTCGATCGAAGAGGCCGTGGAAAAGGCCAGCAAGCTGTAATGGATCGGCGGATCCGGGGCAGCGTGGCATCCCCGGGTTCGCGTTCCATTCGCAACCGACCAGGAGACGCACCATGGCCATGACATTGCATGTCGACATCGTCAGCGCGGAGAAGGAACTGTTTTCCGGAGCGGCGGAGATGGTGACCGCGCCGGGTGAATTGGGCGAACTTGGCATTCTTCCGCGCCACAGCCAGTTGCTGACGCGGTTGAAGCCAGGCCAGGTCCGGATTCGCCTGCAGGGCGGCGAAGAGCAACTATTCTATGTATCGGGTGGGTTGCTGGAAGTACAGCCAAGTTTGGTGACCATCCTGTCCGATACGGCCGAACGAGCCAAGGATTTGGACGAGGCCGCCGCGCAGTCCGCCAAGCAGCGTGCCGAGCAGGTGATCGCCGACCACCGCAGCGAGTTCGAATACGCACGGGCCAAGGCCGAATTGGCCGAGGCCATCGCCCAGTTGCAGACTATCGAAAGATTGCGCAAGCTACGTAAGTCGGGCTAATCGGGCTAATCAGGATAACGACAATAATAATCAGGCTAACAACAATAATAATCTCGACCCCGCTGGGCCGTGACTCTGTCACGGCCTTTTTGTTTTTGGTTTACTCGGCTCCGTCAACCCGGCTGGTCTTCCAGCCGGTAACGTTCGGTACAATAGCGCTAATTTTTCAGGGGAGCATACCCTTCATGCAGCAGCTTTCAGTCGTGATTCTTGCCGCAGGCAAGGGCAAGAGAATGGTTTCGGATTTGCCCAAGATCTTGCATGCGTTGGGCGGTAAATCCTTGCTGGATCACGTGCTGGCCACGGCTCGCGGTCTTGAGGCGACGAGTCGGGTGGTGGTGCACGGGCATGGCGGCGAGGCGGTCAAGACCGCCTGTGCCGGGGAAGAGGGCGTGTTGTGGGTGGAGCAGGCAGAGCAGTTAGGTACGGGCCATGCGGTGGCGCAAGCTTTGCCCCTGATCGACGATGCCGGAGTGGTACTGGTGCTGTATGGTGATGTTCCACTGATCCGGGCCGAGACCTTGCAACCCTTGGTTGCGGGGGCCAGGCAGGGCAGGCTGGCGCTCCTGACAGTCGAACTGGCCGACCCCAGCGGCTATGGGCGCATTGTCCGCGACGACCAAGGACAGGTTCGACGCATCGTCGAGGAAAAGGACGCGACGCCCTCGGAACGCTGCCTGAGCGAGGTCAACACCGGGATTTTGGCGGTATCCGCGGCGAAGCTGCGCGGCTGGGTGGCCGAACTGAACAACGACAACTCCCAGGGCGAGTATTATCTGACCGATGTAGTCGCGTTGGCGGTGCGCGACGGCGTGCGGGTCGAGCCGTTCGCGGTCGCCGAACCCGCCGAGGTTCAGGGCGTCAACGACCGCCGACAGCTGGCCGACCTGGAGCGGTTCTATCAGGCGCGGCAGGCCGAAAACCTGATGCGCGGGGGTGCCACTCTGCTGGATCCGGCGCGGGTGGACGTGCGCGGCGTGGTGGCGACCGGCAGGGATGTGGTGATCGACGTCAACGTGGTGTTCGAGGGTACGGTGCGGCTGGGCGACCGGGTGCGGATCGGACCGTTCTGCGTCCTGAAGGATGCGGTTATCGGCGACGATGTCGAAGTCCACTCGCATTGCCGGATCGAGGGCGCGGAGATCGGAGCCGCCGCGCAGATTGGGCCCTTTGCCCGCCTGCGGCCGGATACGCAACTGGCGGCCGGCGTGCATATCGGCAATTTCGTCGAGACCAAGAAGACCTGCATCGGACCGGGTTCGAAAGTCAATCATCTGACCTACCTGGGCGATGCCGAGATCGGTGCCAAGGTCAATGTCGGCGCCGGTACCATCACCTGCAACTACGACGGTGCCAACAAGCACAAGACCGTGATTGAGGATGGCGCCTTTATCGGCTCCAACAGTTCGCTGGTTGCGCCGGTGCGGGTCGGCAAGGGCGCGACCGTCGGCGCCGGTTCCTCGGTCAGCAACGAAGTGCCGGATGGTAGTCTGTGTTTGACCCGGGCACCGCGCAAGGAAGTGGCGAACTGGCAGCGGCCGGCCAAGCCGGATAAGGGTTGAGCCAATACTTTTCATCTATCAACATTCCGAACGAATCGACATGGTCAAGACCCGTTTCGCTCCCAGTCCCACCGGATATCTGCACATCGGCGGCGCCCGCACGGCATTGTTTTCCTGGCTGTACGCCCGTCGACACGGCGGTCCCTTCGTCCTGCGCATCGAGGACACCGATCTGGAACGTTCTACCCCGGAGGCGGTGAACGCGATTTTGGAAGGCATGAACTGGCTGGGGCTGGATTATGACGAGGGGCCGTTCTACCAGACCCAGCGCTTCGACCGATACCGCGAGGTGCTGTGCCGATTGCTGCGCGAAGGCAAGGCCTACTACTGTTATTGCACCAAGGAGGAATTGGAGACGCTGCGCGGCGCGCAGATGATGCGTAAGGAAAAGCCCCGCTACGACGGTCGCCACCGCGACTATCAAGGCCCACCGCGTCCCGGCGTGGAGCCGGTGGTGCGATTCAAGAACCCTCTGGACGGCGAGGTGGTGGTGGAGGATTTGATTCGCGGCAACATTGTGTTTCAGAACGCCGAACTTGACGACCTGATCATTGCCCGCGCCGACGGTACGCCGACCTACAATTTCTGCGTGGTGGTGGACGACATGGATATGGGCATCACTCATGTCATCCGAGGCGACGACCACATCAACAACACTCCACGGCAGATCAACATCCTCGGGGCTCTGGGGGCGCCGGTTCCCAAGTACAGTCACGTGCCGATGATACTGGGGCCGGATGGCCAGAAACTGTCCAAGCGCCACGGCGCAGCCAGCGTCATGGAATACCGGGATCTGGGCTTCCTGCCGGAAGCAGTACTGAATTATCTGGTGCGGCTGGGCTGGTCGCATGGCGATCAGGAGATCTTCTCGCTCGACGAAATGATCGATCTGTTCGATCTCGGTGGCTGTAACAAGGCTCCCTCCGCGATCAATCCCTCCAAGTTGATCTGGCTGAACAAGCATTACTTGAAAACTCTCGATCCCGCCCATGTCGCCCGTCATCTGAGCTGGCACATGGGTCAATTGGGGATTGATCCGATCGACGGCCCGCATCTGACCGATGTGGTCAAAGCGTTCGCTGAACGTTCCGACACGCTGAAGGACATGGCGCAGGCCGCGATTTTCCTTTACCGTGAGTTCGAAGACTACGACGGGAAAGCGGCGGACAAGAACCTGACCACCGCCGCCGAGGGGCCTTTGCGGCGCCTGCGTGAAGCACTGGGGGCGCTGGTGGAATGGCGTGCCGGACCGATCCACGATGTGGTGAAGACGGTGGCCGTGGAGGGCGATCTGGCGCTGGGCAAGGTGGCGCAACCGTTACGGGTGGCGGTATCGGGCACGGCGGTGTCGCCGCCGATCGACGTGACGCTGGAGCTGCTGGGGCGGTCTAAATCCCTTTCGCGAATCGAGCGGGCGCTACGTCACATTCGCCGGCCTTCGGGCGGCGAGCGACTGAAATAGTGGTTGACAGGGACAGACCAGTCTTTTAAATTGCGCCTCTCCGGTCGACGGGGCCATAGCTCAGCTGGGAGAGCGCCTGCATGGCATGCAGGAGGTCGGCGGTTCGATCCCGCCTGGCTCCACCACCATCAACCGTCATCTCGCTTGACGGTTTATTTTTTCCCGCCTTCACGTCCCCATCGTCTAGAGGCCGAGGACACCGCCCTTTCACGGCGGTAACAGGGGTTCGAATCCCCTTGGGGACGCCAATCGAATCAGGTAGTTACCTGCCAAATTACCGTGCTTTCGGGTGGTGTGTCTGGAATTGGTCTAGAATACGCTACCGTTTGCGTAGGTTCGCGGTTACTCACCCTGTTAAAGCTCTTGCGGCAGCCCACTAGGTGGATGTCATGTTGGACAAAGCGTTCACCCACTACTCGCTTACTTGTCACTTTTGGTGGTGGGGTTAAGGCTCCAACTCATCCTCGGCTTCCATCAAAGCCGTTTGGCTAGGGTCTCAACCGCTTCCCGCTGTTCGCGGGCCTGTGGTAGCAATTCCTCGTACAGTTCCCGAAACTCGGGATGCTCGACCAGGTCACTTTCAATCTCTTCCGGCGTTGCGGCAATCAAATGCTCCAGCATGAATCGTTTTAACTGCTCGTCGGTCATGGCGCGAAGCTGGACGGTGTGCCCGCCCCGGTCTTCCAGTTTCTTGACCCGTGCTTCAAGCGTGTTCATGCGTGCGGGCCCCGGATTCCCAGCAGATGAAGACCACTGCTTCAGCGTAACTCGGCGAAATTCCCAACCGGGTTAGGGCTTTCTCCTCGGTTTCTCCGTCATCCAGCCAGACATACCGGGTTCGGTCCGGTTCGGCGTTCGATTCGTTCAAGGCGGGTCTTGAGGGTCACGGTCAGATTGCCATCTTGACGGACGCGGCGGGTACCGGCTCTTTCTCGAAGCCGGCGTGTACCAGGATGAAATCCGCATCGCGGGGAACGATGCCGTTCCGGGCCAGCCCCGCCTCGACGGTTTCGTTCGGATAGGTGGCCAGATAGATAAACCGACCGCCACCGCGATGTTGCTCCAGTTTACCCACGCGTTGCTTGAGGCTCATGCCGCGCTCCGAGCCCGCGCGAGCACGTTGTCATCCTCCCGCGCCGCGTCCAGTTCCGCCGCCAGTTCGACCGGCGATAACCCGCGCAACCAGTTCGCCAACTCCAGCAAGCCGGGATTGGATCGGCAATCCCTCTCGACCGCCGCCCGAGGCGCGGTCGCCAGCCAGCGCCCCAGCCGGACCGCCAACGGGTCGGAATCGTCGCAGGAACCTTGGCGGGTTTCCAGCTTCGCGATGCGCGTTTCGAGGTTCATGGCTGCTTATCCTCCAACGCCGCGATGCGCTTTTCGAGTTCGTCCAGTTCCATCAGCTTCGCCAGATTTCCCAAGCCTTGCAGGATACCGGCGGCCTGGTTGACCGGCAGGTGCCCGGTGGCCAGCGCCGCCAGCACCGCCCGGCCCTGATCGGCCAGACCACCATCGACCGGCAGGTTCAGCGGGCTAACCGCATCCATCGGGCGCAGCGCCGGCACGGTGCGTTCCAGGATCAGCTTGATGGCGCCGGTGTCGCTGGCCTTGGCTTGCGCGACCAGCGCCTCTAGCACGTCGGGCAGTTCCTTGGTCAACGCTGCGCGCAGCTTATCGATCTTGCCCGTTCCCGCTATACCCGACCTTTTGGATTCCCCGACTGCTCTTGTGTCCACGGCATTGCTAAACCTCTGCTTTTGCAATCTTGATGTGGTGGTCAAAATCGGCGACAGGCGCCTCTATGTCCATCAATACTGGCGCGACCATTGATAGTTTTATTCTATTCATCCAGCCAAGATACCGGAATGATTCAAGCCGTTGCTTGACACGATTCTTGGATCAGTCGGAACGCCCGAATTTTCATATCAAGACTCAGTTGCTACCACCGTTGCCAATGGGTCATCGCGGTCCGGCTCGTCCACGCCCTGGACTAACGCCAGATTGCGGGGATTAGCGAGTTCGTAGCGTTGTCCCACCGGGAAAAGATCGCCGTCCAGGCTGATCGGAATCTGGTCGCGGAAGGCGTGGATCACCGTGTCGAACATGGATTGTTCGAACTTGACGCCGACGTGGCGCGGGCGATTGTCGATCAGCAGGCGCAGGGTGGCGCGACCGTCGAACTGGTCGGGTTCGCGATCCAGGCGGATGACCCAACCGGTCAGCGCGCAATCCAGGCGCGGCTCGTTGCGCCGGAACTCGCGGGCGGCTTCTTCCAGCAAGCGACCGGTTTCCCGGCTGAAGAAGCGCCGGAAGTTGGGGCGACCGGCCGGCCGGACCCGAGCCCAACTGAGTTCGAGCCGGATGCCGTGGCATTGCTGCGTCAGTTGCGCTATGGCTTCGCAAAGATTGGCACTGATTCCTTGGGAAACGCGGGTTTCGAACGCGGCGAAGTCGTCGCTGGCGGCGGCGTTCGCGGCCTGTTCCAGGGCGTCCAGCGCTTCGGCCAGCCGATAGGTGACTCGGCGAGCAAAGGGCTCGTCTTCCAACAGGGATTGCTGGCTATGCCGGCGCAAGGTTGGGGCCACGGGCGAGAGCAGGGTGATGACGTAGCTGCCGATTTCGGACGGGCCGAGCCGGACCGTTTCCAGATATTGAACGGCTTCGGTCACTTTTCCGGCGTGGTAGGACGGTCGGGGCTGGATCACCGCGCAGGCCGCCGCCAGCAACAGGTTTTCGGCTTCCTGGTGCAGCAGGGTGCCATCACGAATCGCAATCGTGCCGTCGGTCGCGGCGTGGGGAGCCGCCACGCGCAGCACGTCGGCGCCGGCGGCGAGCAAGTCGCGATAGATCAGCAGTTCGGATCGGCCCTCGACTTGCGCCAGGGTGCGCAACGCTTCGGCCATGCGCTCGGGGTAATCGGCCACGTCTTCCCGGCTGGGCAGCAGAATTTCCCAGGTACGGTGGGTGGCGTCCTGTTGGGTGTGGACGGTGGCCTTGTTGCCGATCCGGCCGGCTTCAGTCCACTGCTGGCCGGCCAGGTAGGCGCGGACATCCAGGTGGGAAAGGTGCCGGAAGAGCGCCGGATCGCGAATTTGGACGTTCATAGTGGCTCCCCTAACCGCTTTCCATTTCGCTAGGAGCGATTGCAAGTCTTATCTGGGCGAAATGATTGCTTCTATGCAGGCGATGGCTTGATCTTCGAGAGTGTTAGCTTTATCGCGTAATTCGTAGGCTTCCTTCGCCGGCACACCAATTTTTTCTTGTTCGGCATAAGGTAGATCAGGAATCAGCACTCTGGCAGTATCATCAGCAGTGAGTTCGTCAACCACGCCGCCATATATTTTGGACTGCAATTGATGCTGTCCGTAAGGGGTCATTAAAAAGGTAGCGATATAGCCTTCATGGCTAACATTAATCTTAGGCATGATACGTAAAATGTGCTGTGAAGCCGCCCATTTATCCATTGAATTACTCGCTATCGCTATACGGCCGATAGTACCAGAACAAGTCACAAGTACGGTCCCAGATCGGATAATCCAGCGTTCCATTCGGTCAGTCTGGGTATTTGAGATATATTTCAAATCATTAATTCGGCTCATTGGAACATGACTGCCCTGCAAAAGTGGTGTGCCATGCTCGCTTAAAACATATACTCTGGCAAATCGTGGAGCAAGGTAGATATTACCTGCAAATATGCCAAGATTAATCAGGGGATACCGCCCTTTTTTTATCTTATGAATGGCACTACGTGCAAGCGGGATATGGTGCCCAGTAAAGTGGACCCCGGAAAATGGACCAGGGGCTTAGATAGAATGCCACGCAGC
>JAVMKL010000271.1:0-78762 GCA_031732875.1 Candidatus Competibacter sp. | reverse complement strand
AAGAGGCCAAGCGCGAAGCCGCCGAGGAAGCCAGGCGCAGGGCCGCCGAAGAAGCCAGGCGCAGGGCCGCCGAAGAAGCGAAACGCAAGGCGGCGGAAGAAGCCAAGCGCGAAGCCGCCGAGGAAGCGAAACGCGAAGCCGCCGAAGAGGCCAAGCGACAGGCAGCGGTGGAAGCCAAGCGTAAGGCGGCGGAAGAAGCGAAGCGCGAAGCCGCCGAGGAAGCGAAACGCGAAGCCGCCGAGGAGGCCAAGCGACAGGCGGCGGCGGAAGCCAAGCGCAAGGCGGCGGAAGAAGCGAAGCGCGAAGCCGCCGAGGAGGCCAAGCGACAGGCGACGGCGGAAGCCAAGCGCAAGGTTGCCGAGGAAGCGAAGCGCGAAGCGGCGGAAGAGGCGAAGCGCGAAGCCGCCGAGGAAGCCAAGCGACAGGCGGCGGCGGAAGCCAAGCGCAAGGCGGCGGAAGAAGCGAAGCGCGAGGCTGCCGAGGAATCCAAGCGGCAAGCAGCGGCCGAAGAGGCGAAGCGCAAGGCGGCCGAAGAGGCCAAACGTCAGGCGGCAGAAGAAGCGAAACGAAAAGCCGCCGAGGAATCCAAGCGGCAAGCAGCGGCAGCGGCCGAAGAGGCGAAGCGCAAGGCGGCCGAAGAGGCCAAACGTCAGGCGGCGGAAGAAGCGAAACGGAAAGCCGCCGAGGAAGCCAAGCGGCAAGCGGCGGCGGAAGAGGCGCGGAAAGCCGCCGAGGAAGCCAAACGGAAAGCCGAGGCTGAAGCCGAGGCCAAGCGCAAGGCAGAAGAGGCTCGCAAATTGGCCGCGGAACTGGCAGCTCGTGAGGCGCGCGAACAATTCATCAAGGAGGCCGTGGCCCGTCATGCCGCCATTATCAGGCAGCGCGTGGAACGTAACTGGTCTTTGCCCCCAGGCAGCAGCGCTAACCAGTCATGCACCTTGCGTATTGCCATGACTCCGTCGGGTGCGGTAACGGATGTCCAGATCGTGCAAGGTAGCGGCGATATCGCTTTCGACAATTCCGCCGTTGCCGCGGTACAAAAAGCATCGCCGCTGCCGGTGCCTCCGGATCCCGACGTGCTGGCCAAGTTTCGTACATTCAATTTCCGTTTCAAACCAGGAGGTTAAACATTGAATTCCTCAATCAGACTGCTATGGTTGCTCGTGCTGCTGTTGGGTAGTGGCCTGACCCATGCCCAGCTGACAATCGACATCACCAAGGGCGTCGAAGGCGGCGGCATTCCCATCGCCATCGCGCCCTTCGGTGGTGGCGCGCCCGAGGATATCGCCGGTATCGTCGCCTCGGATCTGAAAAGGACCGGCAAGTTCGCGCCGCAGTCCCCGGAATTCCGCGCCGACTATTCCGTCACCGGCCAAGTCAGTCCGGGTGGTTCCCGCGGCTATATCGTGCGATTCCAGTTGAGCGGCGCCCAGGGTGGCCAGTTGCTGAATTTGTCCTTCGACGTGCCTGCCAATCAGTTGCGGCCGGTGGCCCACCGCATCAGCGACCTGATCTACGAAAAGCTCACCGGCGAGAAGGGGCTGGCCGGCACTCGCATCGCCTACGTCGCGGGCGGTGGCGGTACCTGGTATCTGGTGGTCGCCGACGCCGACGGCCAGAATCCCCAGGTCATTCTGCGTTCCGGCCAGCCGATCATGTCGCCGGCTTGGTCGCCGGACGGTTCTCGGCTGGCCTACGTGTCCTTCGAAGGCCGCCGGCCGCAGATCGTCGTCCAGGAAGTCCACAGCGGCGCCCGTCGTGTGGTTTCCGCCGCGCCCGGCATCAACGGCGCTCCATCCTGGTCGCCGGACGGCCAGCGGCTGGCGTTCACACTGTCGAAAGATGGCAATCCGGAAATCTACGCCCTTGCTTTGGGAAGCCAGAATCCGGTCCGTCTTACCAACGGTGGCGCCATCGACACCGAGCCAGTCTGGCTGCCGGACGGCAGCATCGTATTCACCTCAGATCGGGGTGGCTCGCCGCAGTTGTACCGTATCGGCGCCGGCGGCGGCGCGGCGCAGCGGCTGACCTTCGAGGGCGACTACAATGCCCGTCCCGCCGCTTCGCCGGACGGCCGCTACATCGCTTTCATGCATCGCCGCGGCGGCCGGTTTTATATTGCCGTGCTGGACATGCAAACCCGCCAGTTTCGGGTCCTGACCGCCGGCGGGCAGGACGAGTCGCCCAGCTTCGCGCCGAACGGCAAGATGATCGTTTACTCCAATGGCCAGCGACTGGAGACCATATCCGTGGATGGCAGCGTCAGGCAGGACTTTGCCTTGCGCGGCAACGGGCGCGATCCGGTCTGGGCGCCTTACGGCCGCTGATTTCGACTTTTGACATAATGCTGAGGGGAAAATCGTCATGAAAAACCTTATCCGAACCCTGATTGCCGCCGCCACGCTCGCGCTGCTGGCCAGTTGCGCCTCCACCGGTGAGAACACCGGCGAGGAACAGACTCAACAGGACGCGACGGCCCAGCCAGGAATCACGGCCCAACCGGGACAGGATGCCTACAGCTATGCCTACGGGCAGGCGCCGGGCGGCTACGATGCTGAGGCCGGCGGCGGGCGGGCCGGCGGTCAACCCGGCCGTCCCGGTCAGGCGGTGGCGGGGGGTGGCAACGCGGTTTCGGCGGATCGTATCGTGTACTTCGATTTCGACAGCGTTGAAATTCGCCCCGAGGGCCGGACGATCATCGAGTCGAACGCTCGTACCCTGACGGGAAATCGGCGGATCGTTACCCAATTGGAAGGGCATACCGATGATCGCGGCAGCCGCGAATACAACATTGCCTTGGGCGAACGCCGCGCCAATGCCGTGCGGCAGGTCATGATTGCCTTGGGCGTTTCGCCCCAGCAAATCCGGGTGGTCAGCTACGGCGAGGAACGGCCGGCGGCCAACGGTCAGGACGAGCAGAGCTACGCGCTGAACCGGCGCGTGGAAATCGTCTACTGACGGCTGGATCACCATGCCCAGCAAAGGGTGTTCCTGCTTGTTAATGGTCTTGCTGGGCGGCTTGGCGCTGCCCGGCATCAGCCATGCCCAGCGTCCCCTGGATAGCGGACTGACCCTGGAACTGCTTCAGCGCATCGAGCAGTTGGAATCGGAGGTCCGGCATATCCGCGGGGAACTGGAAATCCAACGCCATCAGGTCGAGATGCTCCAGCAGGAGCGGGCGATGGCGGGATATCCAGCACAACCGCCGGCCGCGGCTGCTCCCGCCGCCGAACCTATGGTGACGGAGCGACCTCCGGCTGGAACGTATCGCCAGCCGGCGCCGGTGCAACCGCCCGCGGTTTCCGCCGCGTCGCCGGCTACCGCCGGGCAGGCGACACCGGTACAACCGGCCGCGACCGGAACGGAACAGGGGGATTTCGACGCCGCCCTGAGCGAGTTCCGCGAGGGTCGCTACCCGCGGGCGGCCGCCGATTTTCAACGGTTCCTGAAAGCCTATCCCAACGGCGGCCTGGCGGGTGACGCGCAGTATTGGCTGGGTGAATCCCATTATGTGAGCCGGGATTACGACGCCGCCAAGGAAGCGTTCATCAACCTGGGACTGCGCTATCCGCAAAGCGCGCGGTTGCCGGACGCGCTGCTGAAACTGGGCTACATCTACGGGGAACTGGGCGACAACGCACGGGCGCGCGAAGTGCTCCAGAAGCTGGTGCAGGTCTATCCGAACACCCAGGCGGCCAGCCTCGCCGAGCGGAGATTACAGTCGTTGCGCTAACTCCCCAGACGAGACTTGTGATTTCGGCGGATTGTTGTAACATTGACAGCCCTTTCGGGGCCGTTAGCTCAGTCGGTAGAGCAGCAGACTTTTAATCTGTTGGTCGTGCGTTCGAATCGCACACGGCCCACCAAAGAAAACAGGGGTTAGGTAATCGCCTAACCCCTTCATCTTTTACCCGTTGTTCACTGTTTGTCCGCTGGCGAAAAACGCACCGGTGATTGTCGACGACAAGCGGATAGCCGCGCCTCCGCTCTTGGCCATGCCCGGTATTTGTCTGTCCGATCCGGGACGTTATCGCCAGGTTGGATATCAGTCGCTTGATTTTCAAAAGGTGGTATTACCCGCGACAAGTGTTTGCGCCGGCTGGAGTACCGAGAGCCAACCTCATGCCCAACAGTCCCAGCAATTTTCCCGCCGATTTGCCGGCCGACGAACTGTATTTCCCGTATTTCCGCGTCTTTCCCGAGGTTGCCTGCGCCTCGCTGGCCCGGTACCTGGAAGCCGCCGCCCAGAACGCCAGCGATGCTCGTTACATCCTGGGCGGTGCCGTCCAGATCCTTGAGGAATCCCACGTCCTTGACCCAGCCGGCACCGGCGCCAGTTCCGAGTTGCGCATCCGGCTCGAAATCATGCGCCGGCAATTGGAGGTCATCGTCGGCACCGCCCGGAGGCTGGCGGATGAGATGAGGTGAACCGTGGGAGAGGGAGCTTGCGATGCCCGGCGGGCGGATTACGGGAGTCCCGCGGAAAGTTGGCCGCTCGCGGTCTGTTGCCAAACGAAGCCGTAGACTCTTTTTGCCGCTTCTGTCTTGTCTTGCTCGGAAAACGGCGGGCTAGGCAGCAGTGGATACAGGTGATCCAGGATGAACACCTCGACCTCGGCCTGGGTTTGCGCCTTCCGGGTCCATTGATCGAGCGGGGCGATCAGCTTGCGCAGCGCCGCCAGCAAATCGCGGCTGGCTTCCTTGAGGCGTTCGCGGTCGGTTTTGCCGATCTGGTCTTTCTTGAGTAAATCGAACAGCGCCAGTTCCTCCTCGCTCAAGCCTTCCTCCACCGCCCGGCGTTGCTCGGCGTCCAGGCTGCTGGCGGGATCGACCAGCCTGGCGAAGATTTCCTCGATGGTGACGCGGTCCTTTTCCCGGTTGTAGTCGGCGATGATTTCCTGGTAGCGCTTGTAATAACCAATGGTGCTAGTTTTATTCAGCAAGTTATTGATTTTGTTGAAGGCGTATCCTCTAGCATCGGCAACCTCACGATCATAAGTGCCTGATTTTTCTTGCTCGTAATGAACTAGCACCAATGGTTAATAGTCCATGCGTTGTGGGTTGCGCGCCAGCATTTCGGCGAGCTTTTGTTCGACGAGGTTGCGGATGTCCTGAAGGGCGGTGGCCTTCCGCTTCACCTTCTTGGCGAATTCGTTCCGCAGCTTTTCCAGGTCGATCTGACTCAGGTCGTAGAGTTTGGGTTTCTCGAAAGCCTGCTCGGTGGTCTGCGCGCGGATCGCTTCGTTGACGCTGCGGTGCAGCGCCTTGAGCAGTTCCGTCACGTCGGCCGTGTCGCGTCGTTCGCTCAGTTTCTTGTAGATGGCTTCGCGGGTGTCGGTGCGGCCCAACGTGCCATCCGATCTAAAGGTTTCCTGATTCCAGGCGTAGACGCTTTCCCAACCCAGCACCTTTTCCAGATGCTCGGTGAAGGTGGCCAAGACCAAGCGGTCTTCACTGTTGATGTCGGTGTAGGCCATACGCTCAAAACAATTCAGGCTGTTTTTCGTGCGGAATTGGAAACACTCCGATAATCACCCATGGATTAGGGGCGACGAAATGAAACTGTTGGGTCGTGCCCAGAAAGAAATGCAGATCGGTCCGCAGAAAATCGTCGAAATATTTGGCGCGAACTTTTTTCAATGCTACTTTCTCGTCGCCACCATACTGGCGCAGGCAATTCCAGAATAGTGCACCAATTTCCCAATCCAGGATTTGCAGTTTTGCCTTGCGCCCGCCTACATCTTCGAACTGGTATGAAAAGCTATAGGGTAGCTTGGGAATCAGCTTGAAAACCTGTCGCCACGTATCTTCCGCAAACAACTCGCCTTGGTTGGTGCGGTTCCTCATCTCCGCTACTTTCGCCGGGTCCCAATCGCGTTCCTCCTCCTCCCAGACAAAATCCATAACCTTTGTCGGCTTGAACACTGCCAGCGACAGCATGTTAGCTTTCGCTCCCTGGATCAGCGGTTGCAATCGCGTGTGAACCTTCGTGGTCTGCAACAATAACCGTCGCCGCTCGCGCCAGTTCTGGGCCGTGTCAATATGCCCCGCAGGTTGGAGTTGCTTTACATCTGCAGGATGCCATGTTTCGGGACGCGAATCGGTCCGACTCTTGATCAGAGCGCATTCAATCCAGTCAAACTTCCGATATTGTTCCGCTTCCTCAAGTCGCCGAAAAGGCACCGGATAAATCCGTACCCACGAACCATCTTCTCGTACCCCTGCCGTGCAGACCGTTTCTCCATGTTTGCGCGATAGCGTCGGATAGGTTTTGACCGTGATGAGGATACGTTCTTTATCCATGTTTTCCCCATATCTACAAGTGCGTTACCGTCAACCTCTGTCGCGCTGTCCGTTCCAACGCCTCCGCTACGCAATGCCGATGGCACTGCTGCGGTAATCGCTCGAAGCAGGTAAGAGCTACTCGTTCGCTCGTTTCTATCCAACGAAGGATTTTTTCCAGCGTCTCGGTCTGTTTCGGCAGACTCTCGCGCTCATATACCGAAAACAGCATATCGTAGTCTGCCTGCGTGTGTAAGTCCCGCCGGTCCTCGGACGCAATACCCAGTTCCGGCAGATGTGCGTAGCGGATGCTCACACCCTCGCATACCTTACTCAACGTACCTTTGGAAAAACCATATTTCCGGCTCAACGGATTTCGCCGCACGTCGCACAGCAGCGTCACGCCATCCTGAATCAGCCGATTCAAATAGCCTTCCAGCGTTCGTCCTTCATAGCCAATCGTGCATAGGCCAGGCTGATTCGCCGCTGGCCGTGCCGCTTCCACAGCCAGCAATGTGGTGGTATCGCCAGCCAATATCTGTTCGACCATCTCGCTGCGAATCGCGTAGTAAGGATACCGGCGATATGTTTCCGCTACCAACGCATCACCCCGCAACCCTGTTTGACGCTTGACAAACTGATCCATGCGCATCCGGATGAGCGGGGCAACGCGGGCTGCTGCCCGACCTTCCAGCGTCAACCGCCAACACCGTTCTTCATCGGCCAACAAACCGCGCTCGGCCAGTCGCCGCTTATCGGCGTAAGAGGTAAACGAGAAACCACCGAACTTGTAAGGCACGAAATCATAGATGGGCATCTCTTCAACTTCATGGCAGTAAAGGAACAGTAGCTTCTGAAAATCCAGGTTACCGACCTCGCCGCCGAAGGCGTCCACCAGTGTTAGAAGGTGTTTTTGACGATCAGGGAGCATGGTTCAGATTATCCGGCTCATACTTACACCGCACAGGGGCTCGAACTCGTTTTCGATGGCGTTCATCGCCTCGACCAGCGCCGCGCCCAACTGCTTGTCCTTGGGTCGCTCGAGTAGTACGTTGTAGCGAGCCTGATCGGGGAGCATCAAGGTCCGGCGTTTGATGAAGTCGCGCTTCATCAGCGGACGCCGGGGCATCTTGCCAGCGGCCTGATCGGCTTCGATCCGCCGGAGAGCCGTTTCATAGTGGTTGCTGGCGTGGCGCAGGAAGATCACGCCCAGCACCAGCATGCAGTATTCGCTACTGGTCAGCTTGGAGTTGGCGCGAAGCTGGTCGGCGGCTTCCCACAGGCTGGCCTCGAGTTGTTCGATATCGTGCAGGATGCTGTGAATCATCGGCTGAATTATGATGGGTTTCGAGAGAGAATTTTAAGATTGTTGCTTGATAAATCGAACCGGCAATACCTTGAAACGCCATCCGCAACCCGACGCCCGGCCGGGCACTTATGCGTTGCTGCTGCGGATCACCGCGGCGGAAGTCGCTTTGATTGGCCGGCGGGGTCGGCTGCCGTTGGCGCCGGGCTGGGCGGTCTATGCCGGCAGCGCCTTCGGGCCGGGCGGGGTGGCGGCCCGATTGGACCACCACCGTCGGCCCGTGGTCCGGCCGCATTGGCACATCGATTATCTACGGCGGTACGGTTCGCTTGCGGCAGTCTGGTTCAGTCACGATCCGGTCCGTCGGGAATGTCTGTGGGCGGCGGTCCTGGCGGGGGAGTTGGGCGGGACGCCGCCGCCGTTCCGGTTCGGCGCCTCCGACTGCCGCTGCCCCGCCCACCTGTACCTGTTCCGCGAGAAGCCGGCGCTGGCCGCGTTCGCCGCCGCCCTGCGGGTCCGCTGCCCCGATCATGCGATGGTGATCGAGGGATATTGAAGAGGTGAAATCGATGGACGCTCCGACCCGGATCGGGGCTCGGCGGGCTCCTCCGGTTTGCCGTGACCGTGGCCCCGCATGGGTTCTGGTATGACGCCGATCATCATCTCCTCGTGCCTGCGAACCGGCGCTCGCATTTCCGCCCTGCCGTTCGTGCAGGCTAGTATCCATTTTTTTCAGATAGTTACTGAGTTCCTGTTCGTGCGGGAATGACGGAAAGCGAAAGTCCTGGTGTATAGTTTCCACCAGTGCACACCGTTCGAGGAACCGCCGCCATGAACATGCCCGATCCCAACCCCACCGTTGCCTTGGCCCTGGCCGAGGATGTCGGCGCCGGCGATCTGACCGCCGCCCTGATCCCGGAGGACGCCCGGGCCGAGGCCACCGTCATCAGCCGCGAAACCGCCGTCCTGTGCGGCGTTGCCTGGTTCGACGCGGTGTTTCGCCAACTCGATCCGCGCGCGACCGTCGACTGGCGGGCGGCCGACGGCGACCGGATCGAACCGAACCAGGTGCTGTGTACCCTGCGCGGTCCGGCTCGTGCTCTGTTGACCGGCGAGCGCACCGCGCTGAATTTCTTGCAGATGCTGTGCGGCACCGCCACGCTGGCCCGCCGTTTCGCCGATACCGTGGCCGGCACCGGCGCCACCATCCTCGACACCCGCAAGACGCTGCCGGGCCTGCGGCTGGCGCAAAAGTACGCCGTCCGATGCGGTGGCTGCCGGAACCATCGCATTGGCCTGTTCGATGCGGTGCTGATCAAGGAAAACCACATCATGGCCGCCGGTTCGATCACCCATGCCATCGCCGCGGCCCGCCGTCTGCATCCGGGCGTCACCGTCGAGGTCGAAGTGGAGAACTTGGCCGAACTGGAAGAGGCCCTCGCCGCCCGGCCCGACATCGTCATGCTGGACAATTTCGATCTGGCGACCATGACCGAGGCGGTGCGGATCGCCGGGGGGCGGGTCAAGCTGGAGGCGTCCGGCAACGTCAATTTCGATACCGTTCGCCAGATCGCCGAAACTGGCGTGGACTATATTTCCATCGGCGGCCTGACCAAGGACGTGCGGGCGGTCGATCTGTCGATGCGCTTCCGCACTCTCTGAACGCACTCTTCATCTCTGAAACCGATGGCCGGCCATCCGCCGGCGAGGACGCGCTACCGCATGAAATCCTTGTTCCGCGCTTTTGCGTTGGCCGGTTTATTGATCCTGAACTCGGTGGCGGTCGCCGCCACCAATGGGTTGCCCGTCACGCCCTACCAGGCCCGTTACGAAGTGTACGCCTCCGGTTTCTCGATCGGCGAGGGAGTCATCTCTCTCGCCACCACGGGCTCGGGGACCTATCAGATGAGTTCCGATGTCCGTCCCAACGGATTGGTCGCACTACTGGCATCCGGTCGGATCCACGAACAGGTCAGCGGCGAAATCCGCGACGGCGCGATCCGGCCCAGTCAGTACGAGCGGCTGATGGATACCGGCCGGAAAGCCAGCACCATGCAACTGCGGTTCGATTGGCCGGCCGGTCGGGTGCTGGCCCGCAACGATTCGGAGCAGGCCACCCTCCCGCTATCGCCTGGCGTGGTCGATCCGCTCAGCCTGCAGCTGGTGGTGATGGGAGATTTGAAACGCGGTCAAGTGCCCGATCAGTACTCGCTGGTGGACAAGACCCAAATCAAGACCTACCAGATTCGCAACCAGGGCGAGGAAACCCTGAGCACCCCGCTCGGCCAGTTGCGCACGGTGCGCATCAACCAATACACGCCCGGCAAGACCCGGATGACAACGTTCTGGGTAGCTCCCGACCTGCAATATCTACTGGTGCGCATCAGTCAGGAGAAAGATGGCAAGGAAGAATTGCGTATGGAAATCCGGGGGGTCGAACGCCAACGCTGACCGCCGCCGGTTTTCCCCCAATAGTGCCCGGGCATTCTGACGTGGAAACCGGATTCGGCAAGTAAGTGAGATTTCGCATGAAAACCTATCATGGAAGCTGCCACTGCGGGCGCGTAAGATTCGAAGTCGTGACTGACCTCAAGGTCGTAGTTGAGTGTAATCGCACCATCTGCGCCAAGAAAGGCGCCCTGCTTCATCGAGTGGCACCGGAGCGATTCAATCTGTTGTCCGGGTCCGAGGCTCTTGCGCTCTATCAATTCGACTCCATGATCGCGAAACATTGGTTCTGCAAATATTGTGGCATCCACCCATTCAGCAATCCGAGAGCGGCTCCCGACCTGTACAGCATCAATATTCGTTGTCTCGATGATTTCGACCTGGAAACGGCCCATTTCCAAACCAAAAAGTTCGATGGCCGAAACTGGGAGGAAGCAATCCGGTCGTTCGAGCTGGATTGATCCCATGCTGTTCCGCAATCCCACCGAGGCTAATCCCTTGACCCGCCTGCTCCGCCATCCGGCCCGTTTGCTGGTCTTCGGTTTTGCCGCCACCATCCTGATCGGCGGCGGGCTGCTGTCCCTGCCCGTCGCCAGCCGGAGCGGTGCTTCCATCGCCTTCATCGACGCGCTGTTCATGGCCACCAGCGCGGTCTGCGTCACCGGCTTGGCGGTGGTCGACCCCGGCGGCGCGTTCAACGGCTTCGGCCAGGGGGTGTTGCTCGGCTTGGTGCAGGTCGGCGGCCTGGGGATCGCCACCCTGTCCACCACGCTGTTGATACTGATCGGTCAGAATGTAACGCTGTCCAGCAGCGACGCGGTGCAGGACAGTTTCGCGCTCAGCCATCGCGTCGGTCTCGGTTCGCTCCTGCGGCAGGTACTGTTGTGGACGCTGACCA
Source organism: Candidatus Competibacter sp. (assembly GCA_031732875.1). Classification (GTDB taxonomy): domain Bacteria; phylum Pseudomonadota; class Gammaproteobacteria; order Competibacterales; family Competibacteraceae; genus JAVMKJ01. The sequence goes on along the minus strand of JAVMKL010000271.1, from coordinate 67,828 downwards.
TCGAGGTACTCGGCGCGGCGATCCTGTTTCTGACCGAAAGCCAGCGCCTGCCGCTGGATCAGGCCCTTTGGGTTTCGGTGTTTCACGCCGTCAGCGCCTTCTGCAACGCCGGTTTCGGCCTGCGCCCCGACAATCTCATGTCGGATCGGTCCGTCGCCGGCATCGTGCTGCCGATATCCCTGCTGATCATTCTCGGCGGGCTGGGCTTCGCGGTGCTGGCGGAACTGGCGCGCTGGACGCGCCGCCGGCTGCGCGGCCAGCGCGACTCGCTCAGCCTGCACACCAAGGTGGCGCTGGCCATGACGGCGGCGCTGCTGCTGGTGGGGATGGTGGGGTTCATGATGCTGGAGCGCGAAAATCTGCTCGAAGAGATGGGCTGGCGGGATGTCCTGCTCACCAGTTGGTTCGCGTCCGTCACGCCCCGGACCGCCGGCTTCAATACCATCGACTACGGCCAAGTCACTGCCGCCACCCTGTTTTTCACCATCGTGCTGATGCAGATCGGCGGTTGTCCCGGTTCGACCGCCGGCGGGTTCAAGGCCACCACCCTGGGAGTGTTATTGGCGGTGGCACGCGCCCGCGTTCGCGGCGAGCGCGGCGTCCGGCTGTTCAACCGCAGCGTGCCCGAGGCCAACGTCGCCAGGGCGACCTCGGTGATCGCGCTGGCCTTCGTCCTGATGACCGTCGGCGTGATCCTGCTCTCCGCCTTGCAGGTGAGCGGCCCGTTTCATCCGCGCACGGTCGAATGGTCGCTGGGGCTGCTGTTTGAAGTGGTGTCGGCGTTGGGCACGGTCGGGTTGTCCACCGGCATTACCCCGAATCTGAGCGATGCCGGTAAGATATTGATCATGCTGTTGATGTTCGTCGGTCGGCTGGGACCGTTGACCGTCGCCGTCGCCATTTCCCAGCAGAAGCCGCGCCCGGCGGTGTCCTATGCGGAAGAGCAGGTGATGATCGGTTGACCCCATAGAGGAGATTGGATGATGCGCGTTGCGGTATTGGGACTGGAGGATTTCGGCTTTCATCTGGCTCGCACCCTGCACACGCTCGGCGATGACGTGATGGCGGTGGATCGGGACGAGGACCGGGTGCAGGAGATCATGCGCCACGTCGACAAGGCGATGGTCGCCGATGTGGCCGACCGCGAGGCGCTCAAGGATCTCGGCATCCGCGGCATGGACGTGGTGGTGGTGGACGTCGGCGGGCGCTTCGAGACCAGCGTGCTGCTCACCCACTATCTACAGGAACTGGGCATCCCCCGGGTGTTGGTCAAGGTGGCCAACGAGGATCAAGGCAAGATCCTTACCATGATCGGCGCCAGCGACGTGGTGCAGCCGGAACGGGAAATCGCGGTCAAAACCGCTCATCTGATTCATTACTCCCGGCTGAAACTGCTCGATGCGGTGGCGCTGGGTGGCGGCTATTTCGCCATCACCGTGCAGGTTCCCGCCAGTCTGGTGGGACGCCGGCTGGCTGACCTGGAGATCCTCGGTCGCTATCGGGCGCGGGTGATCGCCATCAAGCCGGCGGCGGAGAAAGCCGCGCCCCTCATTCCCGACGCAAATTATCAGTTGGTGGCGGACGATGTGCTAGTGGTGATGGGCGAGGAAGCGAAGCTGATCGAAATCCACCAGAAATTGAAATGAGGATCGGGATGATGGTCCCGCCACTGCCAACCGCGAAGAAACCCAACACCACCACTCGGGGAGTTTCCACCATGTCCGACCATGCCGACTGCGTCTTCTGTAAGATCGTCCGAGGAGAAATTCCGGCGATCAGGGTTCACGAGGACGAGCGCACGCTGACCTTCATGGACATCCAGCCGGCCAGTCCGGGTCACGCGCTGGTCATTTCCAAGGCACACGCGCCCAATCTGCTGGAAATCGCCGAACCGGACCTGCTTGCGGTGGCGAAGACCACCCAGCGCATCGCCCGCGCGGTGCAGCGGGCGCTGGCGCCCGACGGTCTGCGCATCGGCCAGTTCAACGGCGCCGCCGCCGGCCAGACCGTGCCGCACTACCACGTTCACGTGGTGCCGATGCGGGAAGGGCAGCGGTCCGGCGCCCATGGCCGCACGCGCGCCAAGCCCGAGGAACTCAAGGCGCTGGCGGCGCGAATTCGGGCCGCGCTGGAGGACTGAGCCGTTCGGGCCGCCATGGGGTGAGGGCGGCCACCAGCCTGAAGTCCAGCAGGGGTAATCGCCCGATTGAGTCGGACCGAGGTGTCCGCCCGCACCGACGACGGTTTCAACGGTCTACAATTACCGGTGGGCTTCACGTTTGTGGCGGGGACCGGCATGCGCGGATTGATGCTTCTGGTGTTGTTGCTGGCGCTGGCCGGGCTCGGATGGGCCGCGCCCGCGATCGGGCCGCCCTCCGGGATGGTGTTGCTGCTGGAGGTTCGGGGCCCCATCGGCCCGGCCAGCCGCGATTTCATCCAGCGTGGCCTCGAGCAGGCGCGGGCGCGCAACGCCGCCGCGGTGATTCTGAAGCTCGATACCCCCGGCGGCCTGGACAGTTCGATGCGGGACATCATCCAGGCGATTCTGGCCTCGCCGGTGCCGGTGATCGGCCATGTCGCCCCAGAGGGCGCGCGCGCCGCCAGCGCTGGCACCTACATCCTTTACGCCTGCCACCTCGCGGCGATGGCGCCCGCCACCAATCTCGGCGCCGCCACGCCGGTACAGATCGGCGGCCTGCCGTTGCCGAGCCGGCCGCCCAGCGATGATCGGCCCGGCGACCCGGCCGCTCCCAAGCCCGCCGACAAGCCCGCCGCCCAACCGGACGCCAAATCCGTTCCGGCGGGTTCCGACTTGGAGCACAAGATCGTCAACGACGCCCGCGCCTATATCCGCGCGCTGGCCCAAATGCGCGGGCGCAACGCCGAGTGGGCCGAACAGGCCGTTACCGAGGCCGCCAGCCTGAGCGCCCGGGACGCGCTACAACGTGGGGTGATCGACCTGATCGCCGCGGACGTGCCCGATCTGCTCGAGCAGGTCGATGGCCGGCTGGTCGATGTTTCCGGAGAGAAACGATCGCTGGCGACCCGGGGGGCGGCGGTCGAAATCCTCGTCCCCGACTGGCGCAACCAGTTGCTGGCCACGATCGCTCACCCGCTGGTGGCCTATGTCCTGCTGCTGGTCGGCGTTTACGGACTGTTTTTCGAGTTGGCCAATCCGGGCACGGCGCTGCCGGGCGTGCTGGGCGGGATTTGCCTGCTGCTGGCGCTGTTCGCCTTCCAGGTCCTGTCGGTCAACTACGCCGGCCTGGCGTTGCTGCTGCTCGGCTTGGCGTTCATGGTCGCCGAGGCCTTTTTGCCCAGTTTCGGCGCGCTGGGCGTGGGCGGGATCGCCGCCTTCGTCGCCGGGTCGCTGCTGCTGTGGGACGAGACCGGTCCGGGTTACGAAGTCCCCTTGGCGCTGATCCTCGGCTTCGCCTTGGCCAGCGTGGCGGTCCTACTCGGTCTGGCGACGCTGATGGTCCGCCAGCGTCGCCGGCCGGCGGTCAGCGGCGCGGAACAAATGCTCGGTGCGACGGGCTCGGTCATGGCCGACGATGCCAGCCGGGCATGGATTCATGGCGAATCCTGGTGGGTCCGCGCCGACCGACCCCTGCGCCAAGGCGAGCGGATCCGGGTCGCCGGCCGCGACGGCCTGACGCTGCTCGTGCAACCGCTGGATTCCGACAGGGGAGAAACGCCGTCATGATCTTCAATCCGATCATTATCGCGCTGTTGATTTTGCTGTTCCTAGCTTTTGCCTCCATCAAGGTGCTCTTCGAGTACGAACGCGGCGTGGTGTTTTTTCTCGGCCGCTTCCAGGCGGTCAAGGGACCGGGGCTGATCATCGTGGTTCCGGTCATCCAGCAGATGAGGCGGGTAGACCTGCGCACCGTCGTCATGGACGTTCCCAGCCAGGACGTGATTTCCCGCGACAACGTCTCGGTCAAGGTGGATGCGGTGATCTATTTCCGGGTGATCGACGCGGAGCGGGCCATCATTCAAGTCGAGGATTACTATAACGCCACCAGCCAGTTGGCCCAGACCACGCTGCGTTCCGTGCTGGGCCAGCACGAACTGGACGAGATGCTGGCGGGACGGGATGAGTTGAACCGGGACATCCAGAATATTCTGGATGCCGAGACCGACATTTGGGGAATCAAGGTGTCCAACGTCGAAATCAAGCGCGTCGATCTCGAAGGGAGCATGATCCGCGCCATCGCCCGTCAGGCCGAGGCCGAACGCGAGCGGCGGGCCAAGGTCATCAACGCCGAGGGGGAATTCCAGGCCGCCGAGCGGATCCGCCAGGCCGCCGAGATCATCGCCTCCCAGCCGCAGGCCCTGCAGTTGCGCTACTTGCAGACGCTCAACGACATCGGTATTCAGAACAACACGACCGTGGTGTTTCCGGTGCCGCTAGATCTGCTCAGACCGTTGCTGTATGCGGAACGGCGACAACCGGATGGGGCCGGTGATCGTTAACCTTCCGATCAACCCATCCGCCGGGCCGGCCGCGATTGCCAGCGGCGCGAGAGGAAGGGTTAAGGGGAACCAGCGCGCCGTGCCGGTAGCGTTGCGAAATTGCTAGAATACGGCGGTTCGAGGCGGTGTTTGCATTAACAACACGACACGATTCGTCTCCAACAATTATCGATCGACACCTCAATCTATCAAGCATTATTAATGCGAGTATTAAAACAAACATTATGACTATCGACCTCAAATCTCATGCCAAGGTTGGCGTTTACGTGGACGCCGCTAATATCTCCCGCAACGGCGGGCAGCGCATGCAATACGATGTGTTGCGCGAGTTTGCCTGTCGCGATCATGCCGAGCCGCTACGTTTGAACGTTTACCTGTCCTACGACGAGGAACGCGCCGAAACCAATACGGTCTATCGTGACAAGGCCCGCGCCTATCAGTCCGCTCTGCGCGAGCTCGGTTACAAGGTTATCGAAAAAAGAGTCAAATGGTTCCAGGACGAAGCCGGCAACCGCTTCGGCAAGGCCAACGCCGATCTCGACATGGCGGTCGACGTACTGCTGCAATCGGAGAATCTGGACCGTGTACTGCTGGTAACGGGCGATGGCGATTTCGTGCAGGTGGTGCGCGCCCTGCAGAACAAAGGCTGCCGGGTCGAGACCCTGGCGTTCGACAACGTGTCCGAGGAACTGCGCCGAGAGTCGGACATGTACGTGTCCGGTTACCTGGTGCCGGGTCTGTTGCCGACCCGCGGCGACGATTATTTCTCGCCGGTGTGGGGCGCGATGGGTTCGCGGGTGCGCGGCTACTGCTACCACCACGACGACAACAAGAGCTTTGGCTTCATGCGGTTTCTGGTCAAACTGTCGCCCTATCTGTGGAAGACCGACTCCCGCGATTCCGATTCGCCGTACCGGACCGCGTTCTTTCACGACTCCAGCCTGCCGGACGGCTTCAACGTCATGAAACTGCCGTCCCGCAACCACCTTTTCGAGTTCACCTTGGCCGAACCGAACGGCAAACAGCCGGTGGCCACCGACATCATTCTGGTCCATCCTTCATCGTCCTGACGCGGTTCCGGGCGGCGCAACATGACGAAATCCGTTCTTGTCGAGAAGCATCATGCGTAATTTTCGAACCCTGAAGTTGCTGGCTCTGTTGCCCCTGATCCTGGTTTTGAACCTGGCGGGGGCGTTCGCGAAACCGACCGATCCGGGTCCGGACGTCATCGACGTCAAGCCCTTGACGCCGACTTCCAGGCAAACCTCGCTGGATCGCACCATTGCCGGACTGCTGTCGCAGCACCATTATCGGCAGAGCAAGCTGGACGACCGGCTGTCCTCGCTGATTCTGACCACGTATCTCGACGATCTTGATTTCAGCCGTTCCTATTTCCTGGCCAGCGACATCGCCGGCTTCGAGAAATATCGCGATACCCTGGACGACGCCCTGAATCGCGCCGATCTGCAGCCGGCCTACGACATCTTCAACGTCTATCTGCGCCGGTTGGCGGAGCGGACCGCCCGGATCCAGACGCTGCTCCAACAGGAGTTCCGTTTCGATGTGGACGAATCCCTGAACGTGGATCGCAAGAATGCCCCCTGGGCCAGGACGCCGGCGGAACTGGACGATATCTGGCGCAAACGACTCAAGCACGAGGTGCTCACCTTGGTGCTGTCCGGAAAGGACCAAGCCGCCGCCCGCGAGCTGCTGGTCAAGCGCTACGACAACCGTCTGCGGCAGGCGCTACAATCGAGCAGCGACGATGTGTTCCAGATGTACATGAACGCGGTGGCTCAATCCTTCGATCCGCACACCGCCTACTTCTCCCCGCGCAACACCGAGAATTTCAACATCCAGATGCGTCTGTCGTTGGAAGGCATCGGTTGCGTGCTGCGGATGGAGGACGAGCAGGTGACCGTGGTCGAACTGGTCGCCGGCGGTCCGGCCGATCTCAGCAAGCAGATCAAGCCCAGCGACAAGATCGTCGCGGTGGCGCAGGGCGACAACGGCCCCTGGATGGATGTAGTCGGTTGGAGGCTCGACGACGTGGTCGATCGTATCCGCGGCCAGCGCGGCACGGTGGTACGACTGAAGGTGTTGCCCGGCAAGGCCGGCGCGACCGCGGCGGAGAAGACCGTGCGGCTGGTGCGCGACACCATCAAGCTGGAGAAGCAGGCCGCCAAAAGCGAGATCAAGACCTTCAAGGGTTCCGACGGTCGCGAGCTGCGGATCGGAGTCATCACCGTTCCGGCATTTTACAGCGATTTCGACGCCGCCCGGCGCGGCGTGGCCGACTACCGCAGTACGACCCGCGACGTCCGGCGCCTGCTGAATGAATTGCGCGGCAAGATCGACGGGCTGGTGCTGGACCTGCGCGAGAACGGTGGCGGTTCGCTGCAGGAAGCAGTGGATTTGACCGGCCTGTTCGTCGGAGATGGACCGGTGGTGCAGGTCAAGCAGGCCGACGGTCGGGTGGAGGTCGAAAAGGATGGCGAACCCGAGCAGGTCTACACCGGACCCCTGGCGGTGCTGGTGGATCACGCCAGTGCCTCGGCCTCGGAGATCTTCGCCGGCGCCATCCAGGACTACGGACGCGGCATCGTCATCGGCGATCCGACCTTTGGCAAGGGCACGGTGCAGACCCTGGTGGATCTGAACCGGCTCACCCGGACCAAGGACCCGCAAGGCCAATTGAAACTGACCATCGCCAAGTTCTACCGAGTCAACGGCAGTAGCACCCAACATCGCGGGGTTCAGCCGGATATCGCCATTCCATCGGTGGTGGACAGCGAGGAGATCGGCGAGAGCGCTCAGAAAAACGCCTTGCCTTGGGACGAGATCGCCGCCACCCGCTATCGCGACGACCGCCGGCTGGCGGCGCTGGTGCCGGAATTGGCGCGGCGGCACCAGGCGCGCGTCGCTGGCAATCCGGATTACCAGGCGTTCCTGCGCGATCTCGAGTTCACCCGGCAGCAGCGGGAGAAGACCACGGTTTCGCTGCTGGAAAGCCAGCGCCGGATCGAACGGGAGCGCATCGAAGGCTGGCAGCGGGAGCGCGAGAACCGCTATCGCGCCGCCAAGGGACTGCCGCCGCTCAAACCCGGCGACGAGATTCCGGAAGGCAAGGATAGCGTGATTCCGGACGCGGCGCTGGAGGAAAGCGCGCGCATCGTCGCCGATCTGATCGTTTTGGGTGGCACCAACGAGCCCGGCACGCTGGTGATGAGCCGCTAGCGCCATGGCGTCGGTTACCCTGACCCTGGACCGGGCGGTGGCCGATCGGCTGAGCGGCGTGCTCGAGCGGTTGGAGACCCTGCTGCCGGCGGCGCCGGAACCGCCGGACTGGGAACGGTGCAGGGCGTTTCGCTGGCGGCGGCTCGGCCAGCGCGGCTTTTTGCATCCGGTGCGGCATCCCCATCACCTGCGGCTGGCCGACCTGCAACGGATCGATCGCCAGAAAGCGGCCATGGATCTGAACGTGCGGCAATTCCTGGCGGGACGGCCTTGCAACAACGTCCTGTTATGGGGCGCGCGTGGTACCGGCAAGTCTTCGTTGATCAAGGCTCTGCTCAACGAGTACGCCGGCCGCGGCCTGCGGTTGATCGAGGTGGACAAGCACGACCTGATCGATCTGCCGGAAATCGTCGAGCCGCTGTTCGAGCGGCCCGAGCGGTTTCTGCTGTACTGCGACGACCTGTCGTTCGAGGCCAACGATCCCAGCTACAAGGCGCTCAAGGCGATGCTGGACGGTTCGATCAGCGCCGCGCCCGACAACGTCTTGCTGTGCGCCACTTCCAATCGCCGCCACCTGTTGCCCGAGTACATGCGGGAAAATCAGGACGCCCGGATCGTCGAGGGCGAGCTGCACTACGGCGAGGCGGTGGAAGAAAAGATTTCGCTGTCGGAACGGTTCGGACTGTGGCTCTCCTTCCATCCCTTCGGCCAGGATGACTATCTGGCCATCGTCGTCTACTGGCTGGAACAATTGGGTTGCCCGGCGGGCCTGGAAAATGTCGCGCGCGAGGAAGCATTGCGCTGGGCCTTGCAGCGTGGGTCGCGCAGCGGCCGGGTGGCCTGGCAGTTCGCCCGCGACTGGGTGGGCCGGCACGGCCTCTAATCCATCAGTGATTGCGATGCTGGGCGAAGGCGATCCGGTCGATCACCGCCATCCCCAGCGCCGACAGCACGAAAGTCAGGTGGATGACGACCAGCCAGAACAACTGGTTGTTCCACAGCGATACATCATCTTGCCCGCGCTCGGCGGTCATGAACGCCTTGAGCAGGTGAATGGAGGAAATGGCGACGATGGCGACCGCCAGTTTGACTTTGATGGTCGCCGCGTCGATCTTGCCCAGCCAGGACGGTTTTTCCTGCCCCTCGCCCACATCGAGATTGGACACGAAGGTTTCGTAGCTGCTGAGAACCACCATCACCAGCAGGCTGGCGACCAGCGCCATGTCGATCAGAGCCAGCGCCGACAGCACCAAATCCACTTCGCTGGTGGTGGTGATGACCGCGAACAGGTGAATGACCTCCTGAAAGGCCTTGACCGTAAACAGGATCAGAATGGCGATCAGCGCGAGATAAATCGGCGCCAGCAGCCAGCGACTGAGGAGGATGATGCGTTCGAGCAGGGTTTCAATCGATTTCATGGTGTGGTAACGGGAATGAAGAAAGTTGAGATTCAGGTCGGCGGGTTGCCGTCGGTGCCGGCCGGCGCGACTCGCAGCCAGAACGTTACCGGGCCGTCGTTGGTCAGGCCGACCCGCATGTGGGCACCGAAGCGGCCGGTCGCGACCGGCGCGTGTTGCTGGCGGGTCTGTTGGACCAGGTACTCGAACAGCCGTTCGCCCTCGGCCGGCGGCGCGGCCGGGGTGAAGCTGGGGCGCATGCCCTTGCCGGTGTCCGCCGCCAGGGTGAACTGCGGCACCAGCAGCACGCCGCCGCCGATCTCGCGCACGCTCAGGTTCATCTTGCCCGCGGCGTCGGCGAACATCCGATAGCCCAGCAACCGTTCCAGCAGCCGGTCGGCCTCCCGCCCACCGTCGCTCCGCTCGACCCCGACCAGCACCAGCAGGCCCGGGCCGATGGCGCCGACGGTTTCGCCGCCGACCTCGACCCGCGCTTCCGCGACCCGTTGCAGCAACCCGATCATGCCAGCCGGTCGGCGAAGGCCTGGGTAGCGGTGACCAGCGCGTCGACGATGCCGGGCTCGCTGGCGGCATGGCCGGCGGGGGTGACGATCCGCAGTTCCGCCTCCGGCCAGGCGCGGTGCAGCGCCCAAGCGTTATCCGGCGGGCAGACCACATCGTAGCGGCCGTGGACGATGACCCCTGGGATACCCTGCAGCCGGCCAGCGTCGCGCAGCAGTTGATCCGGCTCCATGAAGCAGTGGTGGACGAAGTAGTGGCACTCGATGCGGGCCAGGCCCAGCGCCCGGCGGGCTTCGCCGAACTGTTCGACCACGGCCGGGTTGCTTTCCAGCGTCAGGGTGGCGCCTTCCCACACCGACCAGGCCTTCGCCGCCCGCAGCCGCTCCAGTTCGTTGCTCCCGGTCAGACGCCGGTAGTAGGCCCGCACCAGGTCATCGCGCTCCGCCGCCGGGATCGGGGCCAGGAAGTGCTCCCACAGATCGGGGAACAGGCGGTTGGCGCCGGCCTGATAGAACCAGTAAATGTCCTGATCGCGGCACAGGAAGATGCCGCGCACGATCAGCGCCAGCACTCGTTCCGGGTGGGTCTCGGCATAGGCCAGCGCCAGCGTGGATCCCCAGGAGCCGCCGAACACCACCCAGCGCTGGATGTTCAGGTGCTCGCGCAACCTTTCGATATCCGCCACCAGGTGCCAGGTGGTGTTATCGTGCAATTCGGCGTGCGGGCTGGACTGGCCACAGCCGCGCTGGTCGAACAGCACGATGCGATAGCGTTGCGGATCGAAGAACCGCCGGTGCGTCGGTTCGCAGCCGGCACCGGGGCCGCCGTGCAGGAACAACACCGGCAATCCTTGGGGAATGCCGCATTCCTCGACGTACAGGGTATGAAGGTCGTCCACGGCGAGGCGCTGGGTGGCGTAGGGCTTGATGTCGGGAAACAGGGGACGCATGGCAACTCCGAATTCGGTGCGGAAAGGGAGGCGGGACCGGGCTTCATTCGGGCGATTCTACCCGCAATCCGCATCGGCCTTACACCTCGCCGCGCCGCCGGCGCGCTTAAAGAATGTAATCCACCACGGCGTCGAGATCGTCGAACACCCGGCCGCCTTGGGGCGCGACCTTGGCCTCGTCTCCGGGGCGGTATTTGCCGGTCCGCACCAGCACCCCGCGCAGACCGGCGGCCAGCGCTCCGCGCACGTCCATGTCAGCGTCGTCGCCGACCATCGCCACGTCGTGCGGCGGCAGGTCGAGGCTGTTGACCGCGGCCTGGAAAAATTCAGGAGCCGGCTTCCCCAATACCACCGCCTCCAATTCGGCGGCGTATTCCAGCGCCGCCATGAACGGGCCGATATCCAGGTTGAGGCCGTTGCCGTTGCGGAAGTAGCGGTTGGAACCCATCGCCAGCAGCGGCAATCCGTCGAGCAGCAACCGGAAGCACTGGTTGAGCGCCTCGTAGGTGAAGTCGGATCCAGCGTCGCCCAGCAGGACCGCGCCCGGGGGAGGACCGAGCAGGTCGGCAAACTCGCCGCGGAGGTCGGGGTGAATCAGAAGATGGGGCGTCAGCTTGCGGGTGATCAAGTAGTGCCGGGCCGCGACCGCGGGCGTGAACAGGTGCTGGATCGGTACCTCCAGGCCCATGCGCGCCAGCCGGTTAATGATGGCGCCGCGGGTGAGCCGGGTGCTGTTGGTGACGAATCGCATCGGAATGCCGGCCGCGCGCAGGCTGAGCAGCGCCTCGCGGGCGCCGGGCATGGGATAAGCTCCAACGTATAATACGCCTTCCAGGTCGAGCAGAACGCCATGGATCATGTTGTCGTCAACGGGTCGGATTCGGGACAGCACTGCGGGCCGCCGGCGGTCGTCGCTGGCGAGCGGTCGCCGTTCAACTGAGTATAGAAGGCGGTTTTGCAAAGGAGACCGGAATTGTCCTACTGGTCCGATTCAGGCCGCCGCGCCCATGGCTTGGGCTCGGTCGCGGCTGGCCGTGCGTTCGGCGGCGACGGTGGCCGCATCGTAACCGGCGTTGAATTCCGGCCAGCCGGCGGCATGATGGCAGATGATGTCGACCAGTGCCTCGATATGAGCGGGAGCGTCGTTCAGGGCCGGGAGGTAGCGATAACGTTCGCCGCCGGCCTCCAGGAACGCCCGGCGGTTTTCGATAGCGATTTCCTCCAAGGTCTCCAGGCAGTCTGCCGCGAAGCCCGGACAGGCCACGTCGACGCTTTTGACCCCGGACTTCGCCCAATCGCCCAGCAGCACATTGGTGTAGGGTCGCAACCATTCGGCGCGGCCGAAACGGGACTGGAAAGCGACTGCCCAGGCGTCGGACCGGAGTCCCAGCCGTTCCGCGACCAGCCGGGCGGTCTTGTGACACTGGCAATGGTAGGGGTCGCCGGCGAGCAGATTGCGCCTGGGCAGGCCGTGGAAGGAGAACAGCAGCCGCTCGCCGGGTTGTTCGGCGCGGGCCGCGCGGATGCGGGCGGCCAGGGCATCCAGATAGCCCGGATCGTCGTGGTAGTGGGCGACGAAGCGCAGTTCCGGCAGCCAGCGCCAGGTTCGCAGTTCCGCGGCGACCGCATCGAAGGTCGAGGCGACCGTGGCGGCGGAATATTGCGGGTACAGCGGCAGCACCAGCAGGCGGCGGACGCCGGCGGCCCGCAGTTCCGCCAGCGCGGCGGGGATGGAGGGGTTGCCGTAGCGCATCCCGACCGCCACCCGGACCGGGCCGGGGCAGCGTTCCGCCAGTTGCGCCGCGATCGCCGCCGCCTGCCGGCGGGCGACAACCAGCAGCGGCGAGCCCTCCGGAGTCCAGATGGCCTGATACTTGCGCGCCGACCGGGCCGGCCGGACTCGCAGGATGACGCCGTGCAGGATCGGCCACCACAGCGGGCGGGGAATTTCCACCACCCGCGGATCCCAGAGAAATTCGGCCAGATAGCGGCGCACCGCCTCGGGCGTGGACGCGTCGGGCGTGCCGAGATTGGCGAGCAGGATGCCGGCGCAGGCGGGTTGGTCGTGCGTGAACGCATTGGAAATAATGGTTGATGTCGTCATTTGTGCCTCGGTGCCTGTCTTTTCCGGCGATGCCTGAATGCCTCGGTGCCTATAATGAAACGAATCTTCCACTGGAGGTTCCCTCATGCTGGGTGTGTTTCTCGATCGGGATTCGCTGGGTTGCGACGATCTCGATTTCGGCGCCATCGACCGCGTGCTGCCGGATTGGCGTTACTATCCTGCCACCGCTCCCGAAGAGGTTGCCGCACGCATCGCCGAGGCCGAGGTGGTGATCAGCAACAAGGTGGTGCTGGATGCCGCCACACTCCGAAAGGCCCGGCGGCTGGAACTGATTTGCATCGCCGCCACCGGCGTCAACAACGTGGATCTGGCGGCGGCGACCGAGCAGGGCGTCACGGTCTGCAACTGCCGGGGCCATGTCACGCCGGCGGTGGTCCAGCATGTGTACGCGCTGTTGCTGGCGCTGTACACCCGCTTGCCGGAGTATCGGCGGGCGGTGCGAGGAGGTCACTGGCAGCGGGCCAGCCAGTTTTGTCTGCTGGATTTTCCAATCCGCGAACTGGCTGGTAAAGCGATGGGCATCGTCGGTTACGGCGAACTGGGCCGAGGCGTGGCGCGGGTGGCCGAGGCGTTCGGGATGCGGGTGCTGCGCGCCCAGCGCCCCGGCACGGTGGAGCCGGAGGAAGGCCGGGTTCCCTTGCCGATTCTGCTGCCGCAGGTGGACGTGCTCAGCCTGCACTGCCCGCTGACGCCGGGGACCCGCGGCCTGATCGGGGCATGGGAACTGGCGCTGATGCGCCGCGATGCCATTCTGATCAACACGGCGCGCGGCGGGCTGGTGGACGAAGCGTTGCTGGCCGAGGCGCTACGCCTGGGCGCGCTGGGCGGGGCGGGGGTGGACGTGCTGAGCCTGGAACCACCGGTGGCCGGCAATCCGCTGCTGGCGCCCGATATCCCCAATCTGATCGTCACACCGCACTGCGCCTGGGGCAGTCGCGAATCGCGCCAGCGGCTGGTCGAGCAACTGGCGGAGAACGTTCGGGGCTATCTCGATGGCGTCCCGGTGCGGGTGGTGGGGTGACGCCCGCGGTATCGGCCGGGTTGCTGGAAGCCGGTTGTTCCTCGGTCGACGATAACGACCCCGAAGCGGTTCCATGAGTCGACATCCTCACCGCTTCTCCGTCCGAAACCTTGGTGCGCTCGGTCGCGCCCCGGTCATCCTCCCCGTTCCCTCCAGCGCGGTTTCACATCGGGCGGCAATGCCCTAGAATACTTTCGCAAGCCATCGTTTTCAGCGAATTTATCGAGATAGCTGCTACATTCAGCCCAAATCACCATCACCGCTCCCGGGCCGTCTAGGCTGCGGAACCTCATCAGACAATCCCATGCCCAGTAGAACCCGAGTCCTGGCCAGTCGGGCAGCCCGCTTTCTCTATCGCCGGCTACCGTTGACGCTCCCCGTTAGATGGCGTCTGAAATCCTTGATCTACCGGTATCTGGGGCCGTTGTTGAAATACAGCGCCAACTACCAGCAGTGGCTTGTACAGACTTCAGCTATTCGGCCGGCGACAATGATAGCCGATCTCGGGGTGCCGCTGCCGCCCTTGCCGCCACCGGTGCTGCTGGAAATCGGCCCGAATGGGGTGGATGACCTAGCCGCCGGCCTGCGCTTCGCCGCGCACGACGAACCATTGGTCTCGGTCGTCATTACAACCTTCAACCAAGTCGAGCACACGGTCCGCTGCTTGACCACAATCCAGCGTAACCCGCCCGAGGCCTGTTGTGAGATCATCGTGGTGGACGATTCCTCCAGCGATGCCACCGAGCGTTTGCTCGCCGACATCCCTGGCCTGCGTTATCTCCGCAATCCGGAAAACCTCGGCTTCCCGCGCGTCGCCAACCGCGGTGCCGAACGGGCGCGGGGCCGCTACCTGCTGTTCCTCGACAACAGCACCCAGGTGCTGTCGGGCTGGCTGGACCGGCTGCTGGAGGTCTTCGCCACCATCCCGGAGGTCGGAATCGCCGGCGCCAAGCTGATTCAGCCCAACGGCTACCTGTGGGAAGCCGGTGCCGCCCTGCGCCCGGACGGTACGGTGGAACGGATCGGCCTGAATGACGATCCGGCCAAGCCGTGGTTTAACGGCGCTCCGCGCGAGGTAGACCACTGCTCCGGGGCCTGCCTGTTGATCGAAACGGAACTGTTTCGGGACCTGGGTGGTTTCGATGAAGTCCACGCGCTGGCCTGTTTCGAGGATTGCGACCTGTCGCTGCGGGTGTGGGCGCGGGGCCGCAAGGTCATCTACCAGCCGGCCGCCGAAGTAATCCACTCTCCGAGTGTTGCGACCAGCCAGGACGGGCACAAGTTGCGGCAAATCGAACGCAACAGGGAAATCCACCTGCGGCGCTGGGGCGAAATCCTGAAGGCGCGCGATCGAGTCAGGCTGATTGCCTTCTATCTGCCCCAGTATCACCCGATCCCGGAAAATGACCGTTGGTGGGGCAAGGGTTTCACCGACTGGGCCAACGTCGCCAAGGCCCTGCCTAACTTCGCTGGCCACTACCAGCCGCGTCTGCCGGCCGATCTCGGCTTCTATGACTTGCGGGTGCCCGAGGTCCGCGACGAGCAGGTTGTCCTGGCCCGGCGCTACGGCATTTACGGCTTCTGCTACTATTATTACTGGTTTGCCGGCAAGCGGCTGTTGAACCGTCCGCTCGACGAGGTGGTGCGGTCGGGTCACCCGGATTTTCCTTTCTGCGTCTGCTGGGCCAACGAGAACTGGAGCCGGCGCTGGGACGGTCTCGACGCCGAAATCCTGATCGCCCAGGAACATTCCAATGAGGATGATCTGAACTTCATTCGGACCCTGGAGCCCGCCCTGCGCGACCGGCGCTATATTCGGATCGACGGCCGACCACTGCTGCTGGTCTACCAGCCTGGCCTGCTGCCCGATGCCGCTGTCACCGCCGGGATCTGGCGTCGCTACTGCCGCGAAGTCGGACTGGGCAATCCCTATCTGGCCGCGGTGCAAAGCCTCGGCTTCATCGTCGATCCGCGCGAGTTCGGCTTCGACGCCGCCGTCGAATTTCCGCCCCATGCCATGGCCGTGTTGGCCGAGCGGCCGGCGGAGGTGCTCAACCCGAACTTCCAAGGTCGATTCTTCGACTACGTTGCCACCGCCGACTTCTTCATGAACCGGCCACTGATGCCTTATCCATTCTTCCGTACCGCCATGCCGTCCTGGGACAACACCGCCCGCCGGCAGGATAACAGCGACATTTTCCTGGGTACCGAGCCGGAATATTACGAGCGGTGGCTGAAACGGATTGTAACCGAGACCCGCTGGTTCCGCGCCGCAAACGAACGGCTGGTCTTCGTCAATGCCTGGAACGAGTGGGCCGAGGGTAACCATCTCGAACCGGACCGCAAGTACGGTCACCGCTATCTGGAAGCGACCCGGAACGCCCTAGGTTCCACGGCATGCCCTCCAGGATCGGATCGCACGTGATAAACCCGCGAGCTGTATCAAGCAGTCGCACCGGACGACAGAAAAACCGACATGAACGTCCCTCTTGTTCAGCACGTTGCCCGCCTTTTGAATGGCGGAACCGCCAGGCTAAAGCCCTGGCTTTCCAGACTCTACTATCGAACTCCAGGGTTCTCGTTCCAGCAGAAACGCCGGTTGGTCGTGCTGATCCGCCGCTGGCTGGGAATCGCTCCAGCCGGTGCGGTTACCACCCGTGGCCAACCCGCGCCCCAACCGGCGCAACCGCTGGAACCCGCGGCGACCCGATCCCTGCCGGTACCCCCGCTGTCCATCCTCTTCGTCGGCCACGATGCAGCCCAAGCCGGTTCGCAGATGGTGCTGTTGCATCTCATGCGCTGGCTCGGGCGTCATGCCTGGACCAGGATGCATCTGCTGCTGTTGGAAGGTGGCGATCTCCTGCCGGCCTTTCGGCCGCTCGCCCCGATGATGGTGCTGGCCAAGGACCTACCCCCAGGCGAACGGCTCGAGGTAGTGCGCCGGTTCTGCGGCGGCAGAGTGGACCTGATCTACGGTAACTCCGCGGTTGCCGCCCAAGCCTATGGCTGGCTGGGTGGACTGGAAGCCCCCATCGTAACCCACGTCCACGAACTCGAGCAGTCGTTGCGGCGTTTCGCCGACCATCGCACCCTGCGGCTGATGCTGCGCCATACCCACCATTACATCGCCGCATCCCTGCCGGTGCTCGACAATCTGGTGAGCACTCACGGAATCGACCGCGACCGGGGTTCGGTGGTCCATGCCTTCATCGAGCCACTGGATGAAATCCCGCTGGGGCCGGCCGAGACCGTTGCCCTGCGCCAGTCGCTGGGCGTAAACGACGATGGCATCCTGATTTTCGGTTGCGGTACGCGCGACTGGCGCAAAGGCGCCGATCTGTTCGTGGAGGTCGCCCGGCGAGTGGTCGGATCGCAGGCCACCGACGCGTACTTTTACTGGATAGGTGATGGCACGGATGGCCGCATCCCCGTTATGGAGCACCTGATCGACCGCTACGGCCTGAGGGGTCGCATCCAACTGTTGCAGCCGCATCCGAATCCGCGCGCCCTCTTCCGCGCCGGCGATATTTTCCTGCTCCCTTCACGAGAAGATCCCTTTCCGCTGGTTTGCCTCGAAGCGGCCGAATGCGGGCTGCCGATCATCTGTTTCGCCGACGCGGGGGGGATGTCGGCATTTGTGGCTGACGAGATCGGCTTTGTAGTCCCCTTCGAAGACGTGGCGGCGATGGCGGAAAAGGTGGAACTGCTGGCCCGGCTCCCGGATCTCCGGGCACGGCTTGGGGCAGCCGCCCGCGAGAAACTGCTCGCCACCCATGTCAGCGACCACGAGGCGCCGCGCATTCTTGCTCTGTGTCGCGAACTCGCGGGCAGGCCCCACCCCCTGAGCGTGATCGTGCCGAATTACAATTGCGCTCCTTGGCTGCGGCAGCGTTTCGATTCGATTTTCAGCCAGACCTTCCGCGATTTCGAAACACTGATTCTCGACGATGCCTCCACCGATGCCAGCCACGCCATCATCGACAGCCATGCCGGCCGGGCCGCGGTGAGGCTCTCGTTCAACGAGCGCAATTCGGGCAATCCCTTCGCTCAGTGGCAAAAAGGGCTGGAAATGGCGCGGGGCGAGCTGGTCTGGGTCGCCGAATCGGATGATTTTTGCGAGCCGGGCTTGCTCGACGCCCTGCTGGCTCGGTTCACCGACGAGCGTGTGGCTCTGGCCTACTGCCAGTCCATGCCTGTGGGACCGGACGGCGAACCCCTCGGTCCGGACTATCTGGCCTGGACCGACGACCTCGACCCCGAACGCTGGCGCCATGCCTACCGTGCCGCTGGTCAGGACGAACTGAACTTGGCGCTGGCCCATAAGAACGCCATCATCAACGCCAGCGCCGTGATCATGCGCCGAAGCGCCGCGCTGGCCGCCGTGGCGGCGGCCATTCCCTTCCGCTTCGCTGGCGACTGGGTCACCTACGCCGGCATCGCCTGGCAAGGTGACGTGGCGTTCGTTCCCGAAACCCTCAACCGCCACCGCCGGCATCCCGCCGCCAACACTTCCAAAATGATCGGCACTCTGGACTGGCTGGCGGAAGACCTCGCGGTGAAAGGCTGGTTCATCCGACAGGGATGGGTTCGCGGCAACCCCGCGCTGCAAAGTCTCTGCCGAACCATCGCCACCTACGAGCGCGACGTGCGCTGGCGTATCCCCGGCGAGCCCGATCTGTCAACCGATCCATCCCTGCGGGCGGAACGGGAACTGGCGCGGACGGCACTGGAGACGGCCTGCGGTGGCCCGGCGTGGGGCGAATCGGTCCTGCTGGTCGCCGCCGGCCAGGGGAATGGGTGGCTGGAAACCGCGCGCCGCGCCGGCCAACTCGCCGCCGGGGGCCAGCGCGTCTTCGTCGTGTCCGCCGCGCCGGAGCGGGATGGCCGCGCTTCCGCCCCACCGTTTCCAGCCGGGGGATTGTGGCTGGAAGGCAGTGCCGGCCCCCTGCGCTGGTACGACCACTTCGCCGGAGATCGCACTGGGGGGGACGCGGCCGACATGCGGCAATGCCGGCTCCGGACCTTGGTCCTGATGTGCCGTCTGCTGAAAGTCAATACTATCCTGTCTGGCGGCGGGCCGGTGGCGGACCGCTTGGCCGCCGCCTTGTCCGAGTCGCTCGCCGGCTCTGCTGGTTGAAAACCAGCAGAATGGCGCCGGTTCGGAAGACATCCAGGCCATGGTTGCGATAACCGGCCACGGACGGTCACCCGTCCGGCGCCCGCATTGCCCTGAGGATCATACCAAACCGCCGTAGCGGTGCCGTTACTTTCCAGGACGTGGACCGGCGCAATTCGGTGAGATTGGCGCGAAGGGTAGCGTTTTCATTTTCAAGTTGCGTCTGAACGGCCTGATGGTGCTCCAGCTCGGTCGTCCGCCGTGTCATCCAGGTTTCCCGATCAGCCAATTCCACCGTCAGGGCGGCCTCGTTGGCTTGATGCCGCGCCAGCTCGCCGGACAGGCGTTCGACCTCCGCGCGCCGCCATTCCAGTTCGGCCTTAAGGTTTCGCACCAAATCGAGATGTTCGATGACCTGCCGGCGGGTCAGGCGCTGGCCCGTGCGCCCCTCGTCCAGAATGTCCTGAAGGATCTCGAGCAGGTCGAGCGGGCTTTGCACGTCGAGATAGGCTTCATCCCTTACATGAGGTGGATAATAATAGCCTTGGTCGAGGAACAGCGCTGTTCCGTTTCGCTCGTCGGGGCTGGCCGCGCTCCTGTCCACGGTGCCGGACCGGGATTGAAACGGCTCAGCGTACCGCCGCAGATACTGCTCGGGCCTCATGGTCGGAGTTCTCCTGAACCGTACCCTGATCGCGGCCGCGCCGCAGGGACATGAACAGATCGTTCCAGCCCGCCGGGGGTGTATCCCAGGCCAGCTGCCAGGCCTCGCGATAACCAGCCAGCCGCTCGGCAAACGCGCCCAACAAGGGCGCGATGATGGGTAGCCCGCTCCCCAAGGCGGAACTCAGCGTGTAGGAATAGGTTTCGGGCCACTGGGCCGGGAAGAAGATCATATTCGGCCGTTCCCGGGCGATCAGTAGCGATAGTTGGCTATCGTCGTAGGGTCCGCTGAAGGACAATGGAACGTCAGGTTCCTGCCGCGCCTCCCGGTCGGGATGGCCGATCACCCGGAAAAACAGCGGCAGCCCTCGTGCCTTGGCGTCGGCGGCGCAGGCCTCCAGCAGGTGTAGACCCTTGGCCGGCGTCAGCCGCCCCAGCACCGCGATCTTGAGCTCGCCGCCCGGGGGCGGGCGCGGCGCCAGCGGTGTCTCGGTTGCCATTTCCGGGTGCGATAGCAATACATAGCGCGCTTCGGGTATGTAATGCCGCATCCGCTGCAGCAAATCCCGTGACGGCACAATGATCCTCGCGGCGCCGGCCAGCAGGACCCGGAACCGGGAGCGCCAGGACAGTATGTCCAGCCCCCAGGGTGCCGGCCGCTCGGCCAGACAGGCGTTGCATCCAGCGGTGTCGGGCTCGCCGCAATAGCGGCCATCGGCCCGCGCCAGATTGTATTGCGGGCAGATTGGGTAATAGTCGTGCAGGGTGAAATCGTAGGGCAGGTCCAGATCGGCCGGCAGTCGCAACAACTGCTCCTGCAAGTCCAATATATGATGGAAATGAATGCGCGTCACCGGCAGCGCCCGCAGAAAGGCCAACAAGTCCGAATAAGCGTGCGGCAGCGGGAACCAGGCGCTGAACTCTTCCCCGCGCCGCGCCCACTCCAGCACTGCCGTGGTTGCGTCAAAAGCTCGCAGGATAAAGACCTCGCAATCGGTCTCGAGCAACGCCGCCAGTTCCCGAACATGCTTCTCGGTTCCGCCACCACCCTTGTGCATGACGAACAGTAGCCGTTGTCGGAGCGAGCGAGCCAGCCGAGCAGCATCGATGTGACGCCGCAGCGGCCGGGCGGGATCGCGGGCGCAGTGATCGTTAACCAGCGGAAAATAGCGCGGGTGACGCTTTTCCAGAATCCGCTGAGCTTCGGTGCAGAGGGTGGCGCTCTCAGCTCCGAACGAAACACCGCCGCGATGGTAGACGAAGACATCGGCCGCCAGTCGGTGCCGAAAGCCGACTTCCAGCGCTCGCATCGAGAAATCGTTCTCCTCGCCGTAACCACGGGCGAACAGGGTGGCGTCGAAATAGCCGATCTGATCTAGACAACGGCGGGTGATGTACATGCAGAAACCCACCGCGGTCGGCAGGTTTACCGCCTGGCCGGCGTTGACCGTCGCGCACAGTTGGTCCAGCGCCGCCAGCGTCCAGCCCTCGGGGAGTGGATTGTCCTGCATGAAGCACGGATAGCTACAGATCGTGGCATTGTTGGAGAATGGTGTAACGGTACCGATTCCCGGGCCATCATGGGCGCAACGCCGCAAGCGATCCAGCCAGTCGCCGTGAACCTCGGTATCGCTATTGAGCAGAACGACGTCGCGCAGGGGATGAAGTGTCATGCCCCGATTGACGGCATTGACAAAACCCGTGTTGACCGGGTTGTTCAGCAAGGTAATTTTTTGGTTGCTCGCCAGATGGTCGAGATAGTCGCCGATGTGTGGGTCGGGGCTGTGGTCATTGATCACGACCACTTCCATGGCCGTGATCTGAGGATGCGCCAAGACGCTTTCCAGACAGTTTCGCGTTTCGCTCAGCCCCCGGTAAACGGGGATGATGACGTCCACGACTGGAGTTTGTGGGTCGGCTGGTGGAGCAGTGGTTTTCATGCGACTGGGGGGCGGGCATCAACCGAATCGTGACGGTGGAGCCAGGCGACTGACGGAGTTGTGGGGTATCATGCGATCTCTACGGCAAATGCGGCCGTTCCAGGTACTCGTGCGACTGCATTTCCTGCAGCCGGCTAACGGTGCGCTGGAATTCGAATTTCAGCTTCTCGCCGGTGTAGAGTTCCAGTACCGGCGCGGCGGCGGACAGGATCAATTTGACGCCGCGGTCGTAGAATTCGTCCACCAGATTGACGAAGCGCCGCGCCTGGTTCTCCATCTGCCAGTCCATCACCGGCACGTTGGAGATCAGCACGGTGTGAAAGCAGCGGGCGATTTCGATGTAGTCGGCGGTGCCGCGCGGCCCGTCGCAAATAGCCCGGAAATTGAACCAGACGATGCCGTCGGCCTCGCGCAGGGTGGGGATATAACGGCCCTCGATTTCCAGGTCGCCGCCGCGATGGCCGGGTTCGGGGGCGATGTGAGCGAAGGCGTCCTCCAGCACCCGGTCGGCCCGGTCGTCCAGCGGTTGGTGATAGATCTCGGCCTTTTCCAGATAGCGCAGCCGATAGTCCACTCCGCCGTCGACGTTCAGCACGTCGAGGTGTTGCGTGATCAGATCGATCGCCGGCAGGAAGCGGGCGCGTTGCAGGCCGCCCTTGTACAGGTCCTCCGGCGGGATGTTGGAGGTGGTGATGAGGGTCACGCCGCGGGCGAACAGTTCCTTGAGCAGCCCGTACAGCAGCATGGCGTCGGTGATGTCGGAGACGAAGAATTCATCCAGGCAGATCACCCGCGCCTTCTCGGCGAAGCGGCCGGCGACGATCCGCAGTGGGTCCTGCTGGCTCTTCATTTCCTTCAGCTCGGCGTGCACCGCCCGCATGAAGCTGTGAAAGTGGATGCGCTGCTTGCGTTCCAGCGGCAGGGCGTCGACGAAGGTATCCACCAGATAGGTTTTCCCCCGGCCCACGCCTCCCCACATGTACAAGCCGCGCACGGCATCGCTACTACTGGCGGCGGGCTTGTCGCGACCGGCCAGGCGGGCGAGCAAGCCTCCCGGTTTCTTGCCGACGGCGGCCGGTTCCGGCTTGGCCATCAACTGGTCGTAGATTTTTTGCAGGCGCAGGACCGCGCGTTCCTGGGCGGGGTCGTGCTGGAAACCTTCTCGTTCGAGATCGAGGCGATAACGTTCGTAGGGCATGGCGGGGTTCGAAAGCGTGGGGTATTAATGACTGGAGAGGGAAGCTGGCCGCCCCTGGAGGTGGCGGTGCGGGAGATATTGAGACCAGTCGTGGCCGGCGTCGCCGAACGCGAAGAAATCCGGGTTGATCAGCACCGGTCGGGCGTTGTAGCGCAACGGTCGCAACTGCATGTCGGTCATATGGCCGCCGGCTTCTTCCATGATCGCCTGCGCGGCGGCGGTGTCCCATTCGCCGGTCGGGCCGAAGCGGGGATAGAGATCGGCCTCGCCCTCGGCGATCAGGCAGGATTTCAGGGCGCTGCCCAGGAACAGGTGCCGGTAGTCGCCGAGTTGCCGCAGGTACTCCTGCAGCCGAAGGCTCCGGTAGGAGGCCTGGCTGCTGGTGACCCGAACCGGCGGGTGGCAGGTCCGCGCGGCCTGGATGCGGCGGGCGGGCTGGCTGGTGCGAAGCTGCTTCCAGGCGCCCCCGCCGCGCCAGGCGAAGTAGCAGGTGCCGCCGACCGGCGACAGGACCAGCCCGAACACCGCCTCATGTTTGTGGATCAGGGCGATGTTGACCGAGAACTGGTCGCTGTGCCGGATGAATTCGCGGGTGCCATCGAGCGGGTCCACCAGCCACAGCCATTCCCAGCCGCCGCGCTCGGCGAAGCTGACGTCGGACGCTTCCTCGGACAGGATCGGAATGCGGGGAGTCAGTTCGGTCAGGCCGCGCAGGATGCAGCCGTGAGCGGCGATGTCGGCCTCGGTGACCGGACTCTGATCGGCTTTCGCGGTGACGCTGAAGGAGCCGGCGTAGACGTCCAGAATGCGGCGCCCCGCCTCGCGTGCGATGGCCTGAACCGGCTCCGCCAGGGCGGACAGGTCGAGATCGGCGGCGTCGGTCATATGAGATCGGGCATCTCGCGGGTGGGGGTGGCGATGCGCGAATGGATCGCGGTCTGCTTTAATTCTACACAATTTAATCGTTGTCCAAGCCGTTCGCCGGCGGAATTCCCACTATGACCGTACGTTTACCCTGGTCACGGATTCGCACCGTCCTGCTCGACATGGATGGGACCTTGCTGGATCTGCGTTTCGACAATCATTTCTGGCGGGAGCTGGTCCCGCAACGCTATGCCGAGCGCCATGGTCTGCCGCTCGATCGGGCCCGCGCCGAGGTGGTGGCCCGCACCCGGGTGGTGGAGGGAACGCTGGCCTGGTATTGCCTCGACTACTGGACCCGGGAACTGGCGTTGGATATCGTCGCCCTGAAGCGCGAAATCGAGCATTTGATCGCGGTGCATCCGCACGTGCTGGATTTTCTGGACGCGCTGCGCGCGGCAGGCCGGCGAGTGGTGCTGGTGACCAACGCCCATCGCCAGAGCCTGACACTGAAGATGGAGAAGACCCGGCTGGCGGGTCATTTTGACGCCATCGTCTGCGCCCACGATCTGGGGTTGGTCAAGGAACAGCCGGAATTCTGGCCGCGCCTGCGGGAGGTGGAACCGTTCGATCCGTCAGCGACGCTGCTGGTGGATGACAACCTGTCGATCCTGCGGGCGGCGCGGGCGTACGGAGTCGCCTGCCTGGTGTCGGTGCTGCGGCCGGATTCGACCCATCCGCCCAAGCCGCCGGGCGAGTTTCCGGCGATTCACGATTTCTCCGAATTGTCGCCGGTCGGTTGATAGACTTTTAGGTGATTTCCGGGAAAGTCCCTACCGAAAAGGATCGATGAGCGCGATCTGGCTATCATCAAAATCCTTAATGTTGCGAGTCGCGATACCAAAACCATTCGATTTGGCGATGGCGGTAATTTGACCGTCGGTGACGCTGATGGGCCGTCCCAGCTCTTTTCGGTGTCCCATGATATCGCCATAGGTGCGCGCCGCCGCTTCATCAAAGCTTAAAATCCGCTGATCGAAGGCCCGGGCGATAAACCGGTCGAACCGTTCCGCCAGAAGTCGGCGGCGCTGACCGTCGGGCAACAACCGCAATCCATAACCGATTTCGGCCAAGGTGATGGTGGTGACGTACAGTGAGGCGGCATCCTGCGCGTTCAGCCAGTCCAGCACGGTTCCGGACGGCGTGGTCTTCATCATCTCGGAGATGACATTCGTGTCCAGGATGATCATTCGGAGAATTCCAGCGGCTCATGGGGTGGATGCGCCGGTAAATCCAAATCAACGCCGTACTCGGAACCAAAAAATTGCACCGCCAAATCGCCCAGCCGATCGGGGGCGGCTACCGCCCGTCTCAGGATTTGTCGGACCTCTTCTTCCATCGAAACGCCATGTTGGGCTGCACGGACGCGAAGTCGGCTCAAGACGTCATCGTCAAGTTTTCGTACACTCAAGGTCGTCAAAGCTGAATCCCTCCCTATCCAAATGGCTCGGGATGCTAGCAATTGAAAGCATTGACGTCAAACGCCGGCATTGGCCGGGCGGGCGTGGGTGCCACGGAACCGAGAATACCGTTGATGTCTCGCAAGACTGTGCGGCGATACTGGGAAGAAACGTGAACATTCAATAGGAACGCGACCTCGTCGAGCGCCCGTTCTGCCAGCAACTCCAGAAGAAACTGGAATGCTGGCGGCGCTGGCTAGTCCGGAAACTGACGGCGCTACCTTCGACCATGCTGGTCCTGCCGGACGACGAGGTGGAATACTCGACCCGAGCGCGCGCTTCCTGCTGCGCGCTCACCGGCATTTGCCCCAATTGCGAACGTTGGAGATTGCCGCCGTTTTCTCCGGGGATCACAACGATCCCGAGATCCGAGAATCCCGTCGACCGCCATCACCGACGCGGAGTTTGAAAACGTCCTCGCCGCGCAGGGCAACAGCCGCACCCACGCCGCCCAAATGCAGCACGCCGCCCGCTACCACATCATCGGCTTTGCCAGCCAGAACCCGACCTTGTTCTTGAGCTGGAAACGGATGCAGTTACCCCGCGCCTGATCGACTACGTGGTCGCGCACGAGCTGGCGCATCTGCTGGAACCGCATCACGCGCCGGAATTCTGGAGCGTGCTGGACCGCGCCATGCCCGACTGGCGCGAGCGGCGGGAGGAATTTAAGAATGCAGGTTCGGTGTCTCTACTGGTGCCACTGCAAACCCTTGACGAATGCCCGCCGACAGGGTAGTTCCTGAGTATCTTGCCGGTCGTTCGAGGTTATTGTATTACCGCGTCGGGAGCCGGATGGTTTTTCAGCTTGGCGATGCTATCTTGAACCTGTTAAAAAGCATGGGCGCGAGCGGCGGCGATCCTCGCCCCAATACCGCTCGTGGACTGCCCACCGGTTTTCATGGTACTTCATTAAAGACTCGTTCATCTCTCCTGGAAATCACGTCTCATGAATAATGCAGCGACTCTTGCCCAGCTGGCCCTCCACGCGCAGCCGCCGGTCCTCCACGCGCCCGTCTGGACCGTGGAATCCGTGCTGGCGCTGTTCGAACAGCCCTTCGCCGATCTGCTGTTCCAGGCGCAGGAAATCTTGCGGGCGAATTTCGCTCCCAACGCGGTGCAGCGGTCCACCCTGCTGTCGATCAAGACCGGCAACTGCTCCGAGGATTGTGGCTATTGCTCCCAGTCCAAGCGCCACCACACCGGGCTGGATACTCAGAATCTGATGGAGCTGGACGAGGTGGTGTCCGCCGCCCGGGCCGCCAAGGAAAAGGGCGCCGGCCGGTTCTGCATGGGCGCCGCCTGGCGCGGTCCCAAGGACAAGGATCTGGGGCCGGTCCTGGACATGGTGCGCGCCGTCAAGGCCCTCGGCCTGGAAACCTGCGTCACGCTGGGGATGCTCAAGGAAGGGCAGGCCGAACAGTTGCGGGAAGCCGGACTGGATTACTACAACCACAACCTCGACACCGCCCCCGAGTATTACGAGGAAATCGTCACCACCCATACCTACCAGGATCGACTCGATACCTTGCGCAGCGTGCGCGAGGCGGGCCTCAAGGTGTGCAGCGGCGGCATCGTCGGTCTGGGGGAATCACGCCTGCATCGCGCCGGACTGATCGCCACGCTGGCCAACCTCGATCCGCCGCCGGAATCGGTGCCGATCAACAATCTGGTGAGCATTCCCGGCACCCCGCTGGAAAACAGCAATCCGGTCGATATCTTCGAGTTCGCGCGCACCATCGCCGCCGCCCGCGTCACCATGCCGCGCAGCTACGTGCGCCTGTCCGCCGGGCGCGAGTCGATGAGCGAGGCCGAACAGGCGCTCTGCTTCCTGGCCGGCGCCAACTCGATCTTCTACGGCGACAAACTGCTGACCACGAGCAATCCGCAGGCGGACCGCGATAACGCGCTGTTCGAGAAAATGGGTCTGTACGGCGTTTGAATCCGGAATCGGTCATGTCTGACTCCGACTGGCTCGGCCGCAGCCGCGCCGCCGTCTGGCATCCCTGCACCCAGATGAAGCTCCACGAAACGGGGGTGTTGCCGTTGGTGCCGGTGGCGCGTGGCCAGGGCGCGTGGCTGTACGATTTCGAGGGCCGGCGCTATCTGGACGCCATCAGTTCGTGGTGGGTGAATCTGTTCGGCCACGCCAACCCGCGCATCAACGCCGCCGTCAAGGACCAGTTGGACCGATTGGAGCACGTGATTCTGGCCGGATTCACCCACGCGCCGGTGGTGGAACTGTCGGAGCGGCTGTCGGCCCTGACCCGGGGCGAACTGGGGCATTGCTTCTACGCCTCGGACGGATCTTCGGCGGTGGAAATCGCGCTCAAGATGTCCTTTCACTACTGGCGCAATCACGGCCGGCCCGAAAAGAACCGTTTCATCTGCCTGGCCGGCAGCTATCACGGCGAAACCCTGGGCACCCTGAGCGTGGGCGATGTCGGCTTGTACAAGGACGCTTACGCTCCCTTGTTGCGCCAGGCCGTCACCGTTCCCTCGCCGGATGCCCGCAACGCGGCGCCGAGGGAAACGGCGACCGATGTCGCCCGCCGTGCGGCAGTGGATCTGGAGGCCTATCTGGACGCGCATCATGCCGAACTGGCCGCCTTCATCGTCGAGCCGCTGGTGCAGGGCGCCAACGGGATGGTGATGTACGATCCGGACTACCTGTGGCTGGCCCGCGCCCTGTGCGACCGTTACGACATTCACCTGATCGGCGACGAGATCATGGTCGGCTTCGGTCGAACCGGAACCCTCTTCGCCCACGAACAGGCCGGCATCCGGCCCGATTTCCTCTGTCTGTCCAAGGGACTCACCGGCGGCTACCTGCCGTTGTCGGTGGTGATGACCACCGATGTCGTGTACGCCGCTTTCTACGACGACGCCGTGACCCGTGGTTTTCTCCATTCCCATTCCTATACCGGTAATCCGCTGGCCTGTCGCGCGGCGCTGGCGACCCTGGACATTTTCGCCGAGGACCAGGTGCTGGAACGCAACCGGCGGTTCGCCAAGCGGTTCACCGCCCTGCTGGCGCCACTGGTCAAGCATCCCCGGGCGCGGAATTTCCGCCAGTGCGGCATGATTTGGGCCGCCGACATCGACGTCGACGATCCCCATTTCCGGCTGAGGTTCTATCGCGAAGCCCTGCGGCGCGAGGTGCTGCTGCGCCCGCTGGGGACGACGATCTATTTCATGCCGCCCTACATTCTCGGCGACGAGGATGCCGTCCTGCTGGCCGAACGGGCGGTAGAGGCGCTGGATGCGGCCCTGGCATGATCGCCATTGTTGGATCTCCGTTTGCCATGGAAAAGCAAAACGGACTTGTCTGTCCTGATGTGATCTAAACCGCATGGCAAACGGCGCGAGAGAACACGATGAGCGACAGCAAGATCGAATGGACCGAACAGAGCTGGAACCCGGTCACCGGCTGCACCAAGGTTTCGCCAGGCTGCAAGTTCTGTTACGCCGAAGTCATGGCGCAACGGTTCCAGGCCATGAACGCGGCGAGTTACGCAAACGGCTTTGCTCTGGCTTTGCACGAGGAACGGTTACAACAACCGCTTCGACGCAAAAAGCCGACGGTGTATTTCGTCAATTCGATGAGCGACCTGTTCCACGAGGATGTTCCCGACGCCTTCATCGAGCGGGCGATGACGGTGGTGCACCGGACACCCCAACACACGTATCAAATCCTGACCAAGCGCGCCGACCGTCTGCCCCAGTTCTTTGGCCGGCGCCCCGTACCTGCCAATGTTTGGCTGGGGGTCTCGGTGGAAAATCGCTGGCATGGTTTGCCGCGCATCGATCACCTGCGCCAAGTTGCCGCCCACATTCGCTTTCTATCGGTCGAACCGTTGTTGGAGAGCCTGGGTGCAATGAATCTGTACGGGATTCACTGGGTCATCATCGGCGGTGAGTCCGGCCCGAACGCCCGGCCGATGCGCCCGGAATGGGCGCTGGCGGTGCGCGATCGGTGCGAGGCGGCCGGCGTGGCATTCTTCTTCAAGCAGTGGGGGGGGTGGGGTGCGGATGGCGTCCGCCGCGCCAAGCACGCCAACGGCCGGCTGCTGGCGGGCCGCACCTGGGATGCGTATCCTCAGCCTGCCGGCGCGCTGCTTTGAGCAGGTGATCGGCGGCTTTCATGGAAAGCGCGATAGCTCTGGGGTTTGGGTTGGAAATACAGAAAAACAGCGAATACAGCGGCGCTCCTCCACGCAGAAGCAGGCGCAGCGGTTCCGCAACCTTGGCAAAGCCCGCTGCCCGCAAGCGGTCGCCGACAAACGCCTCAATGGCATCCACATTGGCATGGCGGCGAATACTCGCCGATGCCGGCTCACCGAATAAATCGGCTTGACTGATACTGCCCAGCGCCATGCGGAGAACAACCACGTCGAACTCTACGATCAACCCCGGCTTGCCCGACTGCTGGCCGACCATCCCGTGTGGCTGACCGAGATGAGCGGTTCCTGTATACCAGGTGGGAATAGGCCAGGGAGAAACCCTGGAAAAGCCCCGCTAAGGACCGCATTTCAGGGAAAGGGGCGAGTGGTGGTGGCAAGTGAGGTTCCTTTTTGGAACCTGAGAAATTATGATGAACCCATTTGCGGGAGGCTATGATGTCCGTCAACGTCAAATTGCCCGAAGCGCTGGTCGATCAGGCCAGGCGTTACGCCACTATTCAGCACCGCTCGGTGCCCAAGCAGATCGAGTATTGGTCGCAAATCGGCAAGATCGCCGAGGAAAACCCGGATCTGCCTTTTTCCGTGATTCGTGACATCCTGATCGCCGATCAGGAAGAGCCTGTCGGCGAATACCAGTTCGGCTGATGCGTCTCCTCGTTACCCCGACTTTCGAGCGTGCGGTCAAGAAGCTGCACCCACGGCAAAAGGCTGACCTGGATGATGCCGTGAAAGCCATCGCTGGCGACCCCGGCATCGGAGAGGCCAAGGTGGGCGATCTGGCCGGAATCCAGGTCTACAAATTTCGGCTGGGCAACCAGATGAGCCTGCTGGCCTACCGGATCCTTGCCGAGGACACCGTGAAACTGTTGATGGTCGGCCCTCACGAGAACTTTTATCGCGAGCTCAAGCGGCTGGAGAACTGAGGGCGAAGCAGGGGTGCGCGCTTGGGGATGCGAACAGTTTCGTTTCCCTGAAGCCACCCATGGCGACTTGGCGATGTTATCTTGAACCTGTTAAAAAGCGCAGGCGCCGACGGCGGCGATCATCGCCCCGATACCGCCCATGGATTGCACCACGGTTTTTATGGCGCTGCATCCCAAGACGGGTTTATCTTTCCTGGAAGTCATGTCTCATGAGTAACCCATCAATCCAGCGCGAAGTGTTGCTGCGCCCGCTCGGGACGACGATCTATTTCATGCCGCCCTACATTCTCGGCGACGAGGACGCCGTCCTGCTGGCCGAACGGGCGGTCGAGGCGCTGGACGCGGCCCTGGCATGATTTGGGACGAACTGGAGACCGGTCTTGCCCGACTGGCGGCCGAGGGTCTGTTGCGCTGGCGGCGCACGCTGGATTCACCCTGCGGCCCGGAGGCGGTGGTCGATGGCCGGCGCGTCGTCGCCTTTTGCAGCAACGACTATCTCGGTCTGGCCAACCATCCCGCCCTGGTGGCCGCGGTTCGGGATGCGGCGGAGCGCTGGGGGGTGGGCAGCGGCGCCTCGCACGTGGTCAGCGGCCACTTGCGCCCGCACGCGGAACTGGAGGAGCAATTGGCCACCTTCATCGGGCGGGAGCGGGCGCTGTACTTCACCACCGGCTACATGGCCAATCTGGCGATCGTGCCGGCGCTGGTGGAACGCAACGACGCCGTCTTCGCCGACAAGCTCAACCACGCCTCGCTGATCGATGCTGCCCTGCTGGCGCGCGCCGAGCATGTGCGCTATCCGCACGGCGACTGGGAAGCGCTCGCCCGGCGCCTGGAACGCAGCCGGGCTCGCCGCAAGTTGATTCTGACCGATGCGGTGTTCAGCATGGACGGCGATCTGGCGCCGCTGCCGGAACTGTTCGAGCTGGCCGAGCGCTTCGATGCCTGGCTGGTGGTCGACGACGCCCACGGTTTCGGCGTGCTCGGTCCCGGCGGGCGGGGCAGCCTCGCCCATTTCGGGCTGCCGCCGTCGCCGCGCCTGATCCTGATGGGAACGCTGGGCAAGGCGGCCGGCGTCTCCGGGGCGTTCGTCGCCGGCGACCGACGGGTGATCGAGTGGCTGATGCAACGAGCGCGCCCGTACATCTTCACCACGGCTTCCAGCCCGGTAATCGCCGCCGCGCTGCTTGCCGGCCTGAAACTGATCGCCGCGGGAGAGGATCGGCGAGCGCGGTTGCAAGGCTTGATCGCGCGCCTGCGGGTGGGATTGCAGGGATTGCCATGGCGCCTGCTGTCCTCGCCAACCGCGATCCAGCCGGTGCTGGTGGGTGGTAACGCCGCCGCCGTGCGACTGGCCGAACGGTTGTTCGCGCGCGGTCTCTGGGTGCCGGCCATCCGTCCGCCCACCGTGCCCGCCGGTACCGCCCGGTTGCGGATTTCCCTGTCGGCCGCCCACACCGAAGCCCAGGTCGATGCTCTCGTCGCGGCCGTGCGGGACTGCGCCGACTCCCTCTCTCTGACCCTCTCCCCCTCGGCGGGGGACGAGGGAATCGCCGGTCGGCCGAATGTCTGATCCGTCCCTGGCATTGCCGGCCAAGCAGCGGGTCCGCCAGGCGTTCGACCAGGCCGCGCCGACGTACGATGCCGCCGCCGACGTACAGCGGGAGGTGTGCGACCGCTTGGCCGAATTCCTGGTGCAGGCCGGCATCGATCTCGAACCGGACACCATTCTGGATGCCGGTTGCGGCACGGGGTATGGCGTGCGGTGGCTGGAACAGCGCTGGCCGCGGGCCAGGCTCGTTCTCGTCGATTTCGCCCCCGCCATGCTGGCCGCCGCCCGCGCCCGGAGCGCGAGGACGTCGCTGATCTGCGCCGACATCGAAGCCCTGCCGGTCGCCGGCCAGGGTTTCGATCTGTACTGGTCCGGCTTGGCCTGGCAGTGGAACGATCCGCGGCGGTGTCTGGCCGAAGCCGGACGGGTGCTCAAACCGGGCGGAACATTGGCGGTCGCCACCCTGGGGACGGACAATTTCCCCGAACTGCGTCATGCTTTCGCGGAAATCGACGACTACGCTCATGTCCTGGCCATTCGATCTCCGGAGGGACTGCTGGCGGAATGCCAAGCCGGCGAGTGGCGGCTGATGGTCTGGCAAAGGCAGCCGGTGCGCCGCCATTTTACCGATGTGTCAGCCCTGCTCCGGTGCGTCAAGGAGGTCGGGGCGCGCGAGGTGGGAGCGCGCCGGCCGGCGCCGTTCGGCCGTTCCGCCTGGCGGGCGATCGTCGCCCGTTACGAACGGCTGCGGGAACCCGAGGGGTTGCCGCTGACCTACGACGTGGTGTGGCTGGTCGCCACCCGATAACCGGATCGGACCATGCAAGCCGCTTTTTTCGTCACCGGCACCGATACCGGCGTGGGCAAGACCCACGTCGCCTGCGCCCTGCTGCACGCCACCCGCCAGCTTGGCCGAACCGCCGTCGGCATGAAGCCGATCGCGGCGGGCGTCGAGGATGACGGCGGGAATGACGATGTCGCGCGACTGCTGGCCGCCAGCTCCATCCAACCGCCCATGGAACTGATGAACCCTTTCCTGTACGCGCCACCCATCGCGCCCCACATCGCCGCCCGGGAAGCCGGCCGGCCCATCGATATCGGGGCGATCCATCGGGCGTTCGAGCGGTTGCGGACCTTGGCGGATGTGGTCTGGGTGGAAGGCGTGGGCGGGTTCCGGGTGCCGCTGGACGAGCGGTATGATACCGCCGATCTGGCGCAAACCCTGGCCTTGCCGGTGGTGCTGGTGGCGGGGATGCGCCTGGGCTGCCTCAACCATGCCCTGCTCGCCGCCGAGGCGATCGCGCGGCGGGATCTGACCTTGGCGGGCTGGGTCGCCAACCGGATCGATCCGACCATGGCCCGCTTCGAAGCCAATCTCGAAACCCTTCGCGCCCGCCTGAATGCCCCGTTGCTGGGTGTCGCGCCTTATGGTATGAGTCCGGCCCAGATCGCCGGCGCGCTCCGGCTGTCCGAACTGCGGGAGTTTGGGGAGGGTCGGCGTCCGACTGAAGTTTCGGCTGGTGTCCCTCAATTGCCTTGATGAAGGACGGCAAGCGAATTCAACGGATGGTTCCAAGAAGATTGCTGTCGAGCCGGTCGCCGCGATAGCGCGGAATCAGATGTACGTGCAGGTGCTTCACGATCTGGCCCGCCGCCGCGCCATCGCTCACTTCGACGTTGAACCCATCCGGCTGAAATTTGGCCACCAGCGCCGCGCGGGCTTCCGTCAGCAACTGACCTAGCTCGACCCATTCCACGATGGTCAAACCGAACAGCGAAACGACGTGCCGGCGCGGGACGAGCAACGTGTGTCCCGGCGACGCCGGAACGGCCGCGCGGATCGCCACCATGTGCGGAGTCTGACAAACGACCCGTTCCGGTGGCAGGAAGCAATAAGGGCAGGTATTGCTGGACATGGCGATACGTTCGGCGGCGGATAAAGGTCAGTACTCCACCTTGGCGTAGATCTTCTCGGCGGCTTCGCGCGCGTCGCCCAGGGTTTGGATGCCTTGGGCCATCAGTAGCGGGATCATCCGCGCGAACACCTCCGCCGTGACCAGGGCATCGCCCAGAGCGGTATGGCGGTCGGTGACCTTGATCCCCAGCCGCTCGGCGATCGTCTCGAGCGCGTGCGATTCCTGGTTCGGATGCAGCACCTCCGACAACAGCAGGGTATCCAGCACCGGCTGGGTGAAGCGGATGCCGGTGGATTCCTCCTTCATCTGCAGGAACCGCATGTCGAACGCCGCGTTATGCGCCACCAGCACCGTGTCCTCGGAAAAGGCATGGAACTGGGGCAACACCTCGTCGATGGCCGGTCGCCCGCGCAGCATCTCGTTGGAAATGCCGTGAACGGTCTGCGAAATCGCCGCGATCGGCCGCTTCGGATCGACCAGTTGTTCGTAAATCTCGTTGCGCAGCAGGCGGTTGTTGACGATGCGCACCGCGCCGATCGAAATGATCTCGTCTCCGGCCGATGGATTGAGGCCGGTGGTCTCGGTATCGAACACCGTGTAGGCCAGTCGGTTCAGCGGCGTATGATCGAGTTCCGGGGTCTGGCCGGCCTGATGGAACAGATCGAAATCGTAGAACTCCGGCCGGCTGTCGCCGTAGCGGATCGGCGCCCCCAGCAGCGGACGCATCGGCTCGGCCAGCGGCAGCAGCAGCCGGAACAGAGGATGGTTCCGCTCCTTGTCCAGGATGTATACGATCTCCGCCCCGTGCCGCTCGAGCACGTCGTGCAAGGTCAACGGGCTGTCCTCGCCGCCGGCGCGCAGGCTGTCGAGTTCCCATTGATGGAGGATCCCCTGCAACAGTACTGGCCCCGGCCAGCTCAAATCGAGTTGGACGATCCGGGCGTGCCGCGACAGGTCGAGGCGCAACTCGCCGACCCCGCATTCCTCCTTCAGCCGGCCGGCCAGAGAGCCCAGCGCCTGGATCAGCGTGTAACTGTCGACCTTGACCCAGATCGTCCGGTCAAGATCCTCCGTTTTCACCACCAGTCCGAGCCGGCTTTCGATTCGGCGCCGCGCCGCGTCGATCACGTCGGCTCCCAGCATCTCTTCCAGCGGCCAGCGGGTCTTGAGCGAATCGGCATGGTCGGCGGTCAACTGATGCAGCTTGCCGCTCAGATGGTTGACCTCCTCGCTGATGATCCGGATGAAACGGTCGCGATGAGCCGGCTCGCAATCCGGATAGTAGGCCAGCATCTCGGCCGCCGCGCGGATGCTGGCCAGCGACGCCCGGCTGCCCTCGGTGAACGATTGCAGCAGCATGTCGCGGGTGGAGTCGAGTTCGAAGTTGCGGGTGATGTTCTCTACCGTCATCACGAAGCCGCTGGTGACCGGTGGGTCGGCGTGGTCGGGCTCGCCGGCGTGGGGCGCCGGCGGCGCGGCGGTCAGGACCGGCGCCATCTGGACCCGAACGAACTGGCCGGTCCGGGTCGCGAACACGAACTGCGCGTTCGAATCGGGCTGGCCCTTTCGAAGCCGGGCCTCGATGGTCTCTCTCGCGTGCCGCAGCAGGCTGCGGTCGATGAGGGCAAAAATCGGTCGTCCCAGGCCGATCAGCGAGGCCGAACCGGCGCTGGCCGAGGCACCGAGCGCTTGGCGGGCGCGCTCGTTGTAAAGCAGGATGCGCCCGTCGCGGTTGCACACCAGTACGCCTTGGGACAGCTCGGACATGAGCGCCGCCAGGCGGTTTTTCTCTTCCTCCACCGAAGACTTCGCCTGAGACACCTTCGCTTCCAGATCGTGGGCCAGCGTCTCGCTGTGCTCGGCCAGTTCGTTCACCGCCCGTGCCAGCAGCCTGACCTCGGGCGGGCCGGCGAGCTGGATGCGATGGCCGCGATTGGCGTTGAGCATGATGCGGATCCCTTCCGCAATCTTCAGCGGACCCTTGACGTAGATCTGCCAGGCGGCGGCGAAGGCGATGCCGAGGATCATGAGCAACAGCAGCCCAATCTCGGCGAGCAGTTCGGCCCGCGGGGCCAGCATCTCGATCAAACGCGGTTTGTCATCGGGTTCCAGGACGTAGTAAAACGCGTAGCCGGCTACCAGTTCCAGGCCTGTCACCAGCGCCAGGAACGCGATGAGGGCAAGAACCAATCGGAGGGTGTCGTTCACGTCGTCGAATTTTGAAAGTTATTGTTTGTGCGGAGCGCCGGTCGCGATGCCCGGTCCGCCATATGGACCTTTTGATTCATAGTAACATGCTACTCTAGCTCGCATCATGGCGTGAGTTCAGCGCATGACCCATCGAGCGGTTCACGACTGATTGCTTGTGCTCCATGGACAAGACGGGCGCCGGCTTCTACATTTTTTATCAATCCCGTTCCTGTCGCGACGGCAGGGCCGGTTTCTTCCATAACTACCAAAGGAGAGAGAAGAATAATGTCGTCTGAAGTGTACGACCGGATTCGCAGGAATCCAAAATTCGACGAACTGGTCAGCAAGCGCAGCCATTTCGCATGGCTGTTGACGGCGATCGTGCTGGGGATTTACTTCGCCTTCATCATGGTCGTGGGGTTCAACCCGAAGCTGCTGACCACGCCCATCTGGGAAGGCGGCAAGGCCTCCATCGCCTGGCCCATCGGCGCGGGCATGATCCTGCTGTTCTGGTTGATGACTGGCCTCTATATCCGCCGCGCCAACAGCGAATTCGATGACATCAACGCGGAGATCGTTAAGGGGGCCATCGAATGAATCATCGACTGTTGAAGTTTGTCGCCGCCGCGCTGGCGCTGGGCTGGATGGGGTTGGCCGTGGCCGCCCCGGATGTCGGCCAAGCCCAGAAACAGGCGCTCAACGTCCATGCCATCGTGATGTTCTTCATCTTCGTGATGGCGACCCTGGGCATCACCTACTGGGCGGCCAAGCGCACCAAAACGGCCAGCGATTATTACTCCGCCGGCGGCGGCATCACCGGCACCCAGAACGGCTTGGCCATCGCCGGCGACTACATGTCGGCGGCCACGCTGCTCGGTCTCACCAGCCTGACCTATTTCCAGGGCTTCGACGGCTACATCTACTGCATCTGCTTCTATGTCGGCTGGCCGTTCATCATGTTCATCATGGCCGAGCGGCTGCGCAACCTCGGCAAGTTCACCTTCGCCGATATCACCTCCTACCGACTGGACCAGCGGCAGGTCCGCACCGTCGCGGCCATCGGCTCGCTGACCGTGGTGGTGTTCTACCTGATCGCGCAGATGGTGGGCGCGGGACAGCTCATCAAACTGCTGTTCGGTCTGGATTACTGGCTGGCGGTGGTCATCGTCGGCGTGTTGATGGTGGTTTATGTCACCTTCGGCGGCATGATCGCCACCACCTGGGTGCAGATCATCAAGGCCTGCCTGCTGCTCGGCGGCGGCACGCTGGTGATGCTGCTGGCGTTTTCCCAGTTCGGCTTCAATTTCGAGACGCTGGCGACCAAGGCGGTCGAGAATTCCAAGAAAGGCATGGCGCTGATGGGGCCGGGTTCGCTGCTGGCCGATCCGGTGACGGCGGTTTCCTTGTCGCTCGGCCTGATGTTCGGTACCGCCGGCCTGCCGCACATCCTGATGCGCTTCTTCACCGTGCCCAACGCCAAGGAAGCGCGCAAGAGCGTGTTCATCGCGACCCTCTGCGTCGGCTTCTTCTTTACCGTGGTGGCCATCATGGGCCTAGCGGCGATTACCATCGTCGGCACCAACCCGGAATACTTCGAGGGCGGCGACTTGGCCGGCAAACTGCGCGGCGGCGGTAACATGCCCGCCATGCATCTGGCGCACGCGGTCGGTGGCAACATGATGTTGGGCTTCCTGTCGGCGGTCGCCTTCGCCACGATTCTGGCCGTCGTGTCGGGCTTGGCGCTGGCCGGCGCGTCCGCTATCTCCCACGATATTTACGCGAACGTCATCCGCCGGGGGCAGGCGACCGAAGCTGAGGAAGTGCGCATCTCCAAGCGTTCTTCGCTGTTCCTCGGGGTATTGGCCGTCCTGCTCGGCATTGCGTTCGAGAAACAGAACGTGGCGTTCATGGTCGGTCTGGCTTTCGGCGTGGCCGCATCGTGCAATTTCCCGGTGCTGATCCTGTCCATGTACTGGAAGGGGCTGACCACGCGGGGCGCGATCTGGGGCAGCATCGCCGGCCTGGTATCGGCGGTGGCGATCGTAGTCCTGTCGAAAGCGGTTTGGGTGGTCGTGCTCGGCAATAAAGATCCGATCTTCCCGTACGAGCAGCCGGCTATCTTCTCGATGCCGATTGCGTTCTTCTTCGCGTGGCTGGGTTCGGTGACGGACAGCAGCCCCCGCGCGGCGAAGGAGAAGGAAGCGTTCGAGGATCAGTACGTGCGCGCGCAGACCGGCTTCGGCGCCGCTGGCGCAGCCGCGCATTAAGAGAAGGGAAATCATCCTCTCGGGATGATCCAGGAGAAAGGCCTGCGGCGGGCGTCGCGAACGCCCGCCGCGGTCGCCGTCCCCCCTCTCAATTCCCGGTTAAGTAATGCTATGCCCCACGCCCGTCCGCGTTAAACTAGCCACTGACTTTTCGACAGGATGGTGGCTATGCGAGGTTTCGGGCCGCGGGCGCTGACCCCGCGCGATGGCCGGGATTGGCTGATGCAGGCCTGGCAACTGATGTGGCGGCGGCCGGCGCTGTTCGTGGTCGTGGCGCTGTTCGCGCCGGCGGGTAGCGCCTTGTTGCTGGTGCTGCCAGTCTGGGAATGGTGGCTGCCGCTGGCGGGTGGCTGGGTCACGCTGATCGTCACCGTGTTCTGCTACGGTCTGCCGTTGAGCCTGACGGTGACGCTGGCCTGCGGTCTGGCTCGCGCCGCCAACCGCAAGCGGTTGCCGGCATCCAGGCAATTGTTCAACTGGACCGCGCTCAAGGCGCTGGCCAGGACCAGCCTGTTCCTGTTCGCGCTGCTGCTGCAGGGCTATCTGGTGGTTTACTGGGTGCAGGATCAATTGCTTCCCGCCGATATCGCCACTATTGCCGGTGGTGCCCCGCCACCGCCGTCCGCAACCTTCGGGGTCGCCGGCACCGTTCTGGGGACCCAACTCAGCGTCTTGGGCAGCGTGCTGCTGGTCTTGCAGGTGCTGTTGGCCTGGTTCGCGATCCCGCTGCAACTGTTTCGGGAACTGCCGCTGTCGGTGTGCTGGCGTCGCAGTGTTCTGGCGATGCAGATCAATCCCTGGCTGTTCCCGTTTCTGGGCCTGATCGGGCTGGCGCTGCTGGCGTTGCCCTTCCTCGACCTGTTCTCCGTTCCGGCCCAAGTGCTGGCGTTGCCCTTGCCGGTCTACTTGGGGGCACTGCTGTACGTGGCTTGGAACGACGTGTTCCAGGGAGGCGCCGAGGAAGAGGGAGTGGTGGAGCTGCGGGACCTGTGGCGGGCCAGCGTCAGCGGCGAGCCAGTGTCGCGTCAATCCGGCGTAGCCCGAGACTGAGATCCTCCCCCAGCGCGATCGCGCCGGCGGCGGCGATGGCGTCAGAGTAGCGGTTCGCGACCCGGCCGCCGACGAACACCGGGATCGCGACCGCCCTGCAAAGCCGGGGCAATTCCTCCTCGACCGTCGCCGTGGCGACTGCCACCGACCCGGACAAAACGATAGCCTGGATGGTGGCCC
Organism: Candidatus Competibacter sp.; assembly: GCA_031732875.1. GTDB lineage: Bacteria > Pseudomonadota > Gammaproteobacteria > Competibacterales > Competibacteraceae > JAVMKJ01. Next base: position 28,541 of record JAVMKL010000271.1, on the reverse strand, counting down.
GCTCCACCACCGGCGGCAGTTCCGATAGCGGCGTGTTGGGTCCCAGCAGCACGACCTGGTAATTCCGGTCCAGCGCCGTCAGCGCGAACAGCAGCAGACCGACCTCGTGTTGTTCTCCGGGCAGGCAGGCGGCCAGTAGCTTCGATCCTTGGCGGTTCCGGCTGAGATGATGGAAGCGGGCACCCAGTTTGTTGCGCAGGAACGTGCTGAAAAAATGCTCCTCGGCGATAGTACCCTGGCCCTGAGCCCAGCGTTCGCCAAGCTCCCGCAGCAGGGGTACGATCAGCCGGCTGGTGACGATATCCACCGGGTACAGCGAGAGCACTTCGTTGTAGATGTCGCCCAGCACGCCGTCGTCGAAAGCGGCGACGGCCCGCAGCAATCGGTGCTGGTGGTTTTGCCAGGGGTCGAAATCCCGCTCGTTGCCCGCTCCGGGGGTGGGCGTGGAGTTAAGATGCGCCTTGTCGGCGTCCAGCACCTGCCGCACTTGGCCGATGGACATGCCGTTGTCGAGCAGCGAGATCACCTGATGGATCAGTTCCACGTCGGCCATGGTGTACAGGCGATGACCCTTGGGAGTGCGGACCGGCTTGATGAGGTCGTAACGGCGTTCCCAGGCGCGCAGGGTGACCGAGTTGACGCCGGTCAGGCTGGACACCGTGCGGATGGGCACCAGCCCTTGGTCGGGCAGGCCGCGGCTGGCCATTATCATATCGGAGACCTCCGGCGGTTCGGGATGCGGTCAAGGGTTGAGAAGTCGTTTTCAATTATACAATAAATATACATATTCTTAATTATCGCAATGATTATCGGCTATATTTATACCATTATTGTACAAAGTACAAGCCATCATGCTGAATATTGGCTTTGGAAATCATGAGGAGATCGCGATGGTATTGGCCGCATTTGATTCCGTTGGCGTTCCGCCGGTCGCCGCGATTCCCGCTTCCGCTGCCCTTGGCGGCGATGGATGTTGACGGTAGGGGTATTGTGGCGGGTGTGGTGGTCTGCTTGGCGCGGGTCCGGGCTGCCGCCTGGCGTTAGCATGCCCATTCGTGCACCGGCCGGCCACTGCGCTGCCGGTCGAGATACGCCAAGGTCAGTTCGCTCGGGTCTGGCCCGTGGCGGGCGAGGAAGCATCGTTGCCAGTCGGCGCCAGTGCGCCCGCTTTCCACCCGCGCGGCGACGATGTCCAGATAGTCCGTCGCATCCGCCGCATCGATTCCCAGCGCGAGCAGTCCCCGCTGGGCCAGCGGCAGCAGTTCCTCCAGCAACAGTTGCCGCAGTGGCCGCCGCCGGTCGTTCGGCCACGCTACCTCCGCCCGCAGCCCATCCCGCGCCGCCGCGTAGAAATTCGCCCGGCAGTGGGCGAAGTCCAGCGCCACGCCGACCGGCGCCCGCGCCAATTCGTGCGCCAGCCCGTAATACAGTGCCGCGTTGGCGATGGTATCGGGGATGCTGGGACCGGCCGGCATCACCCGATGTTCGATGCGCAGATGCGGGGTCCCGTCCGCCTCGAAGCCCAGCAACGGCCGGTTCCAGCGCCAGATGGTACCGTTGTGCAGACGGAGGTGCGGCAACCGGTCGGCCGGTTCCGCGCTCAGGTCGACCGGCAGCAGGGCCGGATAGTGCGTCAGATTCTCGGCGAACAATTCCAACAGCGATTCCCGGACATAACTCCCGCCGAACGTCACCCGCCGGTAACTCGGGTCGTTGGAGCGCATCCCGCCCGGTAGCGCCACGCCCTGCTCGAACAGCGGAATACGGGTTTCTTCCCATAGCACGCTGCCGAACAGCAGCGGCGAATTGGCCGCCACCGCCACCATCGGTGCCGACAGCGCCAGCGCGGCATTGAAAAATGCCACGGCCTCGTGGGCCACGACCTGCAAATGGGTTTGGAACGAGGTGGTGGCGGCTTCCAGCATCACGTCGGGATGGGTCAGACGCAGAGTCTCGGTGCCATGGATGGCCAGTTCCATCGGCCGGCCGCGCCGCCGCCGCAGAATCTGCTCGTTGATGGCTCGGTAACGCTGCTGGCTCGACATATGATCCAGGGTCAGATCCCCAACGCGCAGGGTCGGTAGGATGCCGATGAGCACCACCGCCGCGTCCAGCTCGGCGGCCACCTGCTGGCAACGTTGCCACAGTTCCTGCAGATTGGCGTGCATCCGCCGCAGCGCGTCGCCGCGCAAGGGTAACGGCGGGGTGTTGAGTTCGATGTTGAAAACGCTCAGTTCCGGCACCGCCAGCGGGTTGGCCATTCGCTCCAGGAAAGCCTGGTTGAGCGGCGCCGGTTGTCCCCGCCGGTCCACCAGCCACGCCTCGATCTCGAAGCCGCCGATGTCCCCACTCGGCGCGAACCGCTCTTCCCGGAACCAGTCGGCCAGCCTCGCCGTCTCCTGGCGCAGCCGTGCCCGGAACCGCCGGAAATCCTGGCGGGTGAAGGTCGATCGGGAAATTTCCTGGCCCATGCGCGGCCTCCCCGGATTGGTTGGTTTCCCAAACTATAGTCGTCCGCGCCCGTCCCGGAGGGCAAAGCCGCGCAGCGGGATATTCAGGCCGCGGGTTAGAGCGATGGCCTGGAAGCGATCACCCATTTCGCCGGGTAAGGTCAACAGTTTGACTTGGCGGGCCAGATCCAGATAGCGGATCAAATCACCGGGGTCCACCTCGGCCAGCAGGTCCATCAGCCCGCAGCCGAACAGGAAATGGTTCTGGCTGGCATAACCGGCGACTTCCAGCCCGGCGGCGAGCGCGGCGTCGGCCACGGCGGTGAAGTCCACGCTGGCGGTGATGTCCTGGATGCCGGGCAGGATCAGCGGATCGTCGTGGACGCGGTGGCGGTAGTGGCAGAGCAGGGTGCCGGCGGCGCGTTCGGGATGGTAGTAATCCCGCCGCGGATAGCCATAGTCGACGAACAGCAGCGCGCCCGCCGCCAGCGGCTCCGCGATGGCGCGCAGCCACTCCTCCAGGCGGGGCGCGTATTCGGAGGCATAGCCGTCCGGCAGGCGCCAGCCCAGTTCTGCCTCGATCCGCACGACCGCCGCCGTCACCGCCGGGTCCTCGGCGCCTTCGGCCCAGTCCAGGCCGGTTCCCGCGCCCGTCGGTGGAGCAGCTTCAGCCCACGTTACCTCCAGCCGGCGCGGCCCCTGTGGAGTAATCCGGAAGCGTTCGACCGGCAGCGCGTCCAGCACTTCGTTGCCGAGAATCACGCCGCGCAGGCCCGGTTCCGGCAGCGCGTCCAGCCAAGTCACCCGTTGCAGCAAGTCGGGCGCCCGTTCGAGCAAGGTTTGGCGCTGGCGCTCGCGCAATTCACCGCTGAGTTCCAGGATGGCGTAGCGCTCCGGGAGCGCATCCAGCACGCGCAGTTCGCGGAGGATATCGGCGGCCATGATGCCGGTGCCGGCGCCGAGTTCCAGGATCTCACCGTCGCCCAGCGCGGCGAGAATCTCCCGGCACTGACGGGCCAGGCAGCGCGAGAACAGAGGGGACAATTCCGGTGCGGTGACGAAATCGCCGCCGGGACCGAACTTGCGGGCTCCGGCGCGATAATAGCCGAGGCCGGGCGCGTACAATGCCAGCTCCATGAAGCGAACGAAGGGAATTGCCCCTCCCGCGGCAAGAATTTCGGCGCGGATGTCATCGAGCAACCGGGCGCTATGCGCGGCGCCGGCGGGGTCGGGGTCGGGCAGAATCAGGCGGTGGTCGATGGACATGGTGGTGATGGAACGAGGCTTGAGATGATTCGGACCGACTCGTTGCCGTCGCGGCTCTGGATTTCGAACGAATTTTTCTTGACGAGAGGACTTTTACCACAAACTCCGGAATGGTGAGGTATATCCATAATTATGAATGTTTAAAATAATTACATTGTTTGCAATTGTCGTAGAGTAAAAATATATATTATTTTGACTATTATCGGTTTTTTTGAAACAAAAGCGTTCGATTGATTGCCGTGGCTTTTACTGATACAAGCGGCGATGCGAACAGGGTAAAATCGCCAAAATAAATCCAGCCCTTTGGCTTTCCCTGATTCGCAAGCGTACCTGATGAAAACGCCCATAATCCCGTTGTTGGCCGCGTTCCCGTGCGTCCTCGTCCCGGTTCAAATCCAGGCCCAACCCCAAACTCCGTTGCCGGCCCAAGCCCCGGCTTACGTGAGCGACGCGCTGGAAATACCGCTGCGCGCGGGTGCATCCGACCGCTACAAGGTGATCGGCTCGGTACGGACCGGTTCCGCGGTCGAAGTGCTGAAAGTGGATACCGTCAAGGGTTACACCCAAATTCGCGCGTCCGGGGGTGTGAAGGGCTGGCTACCAAGCTACCAGCTTACCGATACGCCGAGCAGCCAGGAACAGTTGACCGGCGTCAGGCAGGAACTGGAGCGGTGGAAAGCGCGACACGGCGATCTCCAGCAGCATCTGAACGAAGTGATCAGCAAGCCGGAAGGTGAAGCCGTTAGCTACCCTCAGCTTTACGAGGAGGCCCTGCGCCTGCGCCAGCAACTGGCGCGATACCGCAAGGTGGCGACCGATACGGTCGCGATCGACGAACGCAACAAGATCTTGCAGGAGCGGGTCGTGACCCTGGAACGGGAACTGCAGATCGTCCAGCAGGAAAGTCGGTCGTTGCGGAACGACAACGACGGCATCCGGTTCCTGATGGGGGCGGTACTGCTGGGCGCGTGCCTCGTGGTGGCGGTGTTGATGCCGCGGGTTCGGGAGCAGCGGCGCACGCAGTGGAGCCGATTGTAAGGTAGCGGAGCGCAGGGTTCGTTGCCCGTGGTCCGCAGCCTGCCTGTAATCTGTCCCCTTAACATTGACATTCCAGCGCCACCGGCCGCAGCGTCTCACGGGACTGGTCGAAGGCCGTCCACAGTTCGGCGAAGGTGGTGTCCAGCAGGGGATGGCGGCGGTCGCCGGCCACTTCGGCCAACGGCCGCAGCACGAAGGCGTGACGGGTAATTTCATCGCGGGGAATGCACAGCCCGTCCTCGCGCAGCACCAGATCGTCGTAGAGCAGCAAATCCAGATCCAGCGCCCGCGGCGCCAGTTTCGGACCCTCTCCGCGATATTGATGAGCTTCCTCGATCTTTCGTAACCGGGCGAGCACGGCATGGATCGCCAAGTCGGTTTGGAAGCCCGCGACCATGTTCAGGAAGTCATCGCCAGCGAAGCCGACCGCCGCGTTGGCATAGACCGTGGACGCGGTAAGCGGGCCGAATTGCCGCCGCAGGGACGCCAGCCCGGAACAAATGTTCCGTTCCGGCTCGATGTTGCTGCCGATGCCGACGTAGACCCGAGCCATGGCCCTCAGTCCCGGCGACCCCGTTCGATGATGATGCCGGCTTCCCGTGCGCCGGACGGTACGCCGGGCTTGCGCAGGGCGAGTCGCAGCCAGGGCGTTGCGAACTCTCGCAGCACCAGTTCGGCGATCCGCTCGCCCAAGGTTTCCACCAACTGGAAATCGCGGGCAGCGGCGAAATCGCCAATTCGTTGCGCCACGACCTGGTAATCGAGAGTATCATCAAGCCGGTCGGTTGCGGCCGCCGGGCGAATGTCGATGCCCAGTTCCAGATCGAGGATCAGGGTCTGGCGGTTCCGGCGTTCCCAGGGATGAACGCCGATGGTGGTCTCGATGCGCAGTTCGCGAATGATGATGATGTCCATGACGGGGCTCCACACGGTGGCCTATCTTAGCCTAAAACCGTCGCGCCGGCCCCGTTCCGGCCCCCGCCGGCCGCCGCGCCGGCATTGCTGAATCGCCTGCTTTCGACGGTACTATGTTGACGACTCTGGCTTTTGTCATTTTCGGCTATCTGGCCGGTTCCATTTCCACCGCGATTATCGTCTGCCGGCTGATGGGCTTGCCCGACCCGCGCGGCGAGGGCTCGCGCAATCCCGGCGCCACCAACGTGCTGCGGTTTGGCGGCCGGAAGGCCGCTGCCATCACCTTGGCGGGCGATTTTCTCAAGGGCGTGCTGCCGGTGCTGCTGGCGCGACTGGCGGGCGTTGAGGAGGCCGGGCTGGCCCTGACCGCGTTGGCGGCGTTCCTGGGCCATCTGTATCCGGTGTTTTTCGGCTTCGAAGGTGGCAAGGGGGTGGCGACCGCGTTCGGCGCGATCCTCGGCCTGTCCTGGCCGGTGGCGCTGGCGGCGCTGGCCACTTGGCTGACGATGGCCTTCGTCGTTCGTATTTCCTCGCTGTCGGCGCTGACGGCAGCGGTGCTGGCGCCGCTGTTTGGCTGGTGGTTCGGTCTACCGCCTGCCTACGAGGTCGCCATTCTGACCATGGTGGTGTTGCTGGTCTGGCGGCACCGCTCCAACATCCGGCAACTGCTGGCCGGCACGGAGGACAAAATCGGGACGGATCGGCCGGAAGGGTGACCGGCCGGACGCGAGAGGGATTTCAGTCCGCCGCCCGACCCCGTTTCCGGAATTCCGCCAGCGCTTTCTCGAAGCGCCGGTAAAGCCGTTCCGGCACCCGGCCCTGGAACAGCCGGTCCAGTGCCTCAAACTTGGCCTGTTGTGCGTCGAAGCCGCGTTTGGTAAAGCTGTCGACCTCGTGACCTCGGGCCATCAGCCGGTTCATGTCCGTGAGGTTGGAGGTTTTGTCGGCGCAGGACAGCGCCAGGATCGCCGGGTCGTTCAGGGCGGCCAACCGCTCGCGATAGCATCGTTGGCGGATTTCCCAGCCGTGGCCCTTGTCGGGTTCCGAAACCGCCGCGACCAGCGCCGCCACTCGGGAGTTGCCGGTGGCCGCGGCCAACCGGGCCTCGTCGTAGTCGCAGTCCTCGATGATGTCGTGCAGAAAGGCGGCGGCGATCAGTTCGTCGTCGCGGACCCCGCCGTCGAGCAGCAACCAGGCCACTTCGGTCAGATGCAGAAAATAGGCGGGACGGTCCTCGCCGGGCGGGGCTTTGCGGTGGTGATCGTGCTGACGGTGGGCGTATTCCGCCAACCGCATGGCGTTTGGAACGAGAAGATCGGGCGCGGTGGTCATCGGCGCTCCTCATGGAAATTGGGCCAAGGGGGTGCTTGGGCTGGAGTCATGACGCAGGAAGAACGCGTGGTCATCGGCGCTCCTCATGGAAATTGGGCCAAGGGGGGGCATTGTATCGTTGGAGGGCCAGCGAACGAACTCCCCACCGGCTCGGGAAAACCTTATAATTCACGATTTCGATTTGGATCAGGCCCGATCCCGACTCGCTCAACCGCATCAGAGGACATCCACGGTCGTGAATAAAAAACCCAGCTACACTCGTGAGGAACTGCTCGCCTGCGCTCGCGGCGAACTGTTCGGTCCAGGCAACGCCCAGTTGCCGTTGCCGAACATGCTGATGGTGGATCGCATCGTCCATATCGGCTCCGAGGGCGGCCAATTCGGTAAGGGCGAGATCGTCGCGGAACTGGACATCCATCCCGACCTGTGGTTCTTCGGCTGCCATTTCATCGGCGATCCGGTCATGCCGGGTTGTCTCGGCCTGGACGCGATGTGGCAACTGGTCGGGTTTTTCCTTGGCTGGATGGGCGGTCAGGGACGAGGACGGGCGCTCGGTTGCGGTGAAGTCAAGTTTACCGGCCAGGTGCGTCCCGAGGCTAGGAAGCTGACGTATCACATTCACATGAAGCGGGTCATCCTGCGCAAACTGGTCATGGGCATCGCCGATGCGACCCTGGAGGTCGACGGCCGGACCATCTATAACGGCAAGGATCTGCGAGTGGGCTTGTTTACTTCCACCGACGGCTTTTGAGGAACTGAACCATGAGACGGGTGGTTGTCACCGGTATCGGTATCGTATCCAGCATCGGCAACGACCGCTGGGAAGTGCTGGAATCGCTGCGGCAGGGCCGCAGCGGATTGGAGTACGCCGAGGATTATAAAGAGATGGGTCTGCGCTCCCACGTGCGCGGGCCGCTGCGGGTGGATCTGGCGGCGCTGATCGACCGCAAGATCCTGCGGTTCATGGGCGATGCCGCCGCCTTCAACTATCTGGCGATGCGCGAAGCCATCGCCGACGCTCAGCTGTCGGAAGACATGGTGTCCGATCCGCGCGCCGGCTTGGTGACCGGCACCGGTGGCGGCAGTCCACAGAATATCGTCGAGGCGGCCGATTTGCTGCGCAACAAGGGCCTGAAGCGGGTCGGGCCGTACATGGTGCCGCGCACCATGAGCAGCACCACCACGGCTTGCCTGGCGACGCCGTTCAAGATCAAGGGCGTCAACTACAGCCTCAGCTCCGCCTGCGCCACCAGCGCCCATTGTATCGGCCACGGCGGCGAACTGATTCAGTGGGGCAAGCAGGATATCGTGTTCGCCGGGGGCGGCGAGGAGGTGCACTGGAGTCTGACTCACCTGTTCGACGCCATGGGAGCGCTGTCCACCAAGTACAACGCGACGCCGCGGACCGCTTCCCGCACCTACGATGCCAACCGCGACGGCTTCGTGATTTCCGGCGGTGGTGGGATCGTGGTGTTGGAGGAACTGGAGCACGCCCGCCGGCGCGGCGCGCGGATCTACGGGGAACTGATCGGCTACGGCGCCACCTCCGACGGTTACGACATGGTGCAACCCTCGGGCGAGGGTGCCCTGCGCTGCATGCGGCAGGCGCTGGAAGGAGTGAGCGAGCCGGTGGATTACCTCAATACCCACGGCACCAGTACTCCGGTTGGCGATATTCGTGAATTGGAGGCGATTCGCGAGATGTTCGGCGAGCAGATTCCTCCGATCAGTTCCACCAAGGCGCTGACCGGCCACGCGCTGGGCGCGGCGGGCGTGCACGAGGCCATCTACTCGCTGCTGATGCTGGACAACCGCTTCATCACGGCCTCGGCCAACATCGAGACCCTGGATCCGGCGGCGGAAGGTTTCCCCATCGTTCGGGAACGAGTCGACAACGCCGACCTGAAAGTGGTGATGTCCAACAGCTTCGGTTTTGGTGGTACCAACGCCACGCTGGTGTTCCGACGGTTTGAGGGTTAGACGGCGCCGAGCCTGTCCGGGCAGGCCGCCATGGACCACCCGGCTGGCTTGGGCGTTATACCTCGAGCCAGCCGGGTTTTTCGTAAGAGTCCTTTGGGTGTCCGATGATCGATGGAGCCCCGAGGGCGCGGGCGGACACCGCGAAGGATGAGGCCAATAGCCGCAACCCCAAAATCCGTTTTCGAGCGTTTAGGATCATGCCGATCACGTTCAACCTTGGGAGACCGCGACTGATGAACCGAACCCGACTGCTGTATCCGCTCGGCGTCCTGCTGCTGTTCGGCGTCGTACCGCCGGACGCGCTGGCCCGCATCAAGCTCACCACCCTGCCGGTGCGCGAGCGAGTGGAGATTCAACTCGACCATTCCCAGATTGCCCTGGTCGAGGAGGAACGCATCGTCCCGCTGGTCAAGGGCGTCAACCAGGTGGATTTTTCCTGGGCCAACACCCGCATCGATCCCGACACCCTGGTCTTGCGCGTCCTCGTCCCGGCCGGAGAGCAGGCGCCGGACGCCAAGGTGCTGTCGGTCAGCTATCCCCCCAACGAAACCGCCTTGGTCTGGTCGGTGGCCGCCAGCGCCTCCGGCGCGGCGCGGGTGCGGATCAGCTACGTGCTGGGCGGACTGGGCAAGGATTTCCACTATCGTGCCGTGGCCGACCGCGACGAGAAAGCGCTCACCCTGGCGCAGTACCTGCGGGTCAACAACAACGCCAACGAAGCCTACGATGCCGCCACGTTCTGGGCCGGCGTCGGCCCGCGGTTCGACAAGCCGCTCGGCCTGGACGAGACCAAGGAAGTCCAGCTGAGCCGCTTCGCCGCCGTGCCGGTGCGCAAGACCTACACCAGCAATCCCGTGGAGTTTGGCTATCTCGACCGCGCCCAGGACAAGCTCAACGTGCCGATGCACTACGTGGTCAGGAACGCTGGCGGCGACCTCGGCAAGGAGCCGCTACCGGAGGGCAAGGCCCGCATCTTCCAGGACGACGGCAAGGGCACCACCGCCTTTCTCGGCGAGGATCGCAGCAAGTTCACCCCCCCCGACGGCGAGCTGACCTTGTATCTGGGCCTGGCCCGCGACATCGCCGTGCGGCGCACCGTGGACCGCAACGAACGCCAGCGCATTGCCGGCAATCTCTATCGCCACGACGTGACCTTGAAATACGAGATCGAGAACTTCAAGGACACGCCCGTAATCCTGGACATCGCCGAGAGCGTTCGCCAGATCCGCAACCAGATTCGCGGCGACAGCGGCCGCGACCCGGAATGGCAACTGGGCGACGGCAGCCTGCGCAATCCCGATCCGGAAAAGAGCGATGCCGACAAGCTGCTGTTCCATGTCGATCTGCCGGCCCGCGCCGCCGACGGCCAGGCCAGAAAACAGATCCATACCCTGCGCTTGACGCTGAACAACGAGTGGTGAGCGCCATGACCGCGAACCGGATTGCCCGTTTGCTCTGCCTGTTCGGGTTGCTGCTGCCGCTGGCGCTGCCGGCCCGCAACGTCGATCTCGCCACCGTCCCCGAGCGGCGGACGGTGCAACTGACCATCTACAACTCCGAGGATTTGACTCTGGTGCGGGAAAGCCGGGTGGTGACCTTCAAACAGGGCGTCAATCCCCTGCAATTTTCCTGGGCCAATACGCTGATCGACCCGACCTCGGTGGAACTCAAATTCCGCGAGCCGAAGACCGGGCTGGAGGTGCTCGATACCACCTTTCCGCACGACAAGCCGCAGACCCTGTACTGGAACGTGAAGAGCGACGTCAACCGCGAGGCGGCGATCGAGATCAGCTACTTCACTTCCGGCATCTCCTGGGCGGCGGATTATCTGGCCATCGCCGATCCCGACGAGAAAGCCCTGCGGCTGGAAAGCTTCGTGCGGGTGCGCAACAATTCCGGCGAGGATTACGAAAACGCCCAAGTGCGGCTGGTGGTGGGCACGATCAATCTGGTGGAAAAGATCGCGGAACTGGCGCGCCTGCCGGTGGGACGGGTGAGCGAACTCGGCAAGGAAGAATACCGGGACATGCGGCAGAAGGCTGCTCGCAGGATGATGGCGCCCGCCGCGCCCGCGCCGATGCTGGAGATGGCCGCCGGGGCGACGGCCGCCGACTCAGCGGAGATGGCGGCGCCCAAGGAAATCATCAAGGAAGGGTTGAGCGAGTATTTCATCTATACCATCGAAGGCACCGAAACCGTGCCCAACGGCTGGGCCAAACGCTTGCGCAGTTTCGAGGCGGCCGGGGTGCCGATGACCGTCCAGTACCGTTATCGGCCGCGCGAATACGGGGAGCAACTGACGCGGCTGTATCTATTGAAGAATGACACGGCCTCCAAACTGGGTAGCACGCCGCTGCCGGACGGGATGCTGCGGGTGTTCCGTGCCAACGGCCGCGATGGGCTGAGCTATTTGGCGACCCAAAATCTTAAGTATGTCCCCATCGGCGACAAGATCGAATTGAACCTGGGTTCCGATCCGGCGGTGATCTTCGAACTGGTCAAGCAGAAGGTCTACCGCGACAACCTCTGGTTCCAGATCAAGGGCGGCAATCTCTACCGCAAGCTGGGCGAGGAGGGATTCAAGCTGGAACTGGACAGTCAGGTGGCGGGTTGGGACGAACATACGGTTTACCGGCAGAAGATTCGAAACTACAGCGGCAAGCCGATCAGCGTCCAAATCCGGCGCGAATATCCGGGCGATGTGGTATTCCGCGGCCGGCTGAATCCAACCCTGCACGATTTCCAGACCGTGCAGTTCGAGACCGACGTGCCAGCCGGCGCCAAAGCGGAACTGGATTACGAAATCATCGCCCGACTGGGCTACAACCAAAAGCAGAACCGGGTGGAATTGCAAGCCGGCGACGTGGGCCGTTGAGTCTGACGGCTACCGTTCATCCCCCCTGTGCCGCTGTCGGGCAGGGGGATAAATCAGGCCGGTCACGGTTAGCCGCCGCCCGAGCGCAAAGTCAGCACCACGAGATGCGCCAGGCACGCCAGGATCATCGCTGCCATGCCGGCCTGAAGCAGCGTTCCCGCCTGGAATCCACCGATCCAGAATGCGCCCGTCAGCCGCGCGCCGATGGCGATCAAGGTGATCGCCACGCCCGCCAGGCCGGCCAGCCGGCCGATCCACAGTAATAATGTTTCCATGATGTTCCCCTCAGTCGTCGATTCAGCCCATGCCAGCGCCATCGGTTGCGTGCCGGCGTATCAGTCGCATTGCTCCATCGCCCGCGGTTCGTCCAATCCCCGTTCCGCCAGCGCCGCCGCCCGGAACAGCGCCCGGCCCTTGTTCATGGTTTCCTCCCATTCCCTGTCCGGCACCGAATCGGCGACGATGCCGGCCCCCACCTGGACGTGGAGCAGGCCGTCCTTGAGCACGGCGGTGCGGATGGCGATGGCGGTGTCCATGTTTCCGGACCAGGACAGATAGCCGACCGCGCCAGCGTAAATGCCGCGTTTGACCGGCTCCAGCTCGTCGATGATTTCCATCGCCCGAATCTTGGGGGCGCCGCTGACCGTGCCGGCCGGGAAGGTGGCGCGCAGCGCGTCCAGCGGGCTGAGGCTGGGCCGCAGCCGCCCGATCACGTTGGAGACGATGTGCATGACGTGGGAATAGCGTTCGACCACCATCTTCTCGGTCAGCCGGACGCTGCCGATCTCGCTGACCCGACCCACGTCGTTGCGGCCCAGGTCGATCAGCATCAGATGCTCCGCCAGTTCCTTGGGGTCGGCCAGCAACTCGGCCTCCAGCGCCTGATCCTGTTCCTCGGTGGCACCGCGCTGGCGGGTGCCGGCGATCGGACGGACGGTCAGCACGCCGTCCTCCAGCCGTACCAGGATTTCCGGCGAGGAGCCGACGATGTGGAAATCGCCCAGATTGAGGAAATACATGTAAGGAGAAGGATTCAGGCCGCGCAATGCCCGGTACAGGTCCAGCGGCGCGGCCCGGAACGGCGCGGTCAAGCGCTGCGACAGCACCACCTGCATGCAGTCGCCGGCCAGGATGTAGTCCTTGATCCGCCGCACCGCGTTCTCGAAACCGTCCTGGGTGAAGCCGGAAACGAACTCGATCTTGCCGGCGTCGGGGTAGGAACGATGGTTCGTGTAGAGCGAACGGCCCTCGCGCAACCGCGCCACCCATTCGTCCAGCCGTTGCTGGGCGCGGACATAGGCGCGTTCCACCGCCGGGTCCACCAGGGTGATCAGGTACAGCCGGCCGGCCAGGTTGTCGAACACCACCATGTCTTCGGACACCAGCAGCAGGATGTCCGGGTTTTCCACCGGGTCCGGATTGGGGCAGCGCGCCAGCCTGGGTTCGATGTAGCGGATGGTGTCGTAGCCGAAATAGCCGACCAGTCCGCCGATGAAGCGAGGCAATCCCTCGCCGGTGGCCGGCACCCGGTAGCGGCTCTGGAATTCCTGAATCCAGGCCAGCGGGTCGGGGCAGGTAAGCGATTCGACGAGTTCCCCGGCGTGTTCGACGGTCACGCGCTGGCCGCGCACCCGGACGATCTTGCGGCAGGGCAGGCCGATGATGGAATAGCGACCCCATTTCTCGCCGCCCTGCACTGATTCCAGCAGATAGCTGTACGGTGCGTCGGCCAGTCGAAGATAGGTGCTGAGAGGGGTGTCGAGGTCGGCCAGCACTTCGCGGGCGACCGGAATGCGGTTGAAGCCTTGCTCGACCAGACGCTGAAACTCATTCTGATTCATGGATTGGGACAGCCTTTGAACAGCGGAAACGGAAGACGGCGGGAGGCGGATGTCAGGCCGGGCGGCGCCATCGGAAGTCCGGGGCCGGTTTCGAACGCGCGACGAGGGAGGAAAGCCGGTTTCCGTGCATCAGGCGGTTTTGCCCAACAGGGCAGGCAGTTCGGCGATGGAGTCGATCACGGCATCCGGTTTGGCATCGCGGATGTCGTGGCCGTGATTGTAGCCGTAAGGCACGCACACCACCGGGCAACCGGCGTTGCGGGCGGCGCCCACATCGTTGAGCGAATCGCCGACCATCAGTCCTTGGGGGACCGGTATGCCCAGCCGTTCGGCGCACAGCAGCAGCGCGTCGGGCGCCGGCTTGGGATGGGGGATACACTCGCCGCCCACCACGGTGGCGAAGAAATGGCCGATGCCGAGCCGGTCCAGCAAGGGCAGGGCGAACTCGGCGGCTTTGTTGGTGACGCAGGCCAGCGGGAATCCGGCGGCGCGCAGTTCGGCCAGACCCTCATGCGCGCCGGGGTAAAGCTCGCTGTAGACGCTGATGTGGTCGGCGTAGGCGGCCTTGTACAGCGGACGGGCGCGGGCGAACAGGTTGGGGTCTACCCGCCCGGCCATGTCGTTGGCCAGGGCGCGGCGGATCAGATTGTCCATGCCGTTGCCGACCCAGGTCCGCACCTGAGCCTCTTCGCGCATCGGCAGATCCAGTTGGCGCAGCATGACGTTTACCGCTGCGGTCAGGTCGGGCACGCTGTCCACCAGGGTGCCGTCCAGATCGAAGAAAATCGCCGTGACGTTCTCGAACATGATTAACAATCCGCCTTGGCCAACTCCGCGCGCATGGCGGCGATGGTGGCGCGGTAGTCGGGGGCGCCGAAGATGGCCGAGCCGGCGACGAAGGTGTCGGCGCCGGCCTCGGCGATGATTCGGATGTTGTCGGTCTTCACTCCACCATCGACTTCCAGCCGGATCGGGTAACCGCCGTCGTCGATCATTCGCCGGACCTCGCGCAACTTTTTCAGGGTGCCGTTGATGAAGCTCTGGCCGCCGAAGCCCGGATTGACCGCCATCAGCAGCACCATGTCCACCTTGTCCATCACGTACCTCAGATATTCCAACGGGGTGGCCGGATTGAACACCAGCCCGGACCGGCAGCCGCAATCGCGGATGATTTGCAGGCTGCGGTCGATGTGTTCGCTGGCTTCGGGATGAAAGGTGATGTAGCTGGCGCCGGCGGCGGCGAAGTCGGGAATGATGCGATCGACCGGCTTGACCATGAGGTGGGCGTCGATCGGCGCGGTGACGCCGTGCCGGCGCAGCGCCTCGCACACGATGGGGCCGACGGTCAGATTGGGGACGTAATGGTTGTCCATCACGTCGAAATGAACGAGGTCGGCGCCCGCCGCCAGCACGGCGTCCACTTCCTCGCCGAGCCGGGCGAAGTCGGCGGACAGAATCGAAGGCGCGATCAGGTAATCCCGCATGGCGTGCAACACCTCAAGCAAAATCCCCAACGGCGGGGCCGGGGACGGTCGGTTCGAGCAGTAACTTTACCTGAATCGCGCCGGATTTGGCATTATCCGCATTCCGCAGCCGATGGGGGCGGTCGACAAGCTGGAGGCGCTTGATCGGCTGATCGGCGCGTTGCCCGAACCTCCGCGCCGGGCGATTTTCTACTGTGGCGATGGACGAACCACCGAGTATCCAACCGAATTCATTGACGACCGGCCGCGCAACCGGTGCGGCGACGTGATCTGGCGGGTCCGCTGGGGACAGGGCTGGCTCTATATCTACATCCTGCTGGCATTCCAGTCCGGGGTGCACGGACGATATGTAATCGATCTATAGCGATCCCATGCCGGTTGCGGAATTTCCCCTCCTTGGCCAAGGAGGAGTGGCGCGGAGCGCCGGGGTAGTTCGAAAGGATGATTCCACAAATCAGATAGGCATGTTTCGCGTGCTCAGGCCGCCGCGACATAAACCCCCGCATTGCGCTCCGGGTAGCTCTCGTAGACATGCTCGAAGATCGCGGAGCACTTCTGGCGGTACATTTCCGGCGCGTAGGTCCGCGGCAAGCCCGCGTCGAGCGTGTCCTCGATGGCCAACTTCAACGCGGAGCGCGCCGCCGCCTTCTGTCGCCAATTGAGCACCAACAACTGCTTGAGCCGCGTCAGCAGTTCCCGAGCCACCTTCTTGACCTCGGCGCGCTCCTCCGTGCTGAGCGTCGGCGCAGGCCGGGTGAGGATGTCGAAGATGACCAGTTCCTCCTCGGCGAGGTTCTCGCGGACGTGGCGCTCCTGCTCATCATCCAGGCTGTTGGAGAACTCGAGCAATTCCTCGAACAGTTGCTCGATGTTCCGACTGCCGGCGTTGTAGCTCTCGATCAGCGCCGCGAACTTCTCCGCGAAGTCCGCGCGGGTGCGATTCAGGCGCACGAGTTTGTCCAGCTTGGCGCGGATCGCGGCCTTGAGCGCCTCGAGGTCGGTGTTCTTGTGCTTCGATTCCTTGAAGCGCTGCGCGAGGGCCTCAAAGTTGATCTTGGAGAGGTCGATGGCGGGCGGACCCGCCTCGCGGACCGTCAGGCCGGTGATGGACTCGTCCAGGAGCCGGGTGATCTGCCCCATGATGGTCGAGATGTCTGGCGGGTTTGGGCTGAGCTTGGCGCGGATGGCAGCGGCCAGCGTCGCGATGCCGGCCACCCGCTGGGCGAACTCAAGCGCCGCAGGGTCAGGTTTGACGGCGCGGTAGAGGGTGCCGACCAGCCGCTCGTGGCCAAAGAAGTCGCGCCGCCGCGATTCCGGCGCGATCAGCGCGTTGATGGCGTTCTCTACCGCCTCCAGCCGCTCCAGGCTGCCGGGCGGCAGCGCTTCGAGAGCGGCAAGATCCACCCCGTGGCCGGCAGAGAACACCGTGACAGCTTGGACCGCTTCGCGCAACGCCGCGACGAGCTGCGCCTTGTCCTTGACCGGATTTGCGCCTCCCTTGCCTGCGCCGTAGATGGCCAGTGCCTTCTCCAGCGAGGCGAACACGTTAGCGTAGTCCACGATCACGCCGCTGTGCTTGCCGGGGAAGACCCGATTGGCGCGGGCGATGGTCTGCATCAGCGTATGATTGCGCATCGGCTTGTCGAGATACACCGTCGAGCATCTCGGCGCGTCGAAGCCGGTGAGCCACATGGCGCAGACGAAAACCAGGCGCAGCGGGTCGTCCACGTCCTTGAATTTTTCGTCGAGGCCGGGCTGCGACTCGTTCATACGCCGGCGGTGGGGTTCGATATCCAGCCCCAGCTTGCGCATCTGCTCGATCTCGTTCTGCCCCGGCGAGACGATGACAGCCATGTCGGTCGTCGTCAGCACGTCGAAGCGGGCTCTCAGCTCCGCCATGCGTAGGTCACAGCGCGCCTGTTCTGGCATTGCCTCATCGCCGCGCGGCTGGTAGGCCAGTTCGCCCAGCTCCTTCTGCACCCGTTGGGTTTCGGCCGCCCAATGAGCCTTGACCTTGTCGTGCATTCTCAACGCGGTGGCTTTGTCGATGGACACCACCATGGCCTTGCCGACGAATCCGCGCCCCAGAAAATGCCGCACGATGTCCTGCGCCACGGTCTCCAGCCGGTCGTCGCGGGTGATCAAGTGATACTGGCGCCCCAGCGCCTTTTCGAGCTTGGCCTCCTGCTCGTCGTCGAGGCCCGCGTCCTCGATCAGGCGGTAGAGGTCATCGTTGAGGTCGGGATTGACCAGCTCCAGCTCCGGGGTGCGGTTCTCGTAGAACAACGGCACCGTCGCGCCGTCCTCCACCGACTGCTGGAAGTCGTAGATCGACACGTAGTCGCCGAAGACCTCCTTGGTGCGCTCCTCGCCGGCGATCAACGGCGTTCCAGTGAAGGCCAGGAAGGTCGCCTTGGGCATGGCGGCGCGCATGTTGAGCGCCAGCGTGTCGTACTGGCTGCGGTGGGCCTCGTCGGTGAGCACGATCACGTCGGCGCGATCGGTCAGCGCCTCCGGCGTCTGGAACTTGTGGATCAGCGTGAAGACGTAGCGATGGTTGCCGCGCAAAAGCTCGCGCAGGTGTGCGCCGCTCTGGGCGTGGCATTGATCGCCCTCGGTCGCGGACACGGCGCCGACGGTCTTGAAGGTCTTGGCGATCTGATCATCCAGTTCGACGCGGTCGGTGACCACCACGAAGGTCCAGTTGCCGGCGAGCCGGCGCAGCACCTTCTGGGCGAAGAAGACCATCGAGAAGCTCTTGCCGCTGCCCTGGGTCTGCCAGAACACGCCGCCGCGGCCGTGGCCCAGCTTGCGGGCCTCCAGCATCTCGCGAACCGCGTTGTTGACGCCGAGGAACTGGTGGTTCTGGCCGAGCACCTTGACCAGCCCCGCCTTGTGTTCGGAGAACAGGGTGAAGTTCTCTACCAGGTCGAGCAGCCGGGTGCGGTCGCAGGTGCCGCGCAACATCACCTCCAGCGACACACGGCGCGGCTCGTCCTCGCGCTCGACGCGCTTCCATTCGAAGAAGCGACCCCAGTCGGCGGTGAGCGAGCCGACGCGGCTGTCGGTGCCGTTGCTGGCGATGAGCAGCATGTTGAACCAGAAGAGCGACGGTATCTCGTGCTTGTAGTGCGTGAGGTTTTCGTCGAAGGCGGTGCGCGCCGGCACGCCGGGCTTCTTCAGCTCCACCACCACCCACGGCAGGCCGTTGACGAAGCCGACGAGGTCGGGCCGGCAGGTGTAGAGGCTGCCGACGACGCTGAACTGGCTGATCAGCAGGAAGTCGTTCTGTTCGGGATGCGCCCAGTCGATGACACGCAGGCGCTCGGTCGTTTGCCCCCCTCGCACGTTGGGAGAGGGGTCGGGGGTGAGGGTATCGCGGTCGGGCACCGAAACCGGGATGCCGTCCTTGAGCAGCCGGTAGATCTCGCGGTTGGCCGCCGCCAGACTCATGGCCGAGCGGTCGCGGGTCAGTTCGTCGACGGCGGTGTTGATCGCTTCGGGCGGCAGCCTCGGGTTGAACTTGCCGAGCGCGGCGCGCAGGCGATCCACCAGCACCACCTCGCCCTTGGTTTCGCGGCCGAGTGTGCCGCCGAGGCCGAAGGTCTCCTCCATCGCTGACATTGTCTGCCAGCCAAGCGCGGCGAACAAACCGATGGCGGGCTGCTCGACGAGCTGGTCTTCGGTGTAGGCGTGGGCGCTCATGCTTCGTCCGCTCCAGTGCCATCCGCGAGAGCCTGCTCAATGGCCTCGATGCTGGGCAGACTGGTTTGCAACTCGGGAGGCAGGGAATCGAGCAGCTTGTATTCGGCAATGCCCATGGGCTGGCTCCTATCACCCAGGGCATATTCGGCCACAATCTTGTTTTTGCTCTTGCAAAGCAAGAGCCCTATGGTCGGGTTGTCGTGCTCGCTTTTGACCTGGCGATCCACAGCGGTCAGATAAAACCCAAGCTGTCCCAAATGCTCAGGCTTGAACTTGCCGCCCTTGAGTTCAATCACCACATAGCAGCGCAGCTTGAGGTGGTAGAACAAGAGATCAATGAAGAATTCATCTCCGCCCACGTCCAACAGAACCTGGTGCCCGACAAACGCGAAGCCCGCACCCAGTTCCAGGAGGAACTCAGTCACATGCTTTACCAGCGCATGTTCTATCTCGCGTTCCTGTGCCTCATCGGTCAGGCCAAGGAAGTCGAAACGGTAGGGATCTTTCAGTGACTCACGGGCTAGATCAGACTGCGGCTTGGGCAGGGAGCGCGGAAAATTGGTGACCGCCTGGGCGCTGCGCTCCAACAGGCGGGTTTCGATCTGCATCACCAGGATGTTGCGTGACCAGTTGTGCTCGATGGCTTTGGCCAGATACCACTCACGCTCTTCTGATGTTTTGAGTTTGTCGATCAGCGTGCACAAATGGAACCAGGGCAATTGTGCAGCAGCCTGCTGCACAAATTCGCCATCCGGCCAAGCCTCGGCAAAGGCGCGCATGTACTTGAGGTTGCGTGGTGAAAAGCCCTTCATATCTGGAAAAGCGTTGCGCAAGTCCTGCGCCAGCCGCTCGATCACCTTGGCGCCCCAGCCCTCGCGCCCCTGCCGGGCGAGGATGTCGCGGCCGATCTGCCAGTAGAGCAACACCAGCTCGCGGTTGACCGCCAGCGACGCCCGCTGCTGGGCGCTGTGAATGCGGGCTTTCAGTTCGGCCAGCCAGGCCGCGTAGTCGGCGGGCAGGGGCACGATGTCAGGCATGGTTCAGGTGCTCCAGGTCGATCTGGCCGGAGAGCAGACGCGGTAACAGCAGGTCGCGGGTGCGGCGAAGATTGCGAATGGCTTTTCTTAGGGTCGCCTGCTCAACCAGCATCGGCTGAATCAGAGATGCAAACCGCCGCGCGGTCGTGCTGTCAGCGACGATGATTTCCTTTGCGTTGAGCGGTATCCAATGGCGTTTGTATTCTTGCGTTTGGACTAAGCTGCTCACCGCATAGAAAACGTAGGCAGTCGGCAAGTCTCGGTTTGCCGCGAACGGGACGACATTCGGGCCAATGGAAAACGGCTCGATGAGAAGTTGCATTTTGCAGGTATGGTCGCCGAAGATTGCCAGCGGTTCGACCGGTGACGCGATGTGGTCAGGTTCATCGTCGTGGAAACCGAGCAACTCGCTTGAGGATTGGTCGAGCACCGGAACCGCGCCTTTTGCTTTCACGTGAGCCTCTCGATACACAGTGCCTGCGACACGCCGAGAAAGAATGTCTTTTACCAGTTTCACTTCCCACCCTTGCGGAATCTCCCCGAGCGGCGAGGCGACGCGGGGGTGGTTGTCGTGGCCGGGGAAGCGGAAGTGGACGAACCACTCGCGGTAGAGGGCGCGGGCCATCGCCTCCAGAATCTTGATGCGCCGCTGGCTGTTCTCGATTAGCTCGTCGTAGGCTGACAGGATGCTGGCGATCCGCCGTTGTACGGGCAGCGGTGGAAGTTCTAGTGGCTCCCGCTCCGAAAACGTCGTCCATTGGAAACGAGCCACGCCCGTATGCTGCGTGTGATAAGCGTGCATCAAACCGGTGGCGTACAGATGTTGGAGATACCAGAACATGTATTCTGGGTTGCACAGTTTCGTGTTGAAGCGGATGAAGCGACTGAAGCTTGCGCAGGTGAGAGGAAGCTCGGACTTTGAGAACAACTGCGGACGAAGCAGAACCGTCCGGCCAGTGATTTGGTTCTTCGTTCCCCCCGCCGCTTCGATAATGATGTCCCACGGCTCGAGACGTTTGCGATCCACGTGGCGCTTCGCGATGTGCCGCCGTGGAGTGCTGTCAGTGGATCCGAACCGCACGTCGTCGAAGTCCGTTCCGCGAATGGCTAGCATTTCAACGGAATCGTCGAATGGCTCGCCCTTGCCCCACTCTCCGTCTTTTGAAACTGCGATGAGGTCCTTCAGAACGCACTCCATGGTCACGATTCCAGAATCTCGGCCACGTTGCGAGCGATGGTCTGCTCCAGTTCGCGCGCTTGGGCGTTCAAAGTTTCGAGTTCCTCGTTCAGGGTTTCGAGTTGTTCCTTGAAGTCCTCATCGCTCACGACTTCGCCCGGCGCCACGCCGACATAGCGGCCAGGGTTGAGCGACCAGCCCTGCGCCTCGATTTCTTTCAGCGTGGCGGCGCGGCAGAGGCCGGGCACGTCGGCGTATTTGGGCGTCTTGCCGAAGATCTCCTTGAGCTTGGCCTCGGCCTCAATGCCGCCGCCGGTGAGGTCGAGGGCTTCGCCGCGATAGAGGCGGACGAGGTTGGCGAGAAAGCTGATCTGCGCGGGCGTCCATTCGCGGTGGGCGCGGTCCACCTGCCGGTAGACGTGGCGGGCGTCGATGAAGAGCACGCTGTCGGCGCGCGGCGTCTTTGCCTTACCCCTGTCAAGAAACCACAGCGTGCAGGGCAACGTGACGGTGTAGAACAGGTTGGGGCCGACGGCGACCATCACATCCACGGCGCGGCTCTCGATGAGCTTCTGCCGGATCTCCTGCTCGGAGGCGCGGGCGTCGGAGGCGGAGTTGGCCATGACGAAGCCGGCGCGGCCTTTGGCGTTCAGTGCCGAGTAGAAGATCTGAATCCAGAGGTAGTTCGCGTTGTCGGGTTTCGGCAGGCCGAAGGGGAAGCGGCGGCCGGGGCCGACCATGTCCTTGAGCCGTTCCTTGTCCACCGCGTTGACATTGAAGGGCGGATTGGCGAGGACGAAGTCGAACTGACCAGTGGCGGCGTGCGGGTCGTCGTAGTAACTGTTGACGTTGCCGCCGTGGCGGATGTCGCCCTCAAGACCATGCACGGCGAGATTGAGGCGGCACAGGCGGCCGGTCTCGTCGGTCTTCTCGACGCCACAGATGGCGAGCTCGGCGGCGGGGTTCTGCTGGTGCTCGGCGACGAAGCGCGCCGACTGCACGAACATGCCGCCGGAGCCACAGGCGGGGTCGAGGATGCGGCCGTGGAAGGGTTCGATAATCTCGGCGAGCAGTTTGACAATGCTCGCCGGCGTGTAGAACTCACCGCCCTTCTGGCCTTCGGCGCGGGCGAACGCACCGAGGAAGTACTCGTAAATCCGGCCGAAGGCGTCAAAGTCCACGCTGGCCGGGATCTCGGAAACCTTCTTGAGCAGCTCCTTGAGCAGCGTGCCGGTGAAGAGGTTGTAGGTCTTGGGCAGCACGCCGGCGAGCGGCGGGTTGTGCTTCTCGATCTCGCGCATCGCCGCGTTGACCCTGGCACCGATGTTGGCGGCCTCGGGCAGGGTCAGCAGATAGTCGAAGCGAGCCTCCGGCACGAGGTAGAGGACGCCTTCCGCGTGGTAGGCGGTGGGTTCATCAACCCGGCTGCCGCGCCGGGACGAGGCGCCAGCCTTCTCGATCTTCGCTCGCTGGGCGGCAAAGCGCACCTCGGCGAAGCGCAGGAAGATCAGGCCGAGGATGGGGCCGGAATACTCCTGGGCCTTGAGGCCGGAGTTGGCGCGGAACTGGTCGGCAGCGTCCCAGAGACGCTTTTCAAGCGTCGCTGTGGTGATGTCTTTTTCGGGGATCGCGATCCAGCGCAAAAGGCGTCTCCTCGATGTTGTGGCGGGCGAACGGGGCGGCTGACCAGTGGCGGTAATCACCTGTACAAAACACTTCGAGCTTATTCGCCATCTGGTCGAGCCGGTTGTTAAGCAAAAGCTTCGCAATTATCACTCCCATTCCTCAAGTTCGAAATCAAGACATATGTCTAGATCCTCAAGCTGTTTGACAGTGTCTAATCGAAGTTCAGGTTTGCCGCCACATTCAACATACCAGTGGCACATTATACCTACCCAATAATCCTTTTCCCTCAATCCTCTTATGAAATCCTCCTTGCCTTTTAATTTTTCCAACAACCAATCAACATGTTCTTGGCAATTATTCTGAAAATGAAGGTCATCAATTCGTAAAATCCACGCGGCAGGAGGCAAATCATTAATTGGCGGTTTCCTCGTAGCTGTCGGAGTTAAGCCAAGTTTTTTAGACAGAGGTTCTGGGTCGTCAACACCTTTAGGAAGCGCGATCCAAAATGAAGTGTAATTACGCGGCCTAATTGAGACCTGAACAATTGATCGCTGTCTATGTTTTTTCATTTCCTTAAAGGTTCTTCGAGGATTCTTGTGGAAACCAGGGCTTAGTGCCGCGTAAATGTGACCTTCCATGGATCGCTCATTAATAACAGATTGATCTAAAAAGACATCAATCTAACCAGGAGCCAGCGCGGTGAGCTACAACCCGTCTTGGAAGGCCAGCTCCACAAGAATCCTCGAAGAACCTCATGTATAGAGATTAACTGGAAAGACTATAACTATTTTAATGCAGGCTCACGCGTCGTGCTCGGCCGCAAAGAGCAGCGCTAGCATGCAGGCGGGGGTTTGGGAATTTACAGATATCAGGTGATCGTTGCGTTGGCGTTCGTGCGCGGCATACCGGCCAAGCACCGGCATGGAAGGAAGCGCCGGGTTGGCCGGCGGATCGGACTGTCACCCCAGCCGCTTGCGCGCGAGTTCGCGGAACTGATTCGCCGCCGCCGGTGCGGGGATTTCGCCGGCCAGGGCATTGATGGTCGCCTCCAGGGTTGCGGTAGTGCGGAAATGATCGGTGCAGACCAGGCTGGCGATCGGACCGATGAATTCCTTGAGCGTCTGCTCCAGAATGGTTTTGGCGGAAGGGGACAGCGGCCGGAACGAGAGCGGTTCGCTTTTGTTCGCCACCGCCGCCGCCGGATTGGCGCTCGTGAGAAATTCCAGAATATCGCCGGTTGGGGGTAGCGGGGTTCTGGCAGGTACTTTGCCTTCGGAGAAAGTGATGGTTCCATCCTTGGTGTTCGCGAACAGGGGCAGCGCGTTGATTCCACGTTTGCCTTGCGAAAACAAAAAGACAATTTCGCCGGCCTCAATGCTGATTTGCCCCAATAAGCGATAGTTGCTCGTAATCAAGAGCGTGCCGGTGCGCTTTTCCTGGCACAGCTTCCGCAAGTAAGCGACGATGGTTGAAAACGACAAGAGTTCTTGGGACATGGCAATGCCTCGCTGGGATAGGCCGGGGCGCGGGACGTACTCGGCTGATGCGCGTACGCCCCGGAGCCCGATCAGGATAGATTCTTTTGGAGCCGTTTCATGGCGACCACGACGCTGTTGCGCAGCAGATCGACAGCGCGCGTCACGTAATCCACCTCGTCGCGGCTGTCCGGCTTGATTGCGAGCGGCAGGTCGAGTTCGCCGCCGGCGATGCGTTCGGTGGTTTTGGCCAGCTTCTTGAGGCGCGCGATGATCGCCCGCTGGGCGTAGAAGAAGTTCAGCAGAAAAGCCAGCGCGATCAGTCCCAGGGTGTAGGGGTTGAGCAGGGTCATCAGCACGTCGGTCACGGTCACGTCGGGCAGTTTGACGCTGATGATGCCCCGCACGTCGCCGATTTTATAACCAAAGGCTTTTTTATCGCCGTATTTCTCGATCACTTCCGGCGGCGCGTCCTTGGGATCGCCGTGGCACTTCAGGCAGGACTGCTGGACGAAAATCGGTTGGCTGTAACGGTAAAAGCCGTTTTCAAGCACGTCGCTGTACTTGCGTTCCTTATCGTTTTTGAAGAGTTCGATCGCGGCTTTCTCGAAACCGTCCGGAGCGTTGGCCGGATTGCGATATTCGTCGCTGGTGACGCGGAAGTTGGCGCGTGTCGCGGTTTTGTTGGCCAGTTCCGACAGCTCGCGAGTCGCCAGCGCTGGATTCTTCGAATAAAACTCCAGTACGTTCGCGTTGGCCCCAGTGCCGGTCCGCTTGCCGAGGAAATCGCGGAATTCCGGCGCCAGGTGATCGACCCAGACGACGCCGGTGCCTGCCACCCAGGCCCGAAAGGCGACCACTTGCTCGGCTACCGCCATGGCCTCGTTACGGAGCTGGCTTTGTTTCAGGTTGTAAATACCGATGAGAAGGCCGGTGACGATCAGAACCAATGTGATGATGAAAACCAGAGTGTATTTGAATTGAATGCCGAATTTGGACAGCATGTTTCCCCCCTACGGATAAATTTTGATAATAATCCGGTTGGTTTAAGATGATAGTCTCAAAACAGTTCCATTAATATTATAGATTATCCAGGGCGGGATGGGTAAAGATGCTGCCCGCAGCGCTCTTCCCTGCTTTGGAATGTTGTAGCAGGAAGTTTGGCCGGTGGATGAACGGGGTTCTGTTCCATCCATCTCGCTAAAAAATCTCGGATTTGTTGAGGAAGGGCATTACTGGGCGGATTGTGATCGAATCGCCGCCAGGAACGGCGCCAGCAAGCGGGCGCAGGGTTCGGGGTCTTCCAGATGAGGGTGATGGCCGCCGGGCAATATCTTTACAGTCAAACCCGCGATGCGAGCGTAGCGGTCCTGCATGTAGGCCCGCTTGATCAGATAGCCGTTGTCGCCGCAGATCAGCAGGGCGGGGGCCTGAATCCGCCCCATGTAAGCCAGGATTTGCGGTTCGCTCAGATAGAGCGGCGACACGAAGCGCAGGCGGGGGTCGGTGCGCCAGCCGAAACCGTCGCCGAGCGGCTGAAGGCCACGCCCGACCAGGGTCGCCGCCGCCGCCCACGACAGGTCGCTGGCCTCGCAGCGGGCCCGAATGGCGGCCTCCACGCTGGGATAAACCGGCGGGCGCTTGTGGGGGAGGGCGTTCATTTGCTCGATGGCCTTGCGCAGGTTGATCGGACCATCGGCCGGATTGCTGGTCGGAGGCCCCAAACCCTCGATCATCGCCAGCCGGGTCACCCGTTCCGGCAGGATCGCCGCGACGAAGCTGGCGATGCCGCCGCCCAGGGAATGACCGAGCAGGGCGAAACG
The DNA here is from genome assembly GCA_031732875.1 of Candidatus Competibacter sp. Taxonomy (GTDB): domain Bacteria; phylum Pseudomonadota; class Gammaproteobacteria; order Competibacterales; family Competibacteraceae; genus JAVMKJ01. The sequence continues at coordinate 2,517 of JAVMKL010000271.1, read as the reverse complement.
CTCCCAGCCCAGCGCGTCGGCGGCGGCCACCACGTCGGGAATGAAATCCACGAAATGATAATGTACGCCCGGCGGCCGGTGTTCGGAACCGCCGTGCCCCGGCAAATCCAGCGCCACCAACCGCGTTTCGGACAGCAGCGGCGCCAAGGCATCGTAACTGGCAGCGCTGTCGAGCCAGCCGTGCAGGGCCAGTACCGGAATGCCGTCCGGCGGTCCCCAGGCTCGCGCGGTGAGCCGCAGGTGGGGGGTGCGCAGTTCCAGTTCTTCGGCCATCGGCCGGTCGCCAATCGCTAACAGGCTCCCGGTGGATAGCTCCAGCCCGCATCGGTTGGGAACAGATTGGCGTATTTCATGCTGGATCGCGGCTCGGCCATCATGTCGGCCACGGTATCCCGCCATCGGGCGTAATGGGCAGTTTCCTTGTGCTGGACGGTGGCCTCGACCGTGCGATAGACCTCCACCAACACGAAGCGGGTCGGGTCATCGACCTGCTGAATCACGTCGAAGCGGGCGATGCCCGGCTCCCGAACACTGTCGCGGGCGTTTTCCAACGAAGCGGCCTTGAACGCCTCGATGCATTCCGGCCTGACATGGACGAAGACGTGAACGACGAGCATCGGATTTCCTCCCTACGACGGTGGTTTCATGGGATCGGGCGCGGCTTTCAGGTGAAGCCGGCCGGCAGGAAATCCAGCAGCAGCCCGCAGAAGATCACCAGCCCAAACCCGTTGTTGTTGAGAAACGCCTTGAAGCATTCGGCCGGTTGGCGGTCGCGGATCAGGAACTGCTGGTACAGCCCGAGCCAGGCCGCCGCGAACAGGCCGACATAATAGATCCAGCCGCGGCCGGACAGCAGGCCAACCGCGACCAGCAGGACCAGCAGCGCCACCTGCAGATAGCCGATGACGCGCCGGTCCCGCTCGCCGAACAGGATGGCGGTGGATTTTACCCCGATCTTGAGATCGTCTTCCCGGTCCACCATCGCGTACTGAGTATCGTAGATCGCCGACCAGAGTACGTTGCCGAGAAACAGCAGCCAGGCTACCGGAGGCAAGGCATCGGTCACCGCCGCGTAGGCCATCGGGATGCCCCAGCCGAACGCGGCGCCGAGATGGAACTGGGGAAAGTGGTGGAACCGTTTCATGAACGGATAGCTGATGGTCAGCGCCACGCCGACGAAGGACAGTTTGACGGTCAGGACGTTCTGAGTCAGCACCAAGGCGAACGCCAGCAGGCATAGGGTGATTCCGAGGCCCGCCGCCTCGCCCAAGCGTACCCGGCCCGCCGCCAGCGGCCGGTCGCGGGTGCGGGCGACGTGCGGGTCGAACTTGCGGTCGGCGATGTCGTTCATGACGCAACCGGCCGAGCGCATCAGGATCACGCCCAGCACGAAAACGAGCACGACGCCGCGCGGTGGTTGCCCGTTCCCCGCCAGCCACAGCGCCCACAGCGTCGGCCACAGCAACAGGTAGATGCCGATGGGACGGTGCAGGCGCATCAGCAGGGCGTATTCACGCAGGCGGTCTTCAAAGCGTTCAATGTTCATGGCGAGAGCAGGTCAGGTCGGCAACGGGCCGGAGATACCGGCAAATCGGGTAGGAAAATCTCGCAGACCAGCAAGGGGCGACCGTCGATCCAGAATACCGAACGGCGACCCCAGATCGCGTCCGGCGGTTCGGCGAAACCGGCGAACGCTCGCTGGTGCAGGCGCTGGCCGGCAACGATGCGGGCGATTTCGACCGGGCCACGCCGGACTTCGGGATCGGCGAATAGCACTTGTCCCAAGGGCTTCGTGCCCAGTCGGGTGAGACGGCGACTCCGGCCGCTCAGGGTTCGCGCTGGAATCAAGGTCCGCGCGAAGACCCAGGGCTGATCGTCGCACAATAGCTGAACCTCCCGGGTCCACGCCCAGTCCGCCAGCCGCAGTTCCAGGGCACGCGCTTCGTCGCGGCTGGGACGAGCCCGGCCCTGGCGTAGCACGCGCACGCGGAACCGGCCCGCGCAGGCATGGCGCAGGCGCTGGGTCAGCGATCCGGCGTCCAGCAGCCAGGTGGACAGTCCGACGGGCACATCGCCCGAGAGCGACCGCGAATACCAGCGCGGCGCGGTATTGAAGGGAATAAAATGATGGGCGTGCAAGTTGGTTATTCGTAGGGTCGTTAAGTTTGACGCGGCGAGCAATTATGGCATGGTTACCGGCCATCGGGGGAATGACGCTGGACAGTGCTCCTGTCTCCCAGCGGTTGATGGCCGCATCCTGGCTCGAGTGGAAGGCCGTCGATTGTACGTAAGTCCCCCGCGCCAGCGTGGGGGGATGACAAATCCGCCTGTGGCGAAAAATTTTCTCGCTCGTTCATTCTGGATTCAGTCCTTGTTTGCTTCAATCCATGCGAGTGAGTGGGCGATGGGGTTCGAGGGTAGCGATTCAAGCCCTTGCGGCAATTTTCAGGCACGGCGTCAGACCCGGTAGTGGCTCCAGGTCGATGGGCGGCATGGCGAACGGTTGGATACAAGGTG
>JAVMKL010000270.1:0-15015 GCA_031732875.1 Candidatus Competibacter sp. | reverse complement strand
GCGCATCCTGGACATCATCTACGAGATCAACGCCCGTTTCCTGGCCGAGGTGGCGAGCCACTGGCCCGGCGACATCGACCGCCAGCGCCGCATGTCGCTGATCGAGGAAGGCTACGAACAGCAGGTTCGCATGGCTTATCTGGCGATCGTCGGCAGCATCTCGGTCAACGGCGTGGCCGCGCTGCACTCGGACCTGCTCAAACAGGGGCTGTTCCGCGACTTTTACGAACTGTGGCCGGAGAAATTCAACAACAAGACCAACGGCGTCACCCAGCGCCGCTGGATGGCCGGCTGCAATCCCGGCATGAGCGCGCTCATCACCGAAACCATCGGGCCGGATTGGGTTACCGATCTGGATCAATTGCGGCGGCTGGCGCCTCATGCCGACGACGCCAAATTCCGGGCGCGCTGGCGGGCGATCAAACAGGACAACAAAGTCCGGCTGGCTACCCTGGTCGAGGCCGATTGCGGCGTGACCTTCAACACCAGCGCCATGTTCGACGTGCAGGTCAAGCGCATCCACGAGTACAAGCGCCAGTTGCTCAACATCCTGCACGCGATCCATTTGTACGACCGCATCAAGCGCGGCGACACCGCCAACTGGACTCCGCGCTGCGTCCTGATCGGCGGCAAGGCGGCGCCGGGCTACTACATGGCCAAGCAGATCATCAAGCTGACCTGCAACGTCGCCAAGGTCATCAACAGCGATCCCGACGTCGGCGACAAGCTGAAGATAGCGTTCCTGCCCAACTACCGGGTATCGGCGATGGAGATCATCTGTCCCGGCACCGACCTGTCCGAGCAGATTTCCACCGCCGGCAAGGAAGCCTCCGGGACCGGCAACATGAAGTTCATGATGAACGGCGCGGTCACCATCGGAACCCTGGATGGCGCCAACATCGAAATCCGCGAGGAATGCGGCGATGAGAATTTCTTCCTGTTCGGCCTGACGGCTCAGGAAGTCGAGACGCGCCGGCAGAACTACAATCCGGTGGCCATCATCCACGACGATCCTGACATCGCCCGGGTGATGCACCTGCTGGAGAGCGCCCACTTCAATCAGTTCGAGCAGGGCATTTTCGATCCCATCCTGCACTCGCTGACCAGCCCGCACGATCCCTGGCTGACCATCGCCGACCTGCGCTCCTTCATCGATGCCCAGAAACTGGCCGCGCAGGCGTATCAGGATCGGGAGCGGTGGACGCGGATGAGCATTCTCAACACCGCATCCAGCGGCAAATTCTCCACCGATCGCACCATGCGGGAATACAACGCGGAAATCTGGAAGCTGGCTCCGCTGCCGAAAATGCCGCTGGCGTAAACTCCCGACTCCACCTCCTACCCTTCTCCTTCGCCAAGGGAGAAGGGTATTTTTTTGCAAGGAGCGACCGGCTTCGGGCAAAACCCGACGCCGGACACCTTATTGCGGCGGCACGGTCAAGGCCGGATCGATCCGCATCTCGCGCCAGTTCATCCGCCAGTCCAGATGTGGCCCCGTCACCCGGCCGCTCGCGCCGGTCGCGGCGACGATGTCGCCCTTGCGCACCCGCTGTCCGACTCGGACCTCGATCCGGCTCAGATGCATGAGCGTGGAACTGAGCCCATAACCGTGATCGACGATCAGCGTGGCGCCGGTGTAGTACAAATCCGGTTCGGCCAGCGTGACGATGCCGTCGGCCGGCGCGCGCACCGGAGTGCCGACCGGCGCGGCGATGTCGACCCCGTAATGCGGCTGGCGGGGTTCGCCGTTGAGAATGCGCTGGCTACCGTACACCCCGCTGACGCGGCCTTTCAACGGCCAGGCGAACCCGCTCAGAAAATACGGCTGCGCGATATCCCGCCGGCGGGCTTCATCCACCAGGGCATTCTCCCGGCGGATGCGCTCCAACAATTCCGGCGGCGGCGTGACCTTGTCTGGTGGCAGGCCGTCGAGGCGCTGGATAGCGTACTGGCGCGGCACTACGTCCAGAGGCCGCTCCTCGCGCCGGCCGTCCGGGAAAACCACGCTCACCCGGGCCCGGGGAGGCGCGTCCCGGCCGAAACCGAACACGAAGGCGCCTTCGGGCGCGACCGGCACCGGCTGTCCGTCCAGTTCCAGCCGGGTTCCCGGCGGCGCCCGACCGACGATCAATCCACCCTGAGTCAGTTCCCCCTGCCAACTCAATTCCCCGGCTCCGGCCCACGACGGGCACAGCAGCGCGCCCAGCAATCCGAACAACATTCGCATCGACATCACCCGATTTCTCCTTCGATCCGCACCGCCCGGACAGGCACAACCGCCGGACCCAAGCTATAGTAACGACAAACTGGAATTCGCCATCGATCATCCCACCATCACCAAGCTCATCACCGGAGGGTGAATGGCCAAGCATTACGATCTCATCGCCATCGGCGGCGGCAGTGGCGGCCTGTCGGTGGCGGAACGAGCGGCCCACTACGGCGCTCGCTGTGCCGTCATCGAGGCCGGCCGGCTCGGCGGCACCTGCGTGAACGTCGGCTGCGTGCCCAAGAAGATCATGTGGTATGCCGCCCATCTCGCCCACGCGCTCGACGACGCCCCGGGCTACGGCTTCAAGCTCGATTACTTCGGCTTCGACTGGCAGGCCCTGAAATCCGCCCGCGATGCTCATGTACTCAAAATCAACGAATGGTATCTGGGCTATCTGGCCAAGGCTGGGGTGGATCTGATTCGCGGTTCCGCTCGATTTGTAGACCCCCGTACCCTCACGGTCGACGGCGACCGCTTCACGGCCGATCACATCGTCGTCGCTACCGGCGGCCGGCCGCGGGTTCCCGACGTGCCCGGCGCCGAATTTGGCATCACCTCGGACGGTTTCTTCGAATTGACCGCCTGCCCGCCGCGGGTCGCCATCGCCGGCAGCGGCTACATCGCCGTCGAACTGGCGGGGATGCTGCATACCCTGGGAGCCGAGGTGACCCTGCTGGTGCGCAAGGATCAGGTCCTGCGCTCCTTCGACGCCATGCTCCGCGAGGAGTTGATGGAACGGCTGCGCGAGGATGGCATCACCGTGCTGACCCGCACCCAGGTCCGCGCGGTGGCGCGGCTGGCCAGCGGCGCGCTCAGCGTGCACTGCGAGGGCCAGCCCGCGCCCTTGCCGGTGGACACAGTGCTGTGGGCGATCGGCCGCGACCCCAATACCGACCGGCTCGACCTGGCGGCGGCCGGTGTGACGACGACCCCAGACGGCGCTATTCCCACCGATCCGTACCAGAACACCAACGTCCCTGGCGTCTACGCCATCGGCGATGTCACCGAGCGCTTCCATCTGACTCCCGTCGCCATCGCCGCCGGCCGCCGGCTGGCCGACCGGCTGTTCGGCCAGCAACCGGAGCGGTGGTTGCCCTACGAAAACATCCCGTCCGTGGTGTTCAGCCACCCCCCCATCGGCACGGTCGGTCTGACCGAGCAGGAAGCGCGGCGACAATACGGCGGCGCGGTGAAAATCTACCAGACCCGGTTTCGACCGATGTACCACGCCTTCACCGCCCGCCCCACGCGGACCACGATGAAACTGGTCTGCGGCGGCCCAGAGGAGAAGATCGTCGGCTGCCACCTCATCGGCGAGGACGCGGACGAGATCCTGCAAGGCTTCGCGGTCGCCATCCGCATGGGTGCCACCAAGCGTGACTTCGACGACACCGTGGCCATTCATCCCACCAGCGCCGAGGAACTGGTGACGATGCGCTGAGATGGAGGATACCCGACATGCAACGTGTGCTGTTTCCGATCTTCATTCTCCTGCTGCTGGCCGCCTGCGCCAACCGGCCTGGCGATAAGGACATCCAGCGGCAGGTGACCGAGCGCTTGCTGAGCGAGGGCGGCAGTCTCTATACCATCGAGAACTTTCGTAAAACCAATGGCTTCGAACCTGGTCAGAACGTCTACGTCGCTGATGTGGAATATGATCTGGTCTTCCAGAAAAGCCTGGCCGATCTGGCGCTCAATCTGCGCGACCGCAGCGACCCGCTGCTGGCCGGGCTGGATCTGGTGGCGCTGGGGCTGAAATACGGGCAGTTCCAGGCTGGCGAACGCCGTCATCGCACCGAACGGGCCACCTTCTACAAAACCGAACGGGGCTGGTTGCTCCAGAACGACCGCTGATTTCCCCAACACGAGAACCAACCGCCATGCCGATCCGTCCCTTCGAGCAGCATGCTCCCCGTATCCATCCTACCGCCTATGTCGATGAAACAGCCCTGATCATCGGCGATGTCGAAATCGGCGAGGACAGCTCGATCTGGCCGATGAGCGTGGTCCGCGGCGACATCCAGAGCATCCGCATCGGCGCCCGCACCAGCATTCAGGACGGCACCATCGTCCATGTCACCCACGACAGCCGGTTCTGTCCGGGCGGCCAGCCGGCCCTGATCGGCAACGACGTCACCGTCGGCCACAAGGTGATCCTGCATGCCTGCACGATCGAGGATTACTGCCTGATCGGCATGGGCGCGATCGTGATGGACAAGGCGGTGGTGCAAGCGCGGGTAACCATCGGGGCCGGCAGCGTGGTTCCGCCCGGCAAGGTATTGGAAAGCGGTTTTCTCTATGTCGGCAGCCCGATCCGGCAGGTCCGGCCGCTCAACGACCGCGAGTTGGAGTTCCTCAAATATTCGGCCCAGAACTACCGGCGGCTGAAGGAACGGCACCGGTGGATGACCGGAGTGGAGCAAATCCGATGACCAATCCGCTACTCACCCTCGCCGATCTGCCCTCCCACGCCGCCATCCGGCCGGAGCACGTCGAGCCCGCCATCACTCATCTGTTGGCCGAAAATCGCGCCGGGATCGAGCGCCTGCTGGCGGAGAACGCCACCTACACCTGGGACAACCTGATCCGCCCGCTGGAGGAACTGGAGGACCGGCTCAACAAGGCCTGGTCGCCGGTCAACCATCTCCACTCGGTGCTGGATTCCGAAAGCCTGCGCGCCGCCTACAACGCCTGCCTGCCACTGCTGAGCGCCTACCACACCGAACTGGGCCAGCACGAGGGGCTTTATCGCGCCTACCAGCAGATCGCCGAGGGACCGGAATACGCCCGGCTCGACTCCGCCCAACGCAAGGTGATCGACGACGCCCTGCGCGATTTCCGGCTGTCCGGCATCGCCTTGCCGCCGGAACAGCGCGACCGTTACAAGGCGATCCAGCAGGAGCTGGCGCAACTGAGCGCCAAGTTCTCGGAGAACGTACTGGATGCCACTCAGGCCTGGACCCGACACCTCACCGACGAGGCGCAACTGGCCGGTCTGCCGGAATCGGCGCGGGCGCTGGCCCGGCAGACCGGCCGCCAGCGCGAACTGGATGGCTGGCTGCTGACCCTGGAACTGCCGTCCTATCTGCCCGTGCTGAATTACGCCGACGACCGCGAACTGCGGCGAGAAATGTATGCCGCCTATTGCACCCGCGCCTCCGATCGGGGCCCACACGCTGACCAATGGGACAACGGTCCGGTGATGGAGCGCATTCTGGCGCTCCGCCACGAACTGGCCCGGTTGCTGGGTTTTCAGGATTTCACCGAGTATTCGCTGGCGACCAAGATGGCCGACTCGCCCGGGCAGGTGCTGGACTTTCTCGACGATCTTGCCCGCCGCGCCAAACCGCAAGCGCAAAGGGAACTGGATGAGTTGCGGGCGTTCGCCCGCAAACAGTTCGGGATGGAGGAGCTGGAAGCCTGGGATATCGGTTACTACTCGGAAAAGCTGCGCCAGCACCGCTACCAGTTGTCGCAGGAAGAACTGCGGCCCTACTTCCCGATCAGCCGTGTGCTGCCGGGGCTGTTCGCAGTGGCGGAACGCCTGTTCGGGATCGCCATCCGCCCGCTGGAGGGGGTGGAAACCTGGCATCCCGACGTGCGGGTTTACGAAATCGTCGATTCGGCCGGAACGCGGCGCGGGCGGTTCTATCTGGACCTGTACGCCCGCCCCCACAAGCGCGGGGGCGCATGGATGGATGGCTGCCTGGCGCGGCGGAGGCTGGGAGCCACCGTCCGACTGCCGGCGGCCTATCTGGTGTGCAATTTCACCCCGCCAGTGGGTGACGATCCGGCTCTGTTGACCCACGGCGAAGTGCTGACGATGTTCCACGAGTTCGGCCACGGGCTGCACCACCTGCTGACCACGGTGGACTATCTGCCGGTGGCCGGCATTCATGGCGTGGAATGGGATGCGGTGGAACTGCCGAGCCAGTTTCTGGAAAACTGGTGCTGGTCGCGGGAGGCGCTGGCGCTGCTGGCCGGCCATTACCGGACCGGGGAACCCCTGCCGGAGGAACTGTACCGGCGGATGCTGGCGGCCAAGCACTTCCAGGCCGGCATTCTCATGATCCGGCAACTGGAGTTTGGACTGTTCGACTTCCGGTTGCACCGGGAATACGATCCGTCGCGCGGGGGGCGAGTGCTGGAGGTGTTGGACGCAGTGCGCCGCCAGGTAGCGGTCATCATTCCGCCGGACTTCAATCGCTTCGCCAACGCCTTCACCCACATCTTCGCCGGCGGTTACGCGGCCGGGTACTACAGCTACAAGTGGGCGGAGGTGCTGTCGGCGGACGCTTTCAGCGCTTTCGAGGAAAACGGGATCTTCGATGCCGCGACCGGAACGCGTTTCCGGGAGAGCATTCTGGAAGTAGGCGGCTCGCGCCCGGCGTTGGCCAGCTTCGTCGAATTCCGGGGCCGGGAGCCGCGGATCGAACCGCTGCTGCGACTGAACGGGATCGCGGCCTGAAGGAAGCCCCGCGCGGTACGCTTCCACCCCACTCAGGCAGGCGTTGCATGAAGCCCAAACTCCCCGACTCCGATCCCCTGGCCCGGATCGTCGCCTACCATCAGGCGAGCAAACACCATCTGGACCGCTACGCCCCCGGACCGGGTGGGCTCGACTGGGCCAACCAGCCCGACCCCTTTCGCCGCTACGCCGGGACGCCGCGAATCGAACTGCCCTTGCGGGCCGACTCCCTGGTTACCTCGTTCGAGTCGGTACGCCAGGGCGAGCGGTCGGCCGTCCATCCCCTCGAACGCGACTCGCTGGCAATCTTGTTCGAACTCGCGCTGGGCCTGTCGGCCTGGAAGCAGCACGGTGGTTCGCGCTGGGCGCTGCGCTGCAACCCGTCGAGCGGCAATCTGCATCCGACCGAGGGCTATCTGATCTGCCCTTCCTTGCCCGGTCTGACCGCCGGCGTTCATCATTATCTGAGCCACGATCACATCCTCGAACAGCGCGCCACGCCCAATTCCGCCGCATGGGGCAGCGAACTACGCGGCGGGGTAGTGTTGGCGCTGACCGGCATCCACTGGCGCGAAGCCTGGAAATACGGCCTGCGCGCCTATCGCTACTGCCAGCACGATTGCGGCCATGCCATCGCCGCCGTCGCCTACGCCGCCGCCGCTTTGGGATGGCGGGCACAGTTGCTCGCTAATTGGGGCGACGATGAACTCTCAGCTTTGTTGGGGCTGAATCGGACGGAAGATTTCGCGGACGCCGAACCCGAAAACCCGGAGGTCGCGCTGTGGGTGGGACCCGAGCCACCGCCGGCGGATTTGTCACCAGGCACGCTGCCGCGCGGCCTCTCCTTCATCGGCCGCGCCAACCGGCTGAGCCACGCCCAACGCGATTGGCGCGGCATCGAGGAAGTCGATCGAGCCGCTCATCGGCCCAATGCGATGCTGTCGCCCGCCTTCCAGCCACCATCTCGCCCACACTTGGCCGAGTCCGACCGCCAAGCCAGCGCCGCTACGCTGATCCGCCAACGGCGCAGCGCGGTGGCGTTCGACGGTGTGACCACGCTGCCCGCCGAACGTTGGTTTGGGATGCTGGACGCGCTGCTGCCGCGCCCGAACGTGCCGCCGCTCGATGTCTGGCCGTGGCCGCCGCGCGTGCATCCGCTGCTGTTCGCCCATCGGATCGAAGGAGTACCGTCCGGCCTTTACCTGCTGGCGCGAACGGCGGAGGCGCTGGCGGAATTGCGGGGGGCGCTGCGCGGCGAATGGGATTGGTCGCGTGTCGAGCAGGCACCGGAACATCTGCCGCTTTACCAACTCACCGCGGGCGACGCCCGCGACGCGGCGCGGGCGATTTCCTGCCATCAGGACATCGCCGCCGATTCCTGCTTCGCGGTCGGCTTTCTGACCGAGTTCGCAGGTCCACTTCAGGGAACGCCGTGGGTGTATCGGGAACTGTTTTGGGAAACCGGCCTACTGGGGCAGATTCTTTATCTGGAAGCGGAAGCCACTGGGATTCGCGCCACCGGGATCGGTTGTTTCTTCGACGATGCCCTGCACCGACTGTTGGGACTCGACGGTCTGGGGTGGCAATCGCTCTACCACTTTACCGTCGGCGGGCCGATTGAGGACCGGCGCGTACAAACCTTGCCGCCCTACATCCATCTGCACCGATCGTGAAGATCGCCATCGGTGTCAGATCGCTGGTCCTTCCGGGGCGCGACCTTCCGTGCAACTCGCGCACACCCCGTACAGGATGATCTCGTGCCGTCGGACCTGAAAATCCTGGGGAGCCAGCGATTCCAGGTCGTGAACGCAGCCCGGCAGATCGAACACCCGCCGGCAATGCTGGCGCTGGTATGCTCTGCCGGCCGGCGAATCGGCGCTGATGCTGGAAGATGGCCCCGACCCCGACCCGAGCGCCGTCCTGTTGTCGGCGTCCGAGCACGATGCCCTGGCCGCCGCCCGGGAGGTCGCGTCGGTGTCCACATTGGGGTGGAATACGCAATGGGGTGGCCGAGCGGTTACATTCGGGCCAGCCGCGCGAGCCGGTGCGGGCGGCGTGTAGGATCGCGGCTTCGGGCGCCAAAGTGCTCCTGGAAATGTACAGTCTCCCAAGCGCAACCAGCAATCCTCTATAGCAAAGTCCGTAGCCGTCGACATCGCGTTCTCTTTGACGGTTTCGCTGTCCGCCGCTCCAGCATCGACATTTCAAGTCGCTTAGCGGTCGCAGGGGCATATTCCAGATCGAAGCGCTGGATTTTCAGGCAAGTGTTGTACAACTCCCATTCGGTCTTGGGCCATCAAGCTCCGGCTGCGCCAGCCGTTCTCACCGCATCTCTCCAAGCAGCGCCTCCCGCGCCCGGGCGTAGTGGATTTCCAGCTCCCGCAACAGTTCGGCCGCATCTTCCAGCCGCCGGTCCCGGCCCCGCTGCTCCAGCGCCTTGCATAGCGCTGCCAACTCCGTCGCACCCAAGTTGGCGCTGCTGGATTTGAGGCTGTGCACTGCCTGCCGCAGCGCGTCGCCATCCTGGCTGGCCACCGTGTCCCGGATTTGCCGGAGCAATCCCGGCGAGTTCTCCAAATACAAGCCGATGATCTTGCCGAGCAGATCGGGAGAGCCGAGTCGCTGCATAGCGCGGATTTGGTTCAGGGCGCGCTGGTCCAGCGGGGATGCGGGCGGGGCGGTGGACGGCGTCGCCGGCGGGGCGGCAGCGGTCGATGGGGCAGCGGCGGGCGCGGCAGCGACTTCCCCGGTGGCGGGCAGCCAACGGTCGAGCGCGGCGACCAGTTGGGCCTGCTCGAGCGGTTTGCTCAGGTAGTCGTCCATGCCCGCTTCCAGGCACCGCTCTCGTACCCCTTTGATGACGTCGGCGGTCAGCGCGATGATCGGTACCCGCCGCTTGCCGGTGGCCACCTCTTGCTGGCGCCAAGCCTTCGTGGCGGCAAAGCCGTCCAGCACCGGCATTTGGCAGTCCATCAGCACGAGGTCGAACGGTTCGCGCGCCAAGGCGACCAATGCATCCCGCCCGTCGTCGGCGACGGTCACCCGGCAGCCCAGCGGTTCGAGCATGGCCAGGACCACTTCTCGGTTGACCGGATTGTCCTCGGCCACCAGCACCCGGCCATCGAAGCGCGGCGGTTTCCCGAACGGCAAGGATCGACGGCTTGTGGATTCCACCGTAGCCAGCTGCACGAGCCGGCACAGGGCATCGTAGAATTCGGCTTGGCGAACGGGTTTGGGTAAATACCGATCGATCCCGGCCGCCATGGCCAGGGAACCGCCATCGCTCGGACCGCCCGACGCGAGCATGAGGAGACGCAGGGTGCTCAGGGCAGGATCGGCGCGGATATGGCAGGCGAGTTCCAGACCGTCCATCTCGGGCATGTGCCAGTCGAGGATGGCGAGATTGTAGGCCGCGCCTGCTTGGGTGGCCTGGCGCAGAACGGCGAGCGCTTCGGCCCCGCTCGCGACGCCGGTCTCGTGCATTCCCCAGCCAGTCAACCGATGATGCAGAATTTCGCGGTTGGTGATGTTGTCGTCCACCACCAACACCCGCACATTTTGCAAATCGACGCGAGGCAGTTCGGTCGAACGCGACACCGCCTCGACACGGGCCAACGTCAGCGTGAACCAGAAGGTCGAACCGACGCCCGGCGCGCTCTCGATGCGGATTTCGCCGCCCATCAGTCCCACCAGCCGTTTGGAGATGGCCAGCCCCAGTCCGCTCCCGCCAAAACGGCGGGCGGTAGAACCGTCCCCCTGGGTAAACGATTCGAAGATTTTTGCTTGATCCGCCGGCCGAATCCCGATTCCCGTGTCGCTCACCGCTATCTGTAACCGCACCGTTTGGGCGCCTCGTTCCAGCAGCCGCAACCGGATCACTACTTCGCCCTGCTCGGTGAACTTGATGGCGTTACCCGCCAGGTTCACCAGGATCTGCCGCAGCCGGGTCGGATCGCCTTGCAGCACGCCCGGTAGATCCGCAGGCAGATCGACCAGCAGATCCAGACCCTTGTGGAGCGCCCGCCCGGCCAACAGCGCGGCGATTTCCTCGATGAGTTCCCTCGGGTCGAAAGCTACGCTTTCCAGTTCCAGGCGGCCCGCTTCGATCTTGGAAAAGTCCAGAATATCGTTGATAACCGCCAGCAACGCCTGGCCCGAGTGCAGAATGGTGTCGGCAAACCGTCGCTGCTGGGCGTTCAGCCCCGATCCTCGCAACAATTCCGCCATGCCCAGGACGCCGTTCATCGGCGTGCGAATCTCGTGGCTCATGGTGGCCAGGAACTGCGACTTGGCGAGATTCGCCGATTCGGCTGCCGCTTTGGATTCGGCCAGATCCCGGTTGCGCTTGACCAGGCGCTCGGTCAGTGTTTCCAACACTCCAACGATGGCGGCGATTTCGTCCCGGTTTGCGGTCGAAATGGGTTCGCCGGTGATTTCGACGGCGGTTCGTTCGGCCTGCGCGCGCAGTCCGCGCAACGGCCGCATGACGAAACGCAAGGTCAGGATTCCGAGCAGGATACTCCCCGCCAAAATCAGCGCCGCATAGGCCGCCGAACGTCGCAAGCCCTGATCCAGCAACCGATAAGCCGAGGTGCTGTCGAGTTGAACCAGAATCACGAAAGCTTGATCGACGAGGAGTATCGGCAGGAATACGCGAGTCTGGCGCGAAGCGGTATCTTCGCGGTAAATGGGTATCTTCTTCTCGAATGCCTCGATCACGGCTTGGGAATCCGGATTGGCGAGAAGCGCGGAATTTGAAGCCACCGCCCGACCGGAACGCAACACGAGCGCCAGATCTGCGCTCACTTCGCGACTCAAGGTTTTGATAAACCGTTCGTCCAGGTATAGGCCGGCGCTCAGCGTGCCGACGATTTTGCCCTCGGCCCGCAAGGGCTCAATGGCGCGAATCTCGACGCCCCGCGAACCGAGCGCGCTGACCAGCAAGCTGCCGCCGGTCAAGGCTTCGTACACTCCCCACGCCGTGGCGCGATCACCCCGGCGCGTCGGATCGTGGGCTCGATAGACCACGATTTCCTTATCGTCGGTGACCTCCAGAATATCCACTCTGGAAATGTCCTGGAGGCGGTCAAAAAACGCCGCGATCATCGCGACGCGGTCCGGCTCTTCGCGCGCGAGTCCGGAGGATAGCTCGCTGTTGGCCGCTAACAGTCGCGCGAACTGCTGGAGGCGTGCGCCCTGTTGCGCGATCAACCGTTCGATGACGCGGCCGATGGTATCGATCTTGTCGATTTCTCGCGCGCGTACCGTCGTGCCCAGCAGATCGCTCGATAACTGGTAGGCAACCCATTGCGAGAGCGCCGCCAGCAGGGCGAACACCAAGACCAGCGTCATGCTGGTGTCGAGGCGAAACTTCATCGACCGTGCGCCTTTACGCTCAAGGGTTGGATGCTCGCCGCGATGCGCGGCACGCCGGCCGAGGCCGGTCAGTTTTTGGAGACGGCGGGCAAAACGCCGTGCTCGCGCAAGATGCGTTCGCCGGCGGGCGATCGGACAAATTCGAGAAACGCCTTGCCCGCTGGCGTCAACGCATCGGGCTTGTAGATCAAGCCGAGTTCCACCCACACCGGGTAGAGCCCTTTTTCCAGATTCTCCGCCGTCGGCTCGACGCCATCGAGCGCCAGATAAACGACCTTGCTGGCGCAGGCGCTGAGAGCCGACCTGTTGAGGACGCCGAGGCTGGTCGGAAACCGGTCGAGCAATGCGATCAACTCCGGGTCGAGATGCACGACCTTGACGTTCTCGCCGTATACGATGTTCTCGAACGGTTTGATCGAGCGGATGATCGCTTGCCGGGACGCATCGGTCGGCTCGCGTCCGATGGCCCGGATGGGACCGGGGTCGCCGCCCAGTTCGCGCCAGTCGGTCAGCTTGCCGCTGTAGACATCCACCGCCTGCGCCGGCGTGATATTGCGCACCGTAACGCCCGCTCCCGCCGCGAACACCACCGGGTCGCGTCCGAGCGCGACGTAGGTGATGCCTTTTTTGCGCTCGTCTTCCTTGAGCGGCCGGCCGACTCGTCCGAGGCTGGCTGTCCCCGCTCCGACATCGCGCAGCGCGCCGGCGGTTCCGGTCGATGTCGGCATCGATACGGTGTGCTGGCTCTGCTGTTGGTTGAACACCTTGGCGAGTTGCGTCAAGACATATTCCGGATTGCCGCTGCCGGGGATGACCAATTCCTCGGCAAAGGCGGCACCGGCAAGGCTCAGCATCGCCAGCCAGGCGGCGATGCTGCGTCGAAAGCGCGCGAACATCATTCGGACGCTCCTCCAGTGAAGTCTTAAACTTGCTGGAAAAGTGAGGGAGCGGGATGCATCCTACCGAATCGAACGCTGTGGCAGGCGTTGGAACCGACCAACTCAGGAGGAGCATTCCAATGGTCAGAATACCGGCAAGCAAGCAGACGCACAAACAGATCGCCGAGGTCTTGCGTGGTGATTTCGACAAAAGCGCCTTGTTGCGCGACGCGGTGCGGTTGATCGTCGAGAAAGCCTTGGAAACCGAGATCGCGGACGCCATGGGGCCGGGGTATTACGAACGAGGCGAACCGGCCGGGTACCGCAACGGCAACCGTCTTGGACGGCTGAAGACGGCCGAGGGGATCGTGGAGTTTGCCGTGCCGCAGTGACGGGCATGGCCGAACCGTGGGCCAGCGAGGTCAAGCACGCCCTGTCCGGACGGACCGAGGAACTGGAACGGCCGGTGGTCGAGATGCGTGCCCGCGAATGCTTGCGCGATCTCAAGGCGCGAGGGATGAACGATCTGGTGCTGGTCGCCACCGATGGGGCCCCGGGCTTGATCCGGGCGGTGGAGGAAGTCTTCCCGCAGAGCTTGCGCCAGCGCTGCAATTTGGGATGGCCCGGAACTTAAATTATTTTATACAACTACTTACGCCTCTCGTTGACCCAAGTTGACCGCCGGATCAAGCTCCGCGCAACTCGCGCACGCCCCATACAACACGATTTCGTGCCGCTCGACCTGAAAATCCTGGGGAGCCAGCACCTCCAGATCGTGGACGCAGCCCGGTAGGTCGAACACCTGCCGGCAATGCTGGCAAATGAAGTGGTGGTAATGGCCCCGGTCGGTCGGCTCGTAGCGGGGAGCCGTGCCCGGAATTTCGACCTGGGCGATTTCGCCCCGCGCCATGAACGCCTTGAGGGCGCGATACACCGTCGCCAGCCCGACTCCCGCGCTGTCCCGGCTCGCCCGCTCGCGGATTTCCTGCGCCGTCAGCGGCTGGCCCGCCTGGCGCAGAATGCCCAGAATCACTTCGCGTTGCCGCGTGGAATAGCTCACGTTCGCGCTCCGCTTGACTGAATTCGAGAATTAGCACCTTGCTCGAAGCGATCATAGGCCTGTTGCCGGCGACCACCGGCCGGATCGATCACGCGGCGCTGAAGCGATCCGACATCGCCTATCTGCCCCAGCAAGCCCAGATCGACCACCAGTTTCCGATTACCGTCCTGGACATGGTGTTGCTGGGCCACTGGCGACGCATCGGCCCGCTCGGCGCGGTCACGGCCGAACTGGAAAACCGAGCGATCACCGCGCTGGCGGCGGTGGGGCTGGCGGATTTTCGGGGACGCCCGATCCGCAGCCTGTCGGCGGGTCAGTTTCAGCGCGTGCTGTTCGCGCGGATGCTGTTGCAGGATGCCCGGCTGATTCTGCTGGACGAGCCCTTCACCACCATCGATACTCGGACCACGGCGAATTTGCTCGACGTGGTGCATGCCTGGCACGCCGAGCAACGCACCGTGATCGCCGTGTTGCACGATACTGGAGCAGGTCCGCGCCCTTTTCCCCGAAACCCTGCTGCTGGCCCGCTCCGGCATCGCCTGGGGCCAGACCGCCGAGGTGTTGACGCCGGACAATCTGCGACTATCACCGCCGCCCTCGCCAAAGCCGATCCGATCCGACCCGCGCCGAGGCTTATCGGCGACGCGGTGAAACCTATCGGGCGCAACTCCAGGAAACCGACCAGTGGGTATGCGCGCAACTGACGGCCGTTCCCCCCGCCAAGCGGCGCGTCATCACCTCCCACGACGCCTTCGGCTACTTCGGCGCGGCCTACGGGGTCGAATTTCTGGCCCCGGTGGACTGAACACCGAAAACGAGCCGTCCGCCAAACAGATCGCCACCTTGATCCGCCAAATCAAAAAGGAGGGGACGCGGGCGCTGTTCGTGGAAAACACGAGCGACCCGCGTCTGATCAAGCGCATTGCCGACGAGGCCGGCGGCGTCGTGGGCGGCACGCTGTATT
>JAVMKL010000269.1:0-15140 GCA_031732875.1 Candidatus Competibacter sp. | reverse complement strand
GCGGGAGTATCGCCATTACTGGACCGCGCCGTAGGCGGTTCAGCGCTCCCCGGCGTGGGCGAGCCGCTGGAAGAACCAGTGCTCGAACTCACCGACCTGAAGTTCCACCAGCGGGACGGCGTCCGCCGCGCCTGATCTGAACTATGGAATGGCCGCCGAAATCCTGTTTCTGATCGAGACGCTGGAATAGCACCGGTAGCGCGAAAGGCGAAAAGATTCGGTGCTCACCCTACAAGACTCGGTGAATTTGGATGTTGAACGGCTTGATGCGATACTGAAACCCAAGATCATTGACATCAACCAGACCACAATAGATGTATAACCGGGTCGGAGGTGCGATATGAAACTCCGCCAATTGCTGGCCGATATCCATGCTTTGGAAGAGGAACTGCTTGCATTCGAGCGCAAGTATGGTCTTCGTTCCGAAACGTTCTACCCGGCCTACATGAATGGTGAAGAGCCCGAAGACGATAGTTGGACGTTGGATTTCGGAGAATGGGCGAGCGTCTACCGAACTTGGCTGGCACGACAAGCCGACTATCGCAACGAAGTTCAGCGCCTTCAGCGCAATGCTCCCAGTCTGGTCGGATTAATCCAGGCAGCTGTGTGAGCGAGCATTTCCGCACCCCGGAAGACTATGAACTTTTCCTGTACACGCTCGCCGAGCGATTCCCGGCCGTGCGCCGCTCGACCATTACCTTCATTCGACGCGGTCTATCACTGGCCCGAGTCGCGGGTGAGCTTTTCTTTGATCACGGAATTCGATTGGTAGTGCGCGAACGGCTCATCTATGATTGTCTGCCGATGGTAATCGATGAGTACGGCTATGAAGTCTGGCGAGACGACGAGAAATTGTATTGGTATGACTCGCAACCGCACCCCGATGACCCACTTCTCCAAAGCACTCATCCCCATGACCAGCACATTCCGCCAGACATCAAGCATCATCGTGTTCCAGCTCCGGGGATGAGTTTCACGCAGCCGAATCTACTCACACTGATACCGGAAATTGAGAGGCTGTATAAAGGCTAACCGACCGATTGATAAAAACTCCGCAGGATACGCATGGCATACCCCACGATGCCGCGCCAACCGATATCGCCTTGGGGTCGCCGGCGAGCGGCGGACGTGAGTCCGCTGTTTTCGTACCCGCCGCTATCGCCGACGCCTTGCCGCGTTCCGGGAAACAGGGGGCTGACGCCCCCCGCTCGCGGAACGACCGCGCCGCTCCTGCAGGGAGAGGGGGTTTTTGTGCAGTTTCTGAATCGCTCGTGCCAGGAGCCGGGAAGTTGAAGATTGAAAAGCGGTCCAACAACGCTTCGGTCCACCGCGCGGTTTCGGTTCCCGTCGCTGATGACTAAACTCTTCATCTCCCACAGCTCGCAAGACGACGGTTTCGTGCGCGAACTGCGCTGGACGCTCGCCGACCTCAAACAGGAGGCGTGGATCGACTCGCGCGAGCTGCGCGGCGGCGATCCGCTCTGGCCGGAAATTCAGAAGGCCATCGAAGAAGCCGCGGCCTATGCCGTCGTGGTCAGCACTGATGCCTTGCAGTCGAAATGGGTCGGCAAGGAATTGCGCCACGCGCTGGACCTGCAAAAACAGCGCGGCAAGGACCAGTTCCCGGTCATCCCGCTGTCGCTGAGCGGCGTCAAACTCGGCGTGCTGGAGCAATTCTTCGACGAGGAACCGGTTTACCTCCCCGTGAGCAGTGCTGCCGGCGGCGTCGAGGCGGCGATGAACCCCATCCTCGTCGCCATGGGCAAGCGGCTCCCCGCCGACGTGGCGCCCACGCCGCAGCCCAAAGCCGAGCCGCTGGAAGAACTGGTCCTCGAACTCACCGACTTGAAATTCCACGAGCGGGACGGCATGCGTTGCCCGTCCGCCCGCGCCCGGCTGGTCTACGAACCGGCCATGCCGGGCCAGCGCGAAGTCGCCAGCGAGCAGCCGTGGCGCTTCATCGCGCCCATCGGTCCGATTGAGGCGGGGGAACTGCGCTGGTATCTGGAGAAATACGCCGTCTGGCCGAGCCGCTACTTCCGGGACCGCGCGCGCAAGGTGGAGGAGAATCTCGTGCGGTGGGGGCAACTCCTGTACGAAGCAGCGATGCCGCTGGCCCACACCGCGAACGTCATGGAGGCATGGGCGGCGATCGACGGTCATGCCGGCCGTCGCTTCTCCGTCCATGTGAATGCCGCGCTCGAAGCCGGCGCGCCCGCGGCCGACGCGCTCGCGGCCAAGGAAGCCGCCACCCTCCTGCTCGGTCTGCCGTGGGAGCTGCTTCACGGCGGCGATGCCTATCTGTTCCAGGGCGCGAAACCCACGCGGGTACGCCGCCGCCTTCCCAACACGAAACGCCTCGACGTCGCGGCGGTCGCGGCGCCCATCCGCATCCTGCTGGTTACCGCCCGGCCGGAGGACGACGCCTGTGGCTACCTCGACCACCGCGCCAGCGCGCTGCCGCTGGTGGAGGCGATGGAATCCCTGCCCGGTTTGGTCAAGATTCACGTCCTTGATCCGCCCACGCTGCCGGCCTTGCGCGACGAACTGGACCGCGCCCGCAATCAAAAACAGCCCTATCACGTCGTCCACTTCGACGGTCACGGCGTCTACGACCGCCGCGTCGGTCTCGGCGGGCTGTGCTTCGAGCATCCGCAGGACACCGGCAAGCTGGAGAAGCGCCGGCACATCACCGTCTACACAAAGGACAGCACAGAGCACGGCACGGGCCTCGAATCGCTGCTGCGCGATCACCGTATCCCGCTGGTCTTTCTCGAAGCCTGCCAGAGCGCGCAAGCCGCGCAGGCGTCCGAATCCGTCGCCTCCGAGCTGCTGAAGGTCGGCGTCGCTTCCGTGGTCGCCATGAGCCACAGCGTGCTGGTCGAGACCGCGCGCCGCTTCGTCGCGGCGTTTTACCGGGCGCTGGCCGGGGGCAAGCGGGTGGGCGACGCCATGCTGGCCGGCCAGCGGGCGTTGAAGGACGACACGTTTCGCGGGCGCGTCTTCGGCGCGGGCGAGTTCCGGCTGGAAGATTGGTTCGTGCCGGTGCTGTTTCAGGAAAAGGACGACCCGCAGCTTTTCAAAATGGCGCCCGCCAAGCAGACCGTGGCGGATTTTCAGAAGCAACTCGCGGCCCGCCTCGGCGAACTACCGAAGGAACCGGAGACCGGCTTTGTCGGCCGCAGCCGCGAACTCCTCGCCCTGCAGCGCCTTCTTTTCTCCCCTCTCCCCTCGGGAGAGGGGCCGGGGGTGAGGGGACACCCTTACGCCGTCATCCGCGGCCAGGGCGGCGAAGGCAAAACCGCGCTCGCCGCCGAGTTCGCCGGCTGGCTGGTGCGCTCGCAGCAGATGCGCCGCGCCGCGTTCGTTTCGGTCGAGATACACAGCCATGTCCGGGCGGTGCTCGATGCCTTGGGTCGCCAACTGGTCGGGAAGGATTACTCCGTCGCCACCTTCCCCGACCTGGAACACGCGATTCTGCCGGTCGAACGCGCGCTGGTCGAACAGCCGACCCTGCTGGTGGTGGACAACATGGAGAGCGTTTTGCTGCCGCCGTTTCTGGCCGAAGAGACGCCCGCCGCGCTTACCGACGACCTGCACTGCGAACTGGACGCGATCCTGAAGCTCTGTACCCGGCTCAACGCCCAAGGCAACACGCGGCTCATCTTCACCAGCCGCGAGGCGCTGCCTACACCGTTCGCCAACCCACGGCATCAGGGGGAATTGCACCAACTCGCCCGCGAGGATGCGGTGAAGCTGATCGAGCGGGTGCTGAACGCCGCCGGTGGGGATGGCGGTTCCAGCGATGCCGCCCGCGAGGAGATCGAACAACTCGTGGACGCCGTTCATGGCCACGCCCGCACCCTGGCGCTGCTGGCTCCAGCATTGCGGGAGCGCGGCGTCGCGGCTACCCGCGAATCGCTGGTCGAGCTGATGGCGGAGATGGAGCAGCGTTTTCCCGGCAGCCGGGAGCACTCGGTCTTCGCCAGCGTCGAACTGTCCCTGCGCCGCCTGTCGCCCGCGAACCGGGACCGGGCGCGCGTGCTCGGGGTGTTTCACGGCGGTGTTAATCTGGATGTGCTGCGCAAGATGATGCTCTCACAGAAACCGCGTTGGACGGAGTGGCTTTCCCAATTGTGGCAAAGGAAGCGGACTGTGAAGTCCGAGGAACTTGATTTGGCTTCCCTCGCCAACGAACTGGTCCAGACGGGGCTAGCGACGCTGAATCGCTTCAACTATCTCAAGCTCAATCCCGCGCTCTGTCCCTACCTGCGGGCGCGGATGGACACGGCGGAGCGCGAGGCGCTGACCGCCTGCTGGATCAAGGCGATGCACGCACATGTCGGATTTCTCGTGCTGCAGTGGAGCCAGAATACCGAGATCGCGGCGACACTGACGGTGCTGGATCTGCCGAATCTGTTTGCGCTGCTCGACCTCGTGCAGCGTGCGGGGAACGCAGGGGCGACGATTAAACTGACCACCTCGCTCTATCGCTTGCTGGAAGTTGCCGGCAAACCACGGCTACTGGCGCGCGTGGGGCAGATACGCGACGCGGCTGCGGTAGCGCTGGGCGCCGCCTGGAATCACGCCCAGTTCGAGGCGGCACAGACCCGCATCGAGCAGCAGTGGGCCGGCGGGCGGTTGCGCGAGGCGTTCGATGGCGCGCAAGCCTTGCTCCAACGCGCCCAGGCGGCGGGCGAGGGGGCTTATCTCGAGGCCAGTTACGATCTGGCAGCGGCTCATTTTACCCTGGCCCGCGTATTGATTATGACTGGAGGCTCGGAACAAGCTTTGCTGCTATTGGACGAGGCTCGCCAGCGTTTCGAAGCCATCACCAAGAAGCGCGCCAACAAAGTCGTGGAACGGATGGTGTTCGTCTGCTTCGCGGAACAAGGCACTTGTCTTCTCCGCCTGGGCCGGCTCGACGAGGCGGCGGCGGCCTACGAAGAATATATCCACCACGCTGAGCAGTTCGGTGCCGACCGCGATGTCGCCGTCGGCAATATCCAGCTTGGGACCGTCCGCCTGGGGCAGCGCCGCTACCCGGAGGCGCTGGCGGCGTATGCCGAAGCGCGCGAGCGGTTCACCGCTTTGGGCGAGCCGGGCTCCGTCGCCACAGTCTGGCATCAGACCGGCATGGCGTATCAGGACGCGGGACAGCCGGAAGCGGCAGAGGACGCCTACCTGCAAGCGCTCGTGATCGAGGTGCGGCTTGGTAATGCCGCTGGGCAGGCGCGCACGCTCGGGCAATTGGGACACTTGTATATGTATGTCCTCGACCGCCCGAAGGAAGCCAAGGATTTTTCTCGGCAAGCCGCAGACAAGTTTGTTGAGATCAGTGATGTGGCGAATGAAGGCATCGCGCATAGCAATCTCGGCGACGCCCTGCGCAAGCTCCACTGCCTGGACGAAGCACGGCAGGAAATCCGCCGGGCGATCAAGTGCAAAGCGCAGTTCGGCCACGCGGTTGAGTTGTGGAAGACCTGGTCCATCCTCGCCAACATTGAGACGGACGCCGGCAACCCGGCCGCCGCCGCGGAGGCGAACCGCAAGGCCATTGCCTGCTACCTCGCCTACCGCCGCGACGGCGGCGAGGACCACTCCGGCCAAGGCCGCATCAGCCTCGCCGTGACCCAGTCCCTGCGCGCCGGCGACCCGGCCGCCGCCGTGTCCCTCCTCCAGCAACTCGCCGCTCATCCAAACGCGATCGGATCACTGCGCACTTTCATCCGCGCCCTCCAAGCCATCATCGCCGGCAGCCGCGACCGCACCCTCTCCGACGCGCCAGATTTGCACTACACGATGGCCGCCGAAATCCTGTTCCTGATCGAAACGCTGGCATCACGTGGTGGATAGCCGGCGCATCGCCGCCTGAAGATCGGCGGGCGTATCGACGTCCGCGACGGTGCCCGGATCCTCGCACGCCAGCCACCGCGCCTGCCCGGCATGGCGGCGCAGGATCGCCCGGGCGCCCTCATCCCCCGTCAAGCCGACCAACGCCTCGAAATGCGCGCGGCCAAAACCGACCGGATGCCCGCGCCGCCCGCGAAACACCGGAGCGGCCAGCGTCGCGGGCGGTTCGATAGCGTCGGCCACCCGGGCGATGGTCGCGGGCTCGATAAAAGGCATGTCGGCCAGGGCGACGATCCAGGCGTCCGCCCGCGCGGTCTGTCCGACCGCCCAGGCGAGGCTGGCGCCCATGCCGTCTTGCGCCCGCGGGCAGACCGCGACCGGAAAGCCGTCCCGCTCCAATAGCTCGGCCAGCTCCGGATCGCCGGGATGGACGACCGCCAGTACCTCGGGCAGGGCGGCGCGCAGGCGGCGGGCAGCGGCCAGCGCCATGGGAACGCCGTCGGCCAGGGGTTGGAGCAACTTGTTCGCGCCGAAACGCCGGGAAAAGCCTGCCGCGAGCAGGATGCCCTGTTTCACGAGGGGACCGCGATGCCGGCCGCCGCGCCAGCGGCGCGCGGGCCAACGGGCGCCAGCACGATACCGTGGCGCAACGCCGTCAGTTCGGCCAGGATCGACACCGCGATCTCCGGCGGGGTGCGGCTGCCGATCAGCAGGCCGACCGGACCGCGCAGGCGGGCCAATTCCTCAGGCGTCACGTCCAGCAGGGCCAAACGCTCGCGACGCCGTGCCGTGGTAGCGGCCGAACCGAGGGCGCCCACATAGAACGCGTCGGATTTCAGCGCCTCCATCAAGGCCATGTCGTCCAGTTTCGGATCGTGGGTGAGGGCGACGATGGCGGTGCGCCGGTCGGGCGCGATGGCGCGCGCCACATCGTCGGGCATGCCCGGCAGCAGTTCCGCGCCGGCCACGGTCCACTCCCGGGCGTACTCCGCCCGCGGGTCGCAGACCAGCACCCGATAATCCAGCGCCTGCGCCATGGACGCCAGGTAAAAGGCAATCTGGCCGGCGCCGACGATCAGCAGGCGCCAGCGCGGGCCGAAGACCTGAGTCAGCACCTCGCCGTCGAAGGTCAGGCGGTCCTCCGGCGTCGCCGGC
The DNA here is from genome assembly GCA_031732875.1 of Candidatus Competibacter sp. Lineage (GTDB taxonomy): Bacteria > Pseudomonadota > Gammaproteobacteria > Competibacterales > Competibacteraceae > JAVMKJ01. The sequence goes on along the minus strand of JAVMKL010000269.1, from coordinate 8,132 downwards.
TGGAAGCTCGCCGCGCCGTCGGCGAGCCGCACCCGCCGCGCCAGCAGTTCGCCGCGCTCCAGCGCCGCCAGCGCCGGTCGCAGGGCATCGACCCCGGCCAGCGGTTCCACCACCAGTTGCAGCGTTCCACCACAGGGCAGGCCGAAACGGCGCGCGTCCTCGGCCGTCACCCCGTATTTCACCACCTCGCACCCGGTGGGGAAGCGGGCGCGGAGCCGGGCGGCGAGATCGTCCTCGACGCAGCCGCCCGACACCGAACCGCAGGGCTGGCCGTCCTCGTCGAGCGCCAGCAGCGCCCCGACCGGGCGCGGCGCCGAGCCCCAGGTGGCGACCACCGTCACCAGCGCCACCCGCCGTCCCGCTGCCAGCCAGCCGACCGCCCGCCGCAGGACGGCGATATCCTGGCTGTCCATGGCTTCAGGCTTTGAGCGCCGCCGGATCGATGGGCAGGTGGCGCACCCGCTTGCCGGTGGCGGCATACAGCGCGTTGGCGACCGCCGGCGCAATCGGCGGGACCCCTGGTTCGCCCACGCCGGTGGGGTGCGCTTCGCTCGGAACGATGTGAACCTCGACCTCGGGCATTTCGCCGATATGCAGCAGGGGGTAATCGGCATAGTTGCCTTGCTCCACCCGGCCGTCCTTGAGGGTGATCCGGCCGTGCAGCGCCGCCGTCAGACCGAAACCGATGCCGCCTTCCATCTGGGCCGCGATGACGTTCGGATTCACCGCCACCCCGCAATCCACGGCGCAGACCACCCGATCCACCTTGAAATTTCCGTCCGGCTGCACGGTCACTTCGGCGACCTGGGCGACGAAGGAATGGAACGACTCGTGTACGGCGATGCCCCGACCCCGACCCTTGGGCAGCGGCGCGCCCCAACCGGCTTTTTCGGCCGCCAGTTCCAGCGCCGCCCGGTGGCGGGGATGGTCGGCCAGCAGCGCGCGGCGGTATTCGTAGGAGTCCTGGCCGGCGGCGACGGCGAGTTCGTCGATGAAAACTTCGGTGGTAAAGGCGGTGTGCGTGTGGCCGACGCTGCGCCACCACAGCACCGGAACGCCGACCTGGGGGGAATGCAGCTCCACGCGCAGGTTGGGAATCGCGTAGGCCAGGTTGGACGCGCCTTCGACCGAGGTCGGATCGATCCCGTTCTTGATCATGCCCGCGAACGGCGTCCCGGCCATGATCGACTGGCCGACGATGCGTTGCAGCCAGGCCGTCGGCTTGCCCTGGGCGTCCAGACCGGCGGCGAGGCGATGCACGAACAAGGGCCGATAGTAGCCGCCCTTGATGTCGTCCTCGCGGGTCCACATCAACCGGATCGGCGCGTTCAGTTCGCGGGTCGCCTTGGCGGTGGCCACCGCCTCCGCGATGTAATCCGCCGTCGGGTTGGCATGGCGACCGAAGCTGCCTCCCGCCAGCAGGGTATGAATGGTAACCTGCTCCGGGGCGATGCCGGCGATTTTCGCGGCGATGGCCTGATCGAAGGTCTGCGATTGGGAACCCGCCCAAATCTCGCAGGCACCGTCCTTCAGCCACGCCACGCAGACCAGCGGCTCCAGCGGGGCGTGGGCGAGATAGGGGAAGGTGAAGGTGGCTTCCAGCGTCCTGGCCGCCCGACTCAGCGCCTGCGCGGCATCGCCGCGATCCGTCGCGACCTGGCCCGCCGTTTTGGCGAGTTCGAGATAGCGTTCGCGCAGCGCGTCGCTGGACACGTTGTCCGCGCCGCTTTCGTCCCATTCGACGACCAGCGCGTCCCGGCCCTTCTTGGCCGCCCAGAAATCGCGGGCGACCACCGCCACGCCCTGTGGAATCTGCACCACCGCCTTGACTCCCGGCACCGCGCGGGCGGCGTCGGCCTTGACGCTGCTGACCTTCGCGCCGAACAGCGGCGGACGGACTACCAGCGCTGTCAGCAGGCCGGGCAACTTGAGGTCGCCGGCGAACTGGGCCTGACCGTTGGCTTTCTCTCGGCCGTCCTTGCGCGGCAGGTTCTTGCCGATCATTTTCCAGTCGGCGGGCGCTTTCAGCTTTACGTTTTCAGGTGGAGTCAATTCGGCGGCTTTGGCGGCCAACTCGCCGTAACTGGCCCGGCGTTGGGATTGGGGATGAACGACGGCGCCGTTTTCGGCCTTGAGGGTGCCGGGTTCCACTCCCCACAGGGCGGCGGCGGCGGCGATCAGCATCTCGCGCGCCGTGGCGCCCGCCTGGCGCAACTGATCCCAGGAGTTGGTTACGCTGGTGCTGCCGCCGGTCCCCTGCGCGGTCCCACCCCAGGCCAGGTTGGCGTAGAGCTTGGCGTCGGCCGGCGCCGATTCGACCTGAATCCATTCCCAGGGCGCCTCCAGCTCCTCCGCGACCAGCGTCGGCAGGCCGGTGTAGACTCCCTGACCCATCTCCAGATGTTTCACCAGCACGGTGATGGTGTTATCCGGGGCGATGCGCAGGAAGGCGTTGGGGGCGAACGGGGTGGCGGGTGCGGCGGTTTGCCGGGCAGCGCGGCCGGCCGGCAGATGGAAAGCGAGGGTCAGGCCGGTGCCGAGCGCGGCACCGGCTTTCAGAAAGGTTCGACGGTCGGGGTTGTCGATCGGGTTCATGGCTCAGGCCCCCAGGGTTTTGGCCGCGTCGTGGACGGCGGCGCGAATCCGGCCATAGGTGGCGCAGCGGCACAGATTGCCGGACAGCGCCGCGTCGATGTCGGCGTCGGTCGGTTTTGGATTGCCGGCCAGCAGCGCCGCCGCGCTCAGAATCTGGCCCGGCTGGCAATAGCCGCACTGGGATACTTCCCGCTGGACCCACGCTTGTTGCAGCGTTTGGACGATCCGGTGGTCGGTGGTTTCGATGGTGGTGATCCGGCTGCCGGCGACCGCCGAGACCGGCAACACGCAGGAACGCATCGCGTTGCCGTTGACGAGGACGGTGCAGGCGCCGCAGACCGCCACGCCGCAGCCGTATTTGGTTCCGGTGAGTCCCAGGTTGTCGCGCAGCACCCACAACAGCGGCGTGTCGGGGGGCGCGTCGACTTCGTGCTTCTGGCCATTCACGACGAGCGCGATCATGTCGGTTTCCTCTTCAGGGCGGAGCAGCGGAGGCGAGGGGGCGGGTATCCAACCGTTGTAAACCGTTGCAAACCCGAACCGGGGTTCGTTGATCGGACATGCCCAATATTATTACATGTACGGGCTTGAAGCCGGACTATTCCTTCACGACGTCCCAATATAGCCTTCCCAATGAAGAACCGGACAATACTCAACAATAACATTTTGATTTTTAACTTAAAACTTAAAACTTAAAACCCCTATAGAACCACTGGCCGTCTTCCCACGCGAACCGGCTGATTTCACGCAGCCGGTGCGCCCGACCGGCGATTTTGTAGCGGGCGACAAACTCCACGATCCCCTGCGCGTCCTCGGAACCACCCGCCGCAACATGGACCACTTTCAAACCCAGCCAATGCACCAATTCACCCTCCTGATCGATCGTTGCGGGCCGGGTGGCCGGATGCCAGGTCCGCAACAGATATAGCGTTCCTATTCCAGTTGTGGAATTTCCCCTCCTTGGATAAGGAGGGGTGGCGCGAAGCGCCGGGGTGGTTCGAAACGGTGACTCCACAAATCAGACAGGAGCGCTATAGTCCGCCCGGCCCAGGACATGGGCTACATAGCGCGAGCGCATCAGGGCTTCGGCCGTCTCCGGGCGCCGACCGCCGTCCAGAAATCGGCCGCAGCAGGCGGCATAAGGCAGATCGGCGCCGCAGGGGCAACGTGCGGAGGTCTTCATTCTGTCCACGGATGTTATCGCCCCGTCCGATCCCGGCGCGACGGGCGGTGAGGTTTGCGTTGTGGTGCGTTGTTCCGGCGCGGTGGCGCGGTGCCGGGCGAACGCCGGGCCGCGCGCCCCGAAGTATATAGCCCCGAACCGCCCGGCCGGGGCGAAAGATCGGGCAACGCCGGTCACATGCCTTGATCCTATTCCAACACGAGCTATACTGTCATTTCAAAATACGATCTGTAATGAGATCGGGCCGAGGTGCAACGGGATCGCGGCGATCATCGGGAACTCGCCCCGGGCCGGACCGGCGAACGAGCCGTCGGGCGCACGCCGCAAGCGGGGGGAATGGAGCGACGGGATAGCGAGATTGCAGGCCCCGAATGGAGGCGAAAGAAACAACCCCGTTACGGGAGCGGCCGCAAGATAAACGGAAACCGCTTATCACCCCGGATCGAACGGATAGCCGACGCTTGAGACGTGGATACCGACTCATTACGTTGCTTTACAATCAATGTGTTGTAAGAATTTATTGATATCCGCATCCATGTCGGGGACGCCGTCAACCTGTAGCTCTCTCCGAAGGGCTGTATGATAAGCGGAAACCGTATAATCACTTGTTGTCGCGGGCGCTTCGCGCCCGCGACAACGGGGCGGCGGATGGCATCCGCTGGTTGTAGGGCGCTTCGCGCCGCACAACCAGCGGATCGAGCCGACTCCGGGCGGCAAAGCCTGCGGCTTTCCCACCCTGCGCGGCTCATCCGCCGCCCCGTTGGGCGTCGCAAGCTCCCGCACGCCCCCTCCAAGACCACGTAACCAAAGGAGCTCCCTCATGAAGAACGAAAGTCTTATGGCTCAGCTGTTTATTGGTGGTGCAATAGCCATTCTCACGATCACGGCATTTAGTCCGGTACGGAGTCGTGCACAAGAACCAGCGATTGGAACGTCTGCAGGCCCGGATGTTCCATTCGAGGGTTGCTTTTACTATGAACACGAAAGCTTTAATGGAAGACGGCGAGAAATTCCCGTTGGTTTGAACCGCAAGTATGTTGGCGACGAATGGAACGACAAGATTTCTTCGATTGCATGCTCATCAGGCTGTGCGCTTAGAGTCTGGGAGCACCGTGATTTTGCGGGAGCGCGTAGGACCTTTGCCAGTGCCATTCAATATGTTGGCGATGAATGGAACGACAGAATTTCGTCTGTAGAGCCTGTTTGCGGTGACGGTATCACCACTCATCCTATTCAGTTCAGGAGTGGCGTGGGGAAGTGTCTCGATGTGCATGCGCCCGATCAGCACAACAATGGTGCCAGAGTGCAAGTGTGGGACTGCAACGGCACGATACAGCAGACATGGGCGTTCGCTGGCCGGGCTATAAAGAGTGGTGTAGGAAAATGCCTTGACGTGCATGCTCCAGATCAGCGGAATAATGGAGCTAAGGTGCAAGTTTGGGACTGCAACGGTTCTCCGCAACAAACATGGGACTGGGATGGCAGACGTAGGGTTCTAAGAAGTGGAGCTGGAAAATGTCTGGATGTGCACGCGCCCGATCAGCACAGCAATGGTGCCAAGGTACAGGTATGGGACTGTAATGGCCCTGTTCAGCAGATTTGGGACGTGAAAGGCCTGTAAGACGCCCAACATGTCGCTCGACCGGACGTCCAACACCCGGCCGCTGCGCAGCCGCCCGTTGGCCGCCGATCAGCTCGGGCGTTAGGCTTCTCAAGTTCTTATTTGGAGGTTATCGCGATGCCGCCACCGCTGGGAATGTCCGCTACGGCCTTTGAGTATGTAGTCAACTTTACCATCGCTCACGAGGGCGACACGCCGTTTATGTACAATAACTGGCCTCTCAAGAATCCGAATAAGGACGTGACCGTCGGGGTGGGCCACGCTCTTTTCAGTGAGAACGAAGCCGCCAGCCCCGACGTGCGGCGCATATTCACAGTCAAGGCGACCGGCCGACCCGCGAGCCCCGAAGAGATGCTGCAGGAGTACCGCCGGGTCAATGATCTGCCCCGGACCCAGGGCAATTTGTTCAGCGCCTACCGAGACGCGTCACCGCTCCAAATGATCCGCGAGGAGATGCTGTCAGACCTCCGGAACAAACTGCTCGGCTACTGGGCCTCGAGGGGGCAGGAGTTCCCTAACTTCGCGGCGATCCCCGCGCAGGCACAGGCCGCCCTGATGAGCTGGAACTATGGCCTTCGGCTTCGGGGCGCGCCCAAGATGTGCAACGCCATCAGGGCGGGCGACTTCGTCACGGCCGCGGCGGAGTGCAGGGTGCCGGGCTGGGACGGGCAAAAGAACGAGGGCCACCGGGTGCTGCTGCTGAACGCGGCGGCGATCATGGCGAGCGGGGCCGACCCGAACAAGCTGCCGCCACCCAACGGCCCCTTCAAGCCGCCGCCCGGGGAGCCGGCACCTTCTGTCGGCCCGAACTGGCTGAACGGCTGGTGGAAGGTCTGGGACGGCAACACGTATTACTATTTCTTCGCTCCCGACGGTGTCGTCCAGTACACCAAAACAAGACCGTCCAACGTTAGTGGCCCGCCGATACGTGCGGACAACATTGGCCGCTACACCTACACCTCACCGAACCAGTTGGTGATCATGTGGAATCAAGTTCCCGGTGCCGAGGCCGCCTGCCGGGAGACGTTCTACAACGCCGTGCCCGGGTGCCAGCAGATGAATGCCAATTCCAATTTATACTCGCCGTTAGTGGCCACTCGAAAGTTGAGCTGAGACGAGATGCGGACACGAATCAATGGGGTCAGCGTGGTAGATTGGGGTTGAATAATTGGGGTCAGAGTAAAATTGGATTCGCCTATACCTCTCACATACGAGATTTCGGCTGAGGAGCCCGAGGTAACCGGCGGATTTTTCTGGTAAGCTCCTCGCCCATGAAGGACTATCGCCTCGACAGCCGAGAACTAGCCGAACTGCGGGCGGCGCACCGCCGCATGCGGGACGTGCGCGAGGCCTATCGGATCAATGCGGTTATCCTGTTGGGCCAGGGTCGGACGGCAACCGACATGGCCGACGCCTTGCTTCTCGATGCGGACACGGCCCGCAGCTATTTCAAGGGGGAAAAGGGGTCAGGGGGAAAAGGGGGGAAAAGGGGTCAGTACCCTTTTCCGCCTTTCACCGAGACGCAATGACATGAGTAAGTTTGACAAGCTAGTGCTCAAGATACTGCGAGGAGCATCTGATGCGAATATCAATTTCGATGATTTATGCGAGCTGCTAAAGAAGCTAGGGTTTCAGGAAAGAACAAGGAGCAGTCATCATGTGTTTAGGAAGGAGGGCATAGTAGAGAAAATTAACTTGCAAGAGGATGACGGAAAGGCAAAGCCTTATCAAGTACGGCAGGTTCGTACCATACTTATAAAATATCGCCTCGCGGGAGAAGATTGATGTTCAAGTATGAGACCATTATTTTTTGGAGCGACGAAGATCAAGCCTATTTGGCGGATGTTCCTGAGCTTCCAGGGTGCATGGCTCACGGCGCAACCTACGAATCTGCACTAGCGAATGCCAAAAAAGCAATCCAACTTTGGTTGGACACCGCCGAAGAGTTTGGTGATTTGATTCCCGAACCGAAAGGCCGTCGACTCATGTATGCATAGTGGTACGCAAATGGGCTAGGCCCGTGTTCCCTATCGGGAAGCAAAGAACAGAGCCTAACAGGCCCGCTCAAAAGCGAGCCCCGCCACGGGCATTCATCTCTACTTGCAAGTTCGCGCGTGGCAGGCGCCGTTTTAGCGGGATCGTTCGGCAAAGGAAAGGTACTTGTCGCACTTGGAGTTCGTCGCCTGGCCCTTACGAGGTCGGGCGCGCAGCTGCCCCTCTCGTAGAAGGAGAATGACCATGGCAAACGGAGCCTCGTTCACCATCGAACTGTCCAGCCCCTTCCGTTCCGGGTGGAAAGGGGGACTCGGTGGCCCCAATTCGGGAGGTCATGGGGGGCCGGACTGGTATATCCAGTACGGAATGGACCTAGGGGTCGCGGAAGGCACGGAGGTCTTGGCTGCGTTCTCGGGCCACATCACCAAATTCCAACCGCACACCCCTTCGAAAGATAGCAGTAAGGTGTACGGGGCCCAACTCTTCATGCGGTCCGACAACGACAAAATGGGCGGCTTCTATACGCACATCACGGGTGGCCCAACTTTTAGCGCCGGCCAACGGATCAACAGGGGAGACCGTTTGGGAAAGACAATGCGCGACCATCTCCATTTCGCGCTCGTCGAGATCATCGGGGGCGCGCCGGGGGGACGCTACACGGGTGTGGACCTTTACGCGCACTTCCAGCCCTTTTAAGGTCATTCAGAACATATTGTATAATATCACAATTTTTGGCTG
>JAVMKL010000268.1:0-2563 GCA_031732875.1 Candidatus Competibacter sp. | reverse complement strand
CATTTCCCAATTCGGGGACGGGCGCCAGCGCGACCGAGGTGAAGCCATGCACGAACGACAGCCGACCAGACGCCGTCCGGTTCTCTACCTGGTCTATGCCACTCCGCTCGACGGCGGTCCGACCGTTGAGGACACGGTGGCTGCCAGCGACGAGGATAATGCCTACGAGAAGGCGCGGACCCTGTACCCGCGCGACCGTTACGACGTGACGGTTTACCTGCAATCGGCCGACGATGACTAGATTCATGATCGATTTGGAACGGCGGCGTTCGAAAGCCCCACTGGGTTGGTGCGGGCTGGCGGTCGCCGGCTTGCTGCTGGCGGCCCTATTGGCGGGCTGCGCCAGTTCGTCGAAGACCACAACCCCGGATACTACCCCCCAGCCCGCCAGCAAGTTGAGCGAAAAGGCCAAGCAGGAACAGCGGCAGGTCATTCTCAAGGTCCGCGCCCAGACCCTGAACCAGCTCTACAAACTCAAGCCGCAAGCCCGCGGCGAGATCGAACAGGCCGCTGGTTACGGGGTATTCGAGATCAACGGTCTGAATGCGGTGCTGGCCGAAACTCACGGGCGTGGTGTGGTTTTCGACCGGCGCGGCAAGGCCACCTACATGCAATTGGCCCGAACCGATGTTCGGCCCGGGGCCAAGGTCCTTCCCTACCGACAGGTTTTGGTGTTCCGCGACCCGAAGAAGTTGAGCGGTTTTGTCGCATCTGGATCGCCCGCCGACGTGTCCAGCGATCCCAGCATCAAGGTCTACCGGCTGAACGAAAAGGGAATATCGGTGGAGGCCGACTGGGGCGCCCGCTATTTCCGGGACCCCGATCTGAATTGAGCGTGCTCGCTGAATCCTTGCCCGAATGAATTCACATGCGCCGGCAAGCCGGCCACATCATTCATTTGCCCCGAACCACATCATCACGACGGGAGGCGGTGTCGCGGTACATGCTGAGATTGTGGTTGTTCTACCTTGGCCTGTGGTTGCTGTTATCCGGCTATTTCACTGACCCGCTGTTGCTGGCCTTTGGCGTGCTGTCCAGCGCGCTCGTGGCTTTCGTCGCCCGGCGGGTCCAGGCGAGCGATCCCGACGAGCGCGCGGCGTCCTGGCGATGGTGGAGTCCACAGGCCATCGCGTACTGGCCTTGGCTATTGTGGCAGGTCGTGCTCGCCAACCTCGATGTCGCCAAGTGTATTCTCGACCCCAAGCTGCCGATCCGCCCGATGATGATCGGCTTGCGACCAAGCCAGCGCAGCGAGTGGGCGCGGGTGATTTATGCCAATTCCATCACCCTGACGCCGGGCACGGTGACCACGGACCTGAGCGGCGACGCCCTCGAAGTCCACGCCCTGGCGCGGCAGGCGGCCGATATCTTGCTGGAAGGCGGCATGGATCGGCGCGTCACCGAATTGGAAGGAGTTGATTGATGTTTGTGGCCACGGCCCTCGGCGTTCTGGTCTGCATGGGGTTGGCGTTGGCGCGCGCCGTGCTCGGCCCCACCGTCTACGACCGCATTCTGGCGGTCAACGTATTCGGCACCTTGACCGTGCTGCTCATCGCCGTGCTGGGGTTCATGAGCGGCCGTCCCGATTTTCTCGACGTCGCCTTGGTCTATGCCCTCATCAATTTCATCAGCACCTTCGCGGTGCTCAAATTCATTCGTTACGGCGACATGGGCTGGCCGCGCAACATTCCAGACGAACCGCAGGGTAGTTGTGATGGATATGCTGATTGATTGGCTTGCTTGGTTGGCGCTAATCGGCGGGGTGTTATTCGCCGTGGTCGGCACTGTCGGTCTGCTGCGCCTGCCTGATTTCTATACCCGCCTGCACGCGGCCGGAGTCACCGACATCCTCGGCGCCGGCCTGATCCTTCTGGGATTGATGCTGCAAGCTGGTCCGACTCTGATTGCCGTCAAGTTATTGCTGATTGTTCTGTTTCTCTGGTTCACCGGCATTGTCGCCACCCATACTCTAGCCCGGGCGGCGCTGGACGATTCCGAAAATCCGCGCCCGCTCTTGCATGAGGAAACGCCGCCATCGAAGTCCTCGTAAATATCGTCCTGCTCGGCCTGCTGGCGATCACCGCCGTGGCCGTTATTCGCTTGCGCAACCTGTTTGCGGTGGTGATGCTGTTTGGCATCTACAGTTTGGTATCGGCCAGCCTGTTCGTGGTGCTGGACGCCGTGGATGTGGCGTTCACCGAAGCGTCGGTGGGAGCGGGAGTCGCCACCGTGTTCATGCTGGGGACCTTGGCGTTGACCACGAACCGCGAAAAACCCCCCTGCCACAAACCGCTGCTGCCCTTGCTCGTGATAACCATCACGGGCCTGGCGCTGGTCTATGGTACTTGGGACATTCCCCGCTACGGCGACCCGGCGAATCCCATCCATCGTCACGTGGTACGGCGCTATATCGAGGATTCGCCCAAGGAAATCGGCATTCCCAACGTGGTGACTGCGGTGCTGGCCAGTTATCGGAGCTACGATACGCTCGGCGAAACGACCGTGGTCTTCACCGCCGCCATCGGCGTGCTGGTGCTGATCGGTGGCGCGCGGCGCCGGCGCC